>JAQUCE010000154.1:7156-8680 GCA_028686345.1 Kiritimatiellia bacterium
TGGCCCGATAGACAGCTTTTTACAAAGAACAATTAATTGCCTTTTCTAGTCGCTTAAGCGACTAGAACAAGAGGATAATTTGGAAAGAAGGAGGCAAAAAACTTGAAACTTATCATGAAGGATAAACCCCGTGAGCATGCAAGCGAAATTGACATTGATGCCTATTTCGCCCGTATCCGCTACGTCGGGTCGCGAGAGCCGACGCTCGACGTGCTGCATGCCATCCTCGGCCATCACACTGCGGCAATTCCTTTTGAGAACCTTGATGTGTTACAGGGGCGACACATCCGGCTGGATGCTGCTTCACTCCAGCAAAAATTGGTTCGCGAGCGCCGTGGTGGCTACTGCTTTGAACAGAACGGGCTCCTGCTGCTAGTGTTGACAGCTCTTGGCTTTCAGGTCACGCCACTCTCCGCGCGCGTGCGAATAGCGCATCCCCGCGATTTTACGCCTCCGCGCACACACTTGTTCATCCGCATTGAGATCGCTGGCGAGCCATGGCTCGCGGATGTCGGCACTGGCGGACTGTCGCTAACTGCGGCGATCCGCTTCGATGATATGAGCGAGCAAGCAACTCCGCACGAACCGCGCCGGATCATCCGTGAAGATGGCCGTTATTTTCACCAGGTAAAACTCGGCGACGAGTGGTCGGACGTGTGCGAGTTCACAGGCGAGGAGATGCCGCCGATCGACCGGGAACTAGCCAACTGGTGGACGAGTACGAATCCAGGCTCGACCTTCCATCAAAACCTGATGGTTGCCTGTGCCGGACCCGACGGAACGCGGCGCACGATCCTTAATCGCGAACTTACAATTCGTCGCGGGGTGCGGATCATCGAACAACGCGAACTCGTCACGCCAGCGGAGTTGCTGGAAGTTCTTGCACAGCATTTTGAACTGTACTTCCCCGCTGGCACGCACTTCGGAAAACATGGCTCTCCATGGCCGTCATAAATGTGTGCCTGCATATCCTGATGCTTGCCACTTATCGTTTACCACTTTAATCAATTCACGGAGCGCAGCGACTCTCCTCTGTGCCTCAGCATGGCACGCCGTAGCCTTGGCGTAGGAGGGTGCCTCTGTGATTTCCAAAAAATAAAGTGCAACAGTTTTGATCCCTATGTCCGGTGATCTGAAATTCCACGGTGAACCTCATATTCCTACCCAACTTTCTATAGACATCATAGTTCACTTATGACTATACTGTCCATTGCATAACTAAAGCAACTTTACAGCAGCACAAAACAACCTTGGTGAGTATGATCGGTAAACCTCTTTTTGATATTCCCTTTCTAGCATCGCATTGGGAGATGGAATATCGCGAGTTCCAGAAATCCGGCCAGGCAGAGCAGTTGTACCGAAATTTGAAAAACTGGTCAGACTCACCCAGCGCCTGCTGGATCGCTGCCTCTTCCTTCTTTTCTGTGAGGACATGGGTAAGTCGCTGGACTTTCCCGGCGACCTGCTGCGCGACATCCTGATTGCCTATAGCAAGGATCCCTACTACAGCCCTGCTGACAATCT
>JAQUCE010000054.1 GCA_028686345.1 Kiritimatiellia bacterium
GAAAGTCAGTGTTGTAGGTGGCATAGCAATCACCAACAGCTATGTTTTTGACAATCTTAGCAGATTGCTTTCCGAAAAGCTTAACTCCGATGCAGCCGTAAGCTATAGTTACGATCTTGCGGGCAACCGCCTCTCAGCCGGCGGGTCAAGCTACACTTACACACACAACAAACTTGATGGAGTGCTTCACGATGCGTCCGGAAACATCACAAATATGGTGCAGAATGGTGTGACGTTGGATCTGGCGTGGAACAGCCAAGGCCAGCTGACCTCCGTCAGTACAAACGGAGTTTTCGCTGAGTCCTACACCTGGGGGCCGATTGGCAACAGGCATTCAACGTCAAACGCCAGCGGCGTTGTGTATCATGCTTATAACGGCGATCACTGTGTGGCGGATCATAACTCTAGTGGAGACATCCTTGCTTCTTACACTTGGGGTTCAGGCGTTGATAACTTATTGGCCGTGACAGTGCATGAAGGTGCTTTCACCAACACATTCTACGCCGTCAAAGACCACCTCAACTCCGTCCATGCGTTGATTGATGATTCCGGCAACACCGTGATGACTGTTAGCTACGATGCTTGGGGAACCACTCTCAATTCGTCACTCATCACTCAGCATTCAGAACTCATCATTCAAGCTCCGTTATTTGTTTCAGGGAAGAGAGTGCAGCGGAGCGACGGGGCTTTACAACTTCCGAGCCCGGTGGTACTCTTCTGATATTGGACGCTGGCTATCAAAGGACCCCATCGGCCTTGAGGGCGGTTTGAATTTGTATGTGGCGTTTGGTGACAATCCAATTAACTATATTGACCCGTGGTGCGAAGATATCTATTATGAATCCGGCGGCGGAGGGCATGCAGGGTTACTTATTGATAATCCGCAATCTTCCCCAGGGTTATCCTCATTTTTTACCTCTACATTTTTTACCTAAAAAACACCGCTGCAATAGAATCTTCTACCCCTCTATTTTTCTACCCTCAAAAACAACGCAGCGCACCCTTTGCGCGTCTCAAGCTTCCAGTTTGAATGAAACTGTTTTCTGCAAGCAAGATGCTTGCACTACTCCATTATCACTTTTAGGGTCACCTCTCAATAACCCGCTCTGGAGCAGGCTTCCGTCTTCAGGCTTCGCAATAGCTACGCCCGGACAAGTCGCGCTTCGCAGCTACGCCGGACACGGAAAGCCTGTACACCAAACATCGTACAAGCCCAGGCATTATTGAAAAGGAATTCTCTGAAAGGACGGTAAGATGGCCGAAGGAGTTGGCGCGTTTTACCAACTATAATCACCTTAAATTATTTTAACTGCTAAAGCAGCTTGATTGCCTTGTTTTTCAACGCGAATATTGATACATTTTATACGTTCATTTTGTTGTATTGGGATTTTGCTATGTTCATCCTGTGCCCAGGCTCTGAAAGTGTTCTCGCTGACAGCATTTATAGGTTACCAGATAGATTCAATAGAGGTGCGTCGCTATGTTTAAGATTGATGGAATTGACAAGGTTATGATTATCGGCTCTGGCCCGATTGTTATCGGACAGGCCTGCGAGTTTGACTATTCAGGAACTCAGGCCTGTAAAGCCCTGCGTGAGCTGGGCTACAAGATTGTGTTGGTGAACTCCAACCCCGCCACAATTATGACCGACCCTGGAACAGCAGACTTCACCTATATTGAACCGCTGAATGCCGAGACCATCACACGCATCATTGAAAAGGAGCGCCCGGATGCGCTGCTGCCCAACCTGGGCGGGCAGACCGCCCTGAATTTGGCCTCAGAGCTGCGTGATCTGGGTGTGCTGGAAAAATACGGTGTGCGCATGATCGGTGTTGATCTGGATGCGATCAAACGCGGTGAGGACCGCTTGGAGTTTAAGGCAACCATGAACGCGCTTGGCATAGAAATGGCCAAGAGTGATGTCGCAAAAACACTTGCCGAAGCAGAGGAGATCGTCAAGGAGATCGGTCTGCCCTGTGTGATCCGCCCTGCCTACACCATGGGCGGGACCGGCGGCGGCCTGGTCTTCAATATGGAGGAGTTCCGCACCATTGTCTCACGCGGACTGGCTGCCAGCCGTGTCTCGCAGGTGCTGGTTGAAGAGTCGGTGCTGGGCTGGGAGGAGCTGGAGCTGGAGGTGGTGCGCGATATCAACAACGACATGATCACGATCTGTTTTATTGAGAATGTCGACCCCATGGGTGTGCATACCGGCGACTCTTTCTGCACCGCGCCGATGCTGACTGTCAGTCAGGAGCTGCAGGAGCGTCTGCAGGGATACGCCTACCGCATTGTGGAGGCTATCGGCGTGATCGGCGGCACTAATGTGCAGTTTGCCCATGATCCTGTCTCTGACCGTGTGGTGATTATCGAGATCAACCCGCGCACCTCGCGCTCCTCCGCACTGGCCTCCAAGGCCACCGGATTCCCGATTGCCCTGATCTCCGCTAAGCTGGCAGGCGGCATGACCTTGCGCGATATCCCGTACTGGCGCGATGGCACACTCGACCAATACACACCCTCCGGCGATTATGTGGTGGTCAAGTTCGCCCGCTGGGGTTTTGAAAAGTTCAAGGGCATTGAGGATAAACTCGGAACCCAGATGCGCGCGGTCGGTGAGGTCATGAGCATCGGCAAAACCTACAAAGAGGCCTTCCAAAAAGCGATCCGCTCGCTGGAGCAGGGACGTTACGGCCTAGGTTTTGCCAAGGATTTCAACCGTAAAACTAAAGAGCAGTTGATGGACTTACTGATCTATCCGACCAGCGAGCGCCAGTTCATAATCTATGAGGCTCTGCGCAAAGGGGCCACAGTGGAAGAGATCCACGCCCGCACGGATATCAAGGCCTGGTTCCTGGAGCAGATGCTGGAGCTGGTTCAGTTGGAGGAGGAGATCCTGGAGTATAAAGGGGTTGGTCTGCCGGACGAGCTGCTGCTCGTGGCCAAACGCGACGGCTTTGCCGACCGGTACCTCGCTCAACTGATGGATGTTCCCGAGACTGTAATCCGTGTGCGCCGTCTGGAGCTGGGCCTGGCTGCTGCTTGGGAAGCGGTGACAGTGAGCGGGGTGGAGGATGCCGCTTACTATTATTCCACCTATAACGCCCCTGACAAAACAGTCAGCTCGACCAAGAAAAAAGTGATGGTACTGGGCGGCGGACCCAATCGCATTGGCCAGGGGATTGAATTTGATTACTGCTGTGTGCATGCGGCCTTTGCCTTGCGCGATGCGGGATACGAAACCATTATGGTTAACTGCAACCCGGAAACAGTCTCCACTGATTATGACACCTCGGACAAGCTCTACTTTGAGCCGCTGACAGTCGAAGATGTGCTGGCAATCTACGCCAAGGAGAAACCAATCGGCGTGATCTGTCTGTTCGGCGGCCAGACACCGCTCAATATTGCCAAAGAGCTGGAGGAGGCGGGAGTCAAGATCCTGGGCACCACCCCGGCGATCATCGACTTATCTGAAGACCGTGACCAGTTCCGCATGATCATGGAAAACCTTGGCATCCCCATGCCGGAGTCCGGCATGGCAGTGGATGTCGACGATGCGGTTGCGATTGCATCTCAGATTGACTATCCTCTCATGGTGCGCCCCTCCTACGTGCTGGGCGGACGCGGCATGGAGGTTGTCTATGATGAGGAGATGCTGCGTCAGTATATGACCGCCGCAGTGGGGGTCACCCCGGATCGCCCGATCCTGATCGACCGCTTCCTGCAGGATGCGCTGGAGTGCGAGGCTGATGCCATTGCCGATGGCACGGATGCCTTTGTGCCTGCCGTGATGGAACACATCGAGCTGGCGGGCGTGCACTCCGGCGACTCGGCTTGCATCATTCCGCCGGTCAGCATTCCACAGAAGCACATTGACACGATCTGTGAGTATACCCGCCGGATTGCCCGCGAGATGAAGGTGGTCGGCCTGATGAATATTCAATACGCGATCTGCGGTGATGTCGTCTACGTGCTGGAGGCCAACCCGCGCGCTTCGCGCACAGTGCCACTGGTCTCCAAGGTCTGCGGACTCTCCATGGCGCGTGTCGCGACCCAGGTGCTGTTGGGCAAAAAACTCTCAGAGCTCAACCTTAAACAGGCCCAGGTGCCTTATTACGGCGTGAAAGAGGCGGTCTTCCCCTTCAGCATGTTCCCTGAGGTTGACCCTTTGCTGGGGCCTGAGATGCGCTCCACCGGCGAGGTGCTCGGTCTGGCAGATACCCCTGGATTGGCTTTTTATAAGTCACAAGAGGCAGCCTCGCAGATCCTGCCCCTGAAGGGCACTGTGTTGCTCTCAGTTGATGCCAAGGGCAAAGAGAAGATATTGCCAACTGCCCGCAAGCTGCGGGAGTCCGGATTTTCGATCCTGGCCACTGAAAAAACTTGCGCCTTTCTGCAATCGCATGGCATCGAATGCCAGCGGATTTTAAAGATGCACGAGGGGCGCCCGAACATTGTTGACGCAATTGCCAACCGCGAGATCCAGTTGGTGATCAATACGCCGATTGGCAAAGCCAGCATGACCGATGACTCTTACATCCGTAAGGCCGCGATCAAATACGGTGTCCCCTATGTGACCACTGTCGCGGCCGCTCAGGCCACGGCCTACGGCATTGCCGAGCGCATTAAAAACCAGAGCAATGTTCTGTCATTGCAGGAGTACCACAAAAAACTTACATTCTAAATTAGGAGGTAAAGATGACACGTCGGGACTTTTCAAAAGCCTCTTTTGCTGCCATACTGGCAGCTCAGAGTGCGCCTTTTATCCTGCGCGGCCAAGGTGCGAAGCGCTATAAGGTTGTTTTGATCGGCTGCGGCTGGTGGGGTATGAATATACTCAATACAGCCCTGGCCAGCGGCACCTGCGAGGTTAGCGCTCTCTGCGATGTGGACCAGCGCATGCTCGATAAAGCCTGCGAGTCGCTGCAGGGGCAGAACATCAGCAATCCAAAGCGCTACAAGGATTTCCGCGAAGTTCTCGCCCGGGAAAAGCCGGATATCGCGATAGTGGCAACGCCGGATCACTGGCACCCGCTGATCACAATTGAGGCCTGCAAGCAGGGGGCGCATGTTTATGTTGAGAAACCGGTTAGTCACACTGTGCTGGAGGGCAGCGCCATGGTGGCCGCTGCCCGCAAGTATGGGCGTAAGGTGCAAGTGGGCACCCACCGCCGTGTTTCGCCGCATAACCTGAGTGCCTATGAGTTCGTGCACTCCGGCAAGCTTGGAAAGATAGCCACCGCCAAATGCTTTATCGCCTATGGCGGCGGCGCGGAGAAGCCCAAGCAGAATAGCGAGCCTCCCAAGGAGCTGGATTGGGATATGTGGTGCGGACCCGCGCCCCTGCGGCACTTCTGCGGTGACATGAATAATCTCTGGAGCGGCGCCATCCATCCGCGCGGCTTTCGCAACTACCTCGACTTTGCCAATGGTCAGGTGGCTGACTGGGGTGTGCACTGGATTGACCAGGTGCTCTGGTTTACCGGGCGCACCTCGCCTGTGAGCTGCTACTCCACCGGCGGACGGCCTGTGCTGGGACCGGCGATTTATAACGATCAGGAGCAGACCTCCGACGCGCCCGACCACCAGATCGCTGTCTGGAAGTTTGCCGATGGTTTTGATCTGACCTGGGAGCACCGTCGTTTTGCCAATAACAACCATATGAAGGGCGAGAACGTCGGAGTGCTTTTTTACGCTGAGAAAGGCATATTGCACCTGGGCTGGCAGCAGGGCTGGACCTTCTACCCCTCCAACAGTAAAGAGCCGTCTGTGCATGTTGAAGCGCAGTTACATGAGCCGGATGGCCAGAATATAAAAGAGCTGTGGAGCGATTTCATCACCTCGATCGAAACCGATGTTCTGCCAGTCTGTGATATTGAGAAGGGTCATCAGGCCTCGGCCATGTGCCTGATGGCCAATGTTTCCATGAAACTGGGGCGCAGCATTGTCTGGAATGGAAAGACGGAACGTACTGGCGACCCAGAGGCGGATGCCTTGCTGCGTCGCGATTACCGCGGCAGTTGGCAGTATCCGGTGTAGACTGCGGGGAGCGTAGCTCCGATTTCCAAGCGGACATGTCCGGTTGGAAACCGGAGCTACTGCGGTCGGCTACGCCATCAATCAGCGTTGTTCAGGGCTGACCGAAGGAGACGAGGATTGGGATTAGGATTGGCCCCCGACAACTCGCCTAAGCTGCTGCTGTTCACACCTTATATGACCATGGCGCGCGATGAGGGCGGCCAAGCATTTTGGCTGCTTCGTCATCTCCGGCGATGGTTTCATTTTTGGCATCCCAACGAATTCGGCGATCCAGCTGCATCGCAATATTGCCGAGATGGCAGACATTTGAAACGCGGCTTCCGATCTCAACCGGCTCATTTGGATCTTCGCGTGATTTAACACAATCAATAAACCTGCGGTAATGAGCGGTGAACTGCGCTGCGGTGCCTGCTCCTGGTACGGCTTTGGCAATCTCAGGCG
Source organism: Kiritimatiellia bacterium (assembly GCA_028686345.1). Lineage (GTDB taxonomy): Bacteria > Verrucomicrobiota > Kiritimatiellia > RFP12 > UBA1067 > M55B167. The sequence continues at coordinate 6,481 of JAQUCE010000054.1, forward strand.
AAGACGACTCTGTGATCTTGCGGCCATTGGTTTCAATCCACCCTTTGTCGCCTTCGATCCGCACGCCAAAAGATTTCGGAGAGGTCACGCACTCCATCTCCAGTCCGTCAGCATAACGGAAGCCGAAGTGCACCTTGGTGGCGGTGTCGTAAAGATCGCCCTTGAGTGGGAACTCCGCGCCCATATTCCACAGCTCTTCCGGCATGGTTTCATCCAGGCCCAGCGCCCACATGGCCACACCAATGGCATGGTGGCCGAAGTTGGTGGTCTGACCGCCGGAGTAGTCGCTGCCAAAGCGGAAGCGGTATAAACAGCGGTCTTTGTGGTATGGAACTTCAGGTGCCGGCCCCAGCCACATATCATACTCAAAGCCCTCTGGAATCGGCATCGGCTGCCAGCCAGGTCCAGGGCCGGTAAAGTTGTTTTTAGCGACATACGTTACCACTCGTTGCGGCTTGCCGACAACTCCTTCGCGTATGGCTTTGCAAAAATCGTTGAGAAAGGTTGTGGAACGCCACTGGCTGCCGGTCTGCAAGACCCGGTTATACTTGCGCACAGCTTTGATCATCTCCTGTCCGTCACGCACTGTCAGGCTCAGCGGTTTTTGGCAATAGATATCCTTGCCGGCCGCCGCCGCCTGGATGGTCTGAATCGCATGCCAGTGATCCGGTGTGATAATCGCCACGGTGTCAATATCCTTGCGGGCCAGCAGCTCACGAAAATCAACATAAGCGGCGCATCCCTTAAATGTTCCGGATGCCGAGCGTTCGGCATATGCCTTCTCTACCATCTCACGCACAGGCTCGCGTCCCAGGAACTGCGTATCGCGAACATAGCCATGACTTGCCTTATTCACATCGCAGACCGCCACAATCTGCACATCTTCCATTGGCAGCCATTGCTTGAGATCATGCTCGGCCTGGTTACCGCAGCCGATGATACCCATGGTGATACGTTTCGACGGAGAGTTCGCGCCTAGCGTTTGCGAACGCATGACCATTGGAAAGCTGATCACACCCGCAGCAGTTGTTTTCAAAAAACCACGGCGCGTGTTTGCCGGTGCCAATCCTTTGTTACCATCATTCATCCTTGAACTCCTTGTTTCTTACTCACACCGACCACCCACGATGGCAGTTGATGTGGAAAACCGATAACCATCCACGCCATATATAAGCAGAAGCCGCGAAATTGCACAAGGCATTTTTAGAATATCTTTTTGCGGCTGAATGGTTTTTCCTGTAACGGGAAGCTGTTTTGGGGTGGACATTTTTTGTCTGCCACTGCATACTTCATGTTCAATTTGCAGGAGCAGGAGTTGAAAGAACAGCAACTAAGGAGAGAGCATGAACCGAAGAAGTTTCATAAAAACAGCATCGCTGGCAATGGCCAGCGCCGCAGCTGGTTGCAAATCAACATCGGCCGCGGCGGGCAGCACTGCGAAAAAGTCGATCGCAATTGAAAACACAGGTTGCGATTTCCAGCGGGAACCGCTGATTCGGCCCTTTGGGTTCAAGGGCGGCGCGCTCAACACCCTTTGGCAGAGCGCCGCAATGGTGCAGTCAACCAGTGGTAAACGCGGTATTGGACTCAGCACCTACAGTGTGCTTTGGAGTGATGCGCAAGTTTTTGTTGCCAACTCCGAGAGCGGTGGTAACGCTCTGATGTTCGCTATGACCAACCATGCCCTCAATCTGCTTAAAGGTCACTCTTTCACCGATCCTGTGGCGTTGAATGACGAGCTCTTCCACGAGGTGTTTGAGTATGGCAAAAAAATCAGCGGCAGGCCTGAGCTGCGTCCGACCTTTGCGCTCAACGCGCTGGTTAGCGTGGACAACGCAATCTGGCTGCTCTACGCCAAGGAGCACAAGATCACCAATTTTGATGATCTGATTCCGGAGCGCTACAAGCCAGCGCTCGCATGCCGGCACTCCAAAGCTGCCTCAATTCCGCTGATGGCCTATAGCGTTCCGGTAGATGAGATCAAAAGTGCCGCGGATCAAGGATATTTCTTTATGAAAATCAAGATTGGCCAGAGTGGCACGCAGGAGGAGATGCTGCGCAAAGACATGGAACGCCTCACAGCCATCCACAAAGCCTTGGACAGCTACCGCACACCTCACACCAAAAGCGGCAAGCTCCCCTATTACTTTGATGCTAACGGGCGTTACGAGAAAAAAACAAGCCTCCTGCGCTTATTGGATCATGCCCGTAAAATCGGCGCCTTTGACCAGATATCCGTCATTGAGGAGCCGTTTGATGAATTGCAGGATATTGACGTACATGACATCCCGGTGCGTCTGGCAGCTGATGAAAGCGCGCATACCGACAAAGATGCTGTTGAGCGTATCCGGATGGGTTACCGCGCTATTGCGCTGAAAGCAATCGCCAAAACACTCAGCATGACAATGAAGATTGCCAATACAGCTAAAAAGCACGACGTGCCGTGCTTCTGCGCTGACCTCACGGTTAACCCGATCCTGATTGAGTGGAATAAAAATGTTGCGGCGCGTCTCGATCCGTTTCCCGGACTGGACGGCCTGGGCTTGCTTGAAGCCAATGGTCATCAAAACTACAAAAACTGGGAGGCCATGCGTAGCCGCCATCCCTATCCGGATGCAGCCTGGTCACATACCCGGCAGGGTGTTTTCAACCTTGACAGCGACTTCTATGACAAGAGCGGAGGTATCTTCGCAGCGCTGCCTTATTATGAAGCGATGTTCAAATAATGCATGTTGCAAGGGGGGCTCTGCGCCGCACCCTCTTGGTGGCGCGGTTGGGGCGTGTGTTGTGTAATGGCTACTTCACAGCGGCTGGTTGAGGGCGGTGCGTAGAGTGCGCGCAGCGCGAAGGTCACTGCCGTTGAGCCTGTTTTTTTCTCTGCCGGGCAGCTCAGGCCGGGCATAGTAGGGATAGCGGGCAGGATCATCGCCCGCAGGGATGCCACGCCAACGGCGGTAGTTCAGGCACCAGAAGGAGGGGTGTCGGCGGATCACGGTTTCAAAGAGAGAGATAATCTCTTGAGTGCGGGTGATGTCATCCACGTCAGGGTCAGGATCGAATTTTTTGAGCAGCTCGACCTTGTAGCAACCGTTTTTAAGGGGGCGCGACCATGCCACTAGAATCGGAACCTTGAGTTTGCGGGAGAGGGTGGCCGGTCCAATCGAGACATCCACTGGGAGTCCGAAAAATGTCAGCCAGGCGCCTCCCTGGTGCACAGGGGTGTGTTGATCGACCAATAACCCCAGGCTGGAGCCATGGCGCAGGGCATAAACTAAGTGGCGCAGCGCGCCCTCACTTGGAACAATCTTCTGGCCAATCACCGAGCGGGTCTGGGATAGTCGCGCGGTCATGGCGGAGGAGCCGATACTTTGCATCACGGTCATCATGGGCACCCCGTTCAGGACGCAGGTTTGCGAGAGCATCTCCCAGTTGCCGATGTGCGCACTGATATTGATCGAGGGCATTGACTCCTTTACCAGAGCAATCACGGCAGGGTCAACAACGGTCAATTGCTCAAGTCGCTGCCGACTGTTGCGTGAAGTCCAAAAAAGATCAACCAGCACCGCTGTCATATTGCGAAAACAGTGGTAGGTGATGGTTTTTTCGCGGTAAGGGGTCAGTCGATGGCCGTAGATAACCTGTAAGTTGGCTCTGGCAACTGCTTTGTCACGACTACAGAACAGCATGCCGAAATGCGCGCCAAAGCTTGCCAAGCGCCGACACCCCTTGCGTGTGAGGCAGGGCACAATTAAAAAGGAGAGGTAGATGCCTGTCCATTCAAAGGGGCGCCTAATTTTCCTAAGTACTTTCTTTACTTTTTTAGATCCATTTTGTGCCATAAGAAACAAAACATTATCATAATTCGCTGGACAAGTGAAGATTAAAGATTGAAGTTTACAATTTTGTAATGTTCTAAAGCAGCTAGCCGCTGTAACCAAATGAGTTTATGTGATGTGTGGAAGTTTTTCGCCCTCACTGAAAAGTTAGTGGTTATGAGCCCGCTGCTTTAGCAACAAACGCTGCGCGTTTGGGGAAATAAAGTTAGTTGTCCAGCCTTTCCGTGTCCGGCGTAGCCGCGAAGCGCGAAGACGGAAGGCTGCTCCAAGGCGGGTAATTGAGAGGTTACTGTAAAAGTGATAATGTAGTAGTACAAAATCATAATCAATCAGTATTGTTCAGGGAAGGCCGCAAGAGACGAGGATTGAGATTAGGATTACGACAAGGATTAGCCCTCTGGCAACATGTTTTTAATGATCTGGTCAGCCGCATAGCGACTGACTTCCTTCCGCGCTTGCTCCCTTGACAAGGCGCCAGACCACTGGACATAGACGTGAAAAACTTAGTTTGTTTTCCTGTACCTTTTTTTAACCACGAAAATCACGAAAAGCACGAAAGAGGTGCGTAGCTGATTTTTAACCACAAAGGGCCTAGCGCAGCAAAGCCGCAACCAATTTTTTGCCCGCGAATCTCCGCGAATATTGTGCTAAAAATACAATTCATGTTGTCAAAAGTGATCTTGTGATAAGGGTATTTCAAGCGATTAGCGACCCCGCGCATCCGTCTTCGTCCCGCAAGCGGAACTACGCCGGGACAAGTGGCGGGGATGAAATACCCTTATCCTTTCGCGGAGATTCGCGGGCAAAAAACTCTGTGTCTCTGTGAGAGATAAAAAACGTGCAAAAAAACAAGAATATGAATGATAGCAGTACAAAGAGCACAAAGAGCCGCGCCGGAGCTCGGCGTTTCCAGGGTTTCCCCATTTTTTACCTCAATATTTTTACCTAATAACAACGCAGTAATCTTTGTGAACTATGTGTTCCTTGTGGTTTCAAAAATTAAAGTGCAACCATTTTGACCCCCTATGTCCAGTGATCAGGGCGCGGGAGAGGGAGGTCGTTCGCTATGCGGGCGACATATGTCGCTCATAGAGAAAATCAGTGCCTGTCCCTAAGAAAATCCAAGCTGGAAGCTTGAGGTACTGCGTTCAGGCAATGGGGTGGAAGAGGTTGAAAAAGTTTTCAGCCACACGCTTCCATTTGGAGCGCTGATTCCAAATAACATGTAAGACCTCTGTTGAGTGATCAAACTCATATTGGATCGCTCTTTTCAAGGTTGAGGTAAATACGCTGTCAAAGACGATTAAATTGGTCTCATAGTTAAGGTAAAGGCTGCGCGGATCCACATTCGCGCTGCCGATAATGGCCGCCTCATCGTCGATGATAATCGCCTTAGCGTGTATGAACGGCGGGTTCCGTTCAAATATCCGCACTCCGGAGAGCAGCAGGGTTTCAAAAAGCCAGTGCGAGGCCTGTTGCAGGGAGGGATGGTTGTTCACTGCCGGAACCAGCACGCGCACATCCACGCCGCGGGCCGCGGCCGTGCGCAGGGCCAGAATCAAGGATTGCGGCGGTACAAAGTACGGGGTGAGAATGATGAGCTGACGCTGCGCTTTGGTGACAGCGGCGAAGAGGGTGTCCAGGGCCACAGCGTTCTCAGCTTTTGTGGGCCCGCTGTTGATCACGCGGGCAGTGCAGTCGCCATCCTGGCGCGGCTCAGGGAAGTTCGTGGCAGCGAGCAGCTGTTCCACGGGCTCGTTGGTCATATAGAACCAATCGCGCAAGAAGGTGTTTTGCAGGTCAAGAACCACCGGCCCTTTGATTCTGAAGTGAAAATCGCGTGTGCCCTCCCGCCCGTTTTTTTTAAGGTAGACATCGTGGAAGTTAATGCCGCCTGTGTAGGCAATCTCACCATCCACGATCATCAGTTTGCGGTGGCTGCGGTTATTCAACATAAATTTGCGTTGGAGCAGATTCACCTGGGAGAAGGCGGTCACCTGCATGTTGGGCACATTGCGGAAGCGCCAGAAGAGAAGCCGCAGGCTGGCTGCCGCGGAGCCGAAAGCATCATACATCAGCCGCACCTTGACTCCCCCCTCGGCGCGCTCGGCCAGCAGAGCCATCAGCTCCTTCCCAATCGCATCGTCGGCTAGGATGTAGGTTGTGAAATGAATGTGCTTTTGGGCGCCTTTGATGGCATCGAACATCTCCTGGAACGCGTCCATGGCGTCATCCAGTAGAACAATCGAGTTGCCGCCCAGCAGAGGGTGATAACTGCCTGTGCGATCCAGGATTTGGTTGAGGCTTCCAATGGATGCGAGTAACGGGCGTGGTTGACAATCCTGCTGGTTCAGGCCGTGCGGTTGCGGCGGGAATGAAGGCAGACGGAAAGAGTTTAAAAGTTCGTTGAAGCGCGAGTCAGAGTGCTGCTTCTCCCATCCCTTGTTGGGGGCGGTATTGATGCCAAAGAGGATATAAGCGGAGATTCCAAGCACAGGGAAGAAGGATGCGAAAAAGATCCACAGCAAAGAGGTGCGGGAGTCGCGCGGTTTTATCAGCAGATGGGCGCAGAGAATCAGCACACTGGAGAAGTGGAGGATTGTGCTCCACCCCAGTGTTGAGGGTGCTAAGTCTATGTGTCCTGGCGTTATCACTTGGGCTAACTCAATGACAGATTGCCCACGATTTTCCAGAGGTTTCCATCGCGCTTGATCTTGAGATGGCGCTCCGGCATGGTTCGGTCAAGGCCGTCCTGGATCAGCTTCAGTGCCCTTGACTCCATTGCGTCGGTGTGCTTGTCAGCGACTGGCACTAGGGTCACAAACTCCATATTCAGGGTGTAGCCGCGCCCGTGGTCAGAGCCGAAGCCGGCCGTGAAGTTGGCGCTCACCCGCAATAATCCGTCGTTCTGCGGGTTGGTGGTGGCGCCGTGCGGCGGGCGCGCCGGGTGGTGGGGGTAGAGGTCGCCAAACTCAGATTCGAGCTGGTTGTCAACCGACCTGAGGAGTTCAAAGAGCGGCTCCTCCCATTTTGCAAGCTTAGGATTCATTGCCTGCCTTGCTGTGCGCTCCGCTCGGTTTAAGCACTTCGAGTATCCGCTCGTAAATATCCTCGGGGGGCGCCATGCGACCCTGGCCAATTGTGCCGCAGGCCAAGTCGCCGGATTTGGGTTCAACAAAGTGCGCCTTACGAGTTTTCAGCAGAGCGATGTTCGCCTGCGTGGCCGGGTTGTCGAACATACCGCTGTTCATGGCTGGAGCAATCAGCAGGGGGGCGCGGGTGGCGAGCACTGTTGAACACAGCATGTCATCCGAGAAGCCGTGGGCTATCTTCGCGATCACGTTGGCAGTGCAGGGGGCGATCACCAGCAGGTCGGCCTTTTCCGCGAGCGAGATGTGCTCCGGGATCCAATCTTCCGGGTCATCAAACATATTAATGGCAACAGGATTACGGGAGAGCGTCCGGAAGGTCAGCGGGGTGACGAACTCTGCCGCGGCCGCAGTCATAATGACGTGCACATCAATCGCGTTGCTTTTGATCAGCATACGGGTCAGCTCACAGGCCTTATAGGCAGCGATAGAGCCGGTTACTCCTAGAACTACTGTTTTCATATTTTATTTTCCTCTGCGCAGGGAGTTGGCTGTGATTGCATCTTGTCGCCAGGGTGAGTGGCAACGGGACGATCAGCTGGTTGCTACAGCGTCTCTGCGTTGTAATTAATGATATCACAAATTTTGTTAAAAGCAAGGGTGAGATCATCATTGATCAGCTGGTATCTGTACTCACTGGCGCGCTGCATCTCCTCCTCAGCGTTTTTGAGTCGCTTTTCAATAATCGCGGATGAGTCGGTGCTACGCCCTTCCAGTCGCGCCCGTAGCTCTTCGAGCGAAGGCGGTAAGATAAAGATATCAATGAAGCCCTGCTTCAAGGGGTCATCATCCGGCAGCTCGCTGATATAGTCGCGCACCTGTTGTGCGCCGGCCACATCGATATCCAGCAACATGCTCTGTCGGTGTTTTAAAACATCATAGACCGGCTCTTTCAAGGTGCCGTAGTAGTTTCCATGCACCTTGGCATACTCCAAAAACCGGTTCTCTCTGATCATGCGCAGGAAGCTCTCTTTTGGGTGAAAATAGTAATCAATCCCATCCTCTTCATGCAGACGTGGCTCGCGGGTGGTGCATGACACCGAGTAACAGATCTCAGGGTAGCTCTGCAGCAGCATATCGCAGAGCGTGGTTTTGCCCGCGCCGGAGGGGGCTGAAATAACAATAAACAAGGGTTTCATAGGGGGTTCTCCAGATAAAAACAGGGCATTTTAAGTTTGCCCTCTATTTTAGCTTTAAAGCCGAGCTGAAGCAATCAGAAAAGGGAGCGGGATGCGATTGGGGGTCAGGGGTCAGGGTTCAGGGGTCAGGAGTCAGGGGTCAGGGGTCAGGGGTCAGGGGTCAGTTTGGTCGCTTAGGCGACTAGAAAAACAATTAATTGTTCTTTCCAAATAATTGTCTATCAAACCTTATTTCGGCTTGTTTCTCAATCATCCACCGCATAGCGGCGGATATACTGTGTTGCTTTCAGTATGTCCGCCGCTATGCGGTGGACGGAAAGAAGGGCAAGACAAATATGTTGCCAGCAATTTTGGTGCTTGATGAGCGGCCTCGACCGACGATGATGTGCGACCCGCCTTCCAGTCGTTTGGCGACTTGAAAAAACAATCAATGGTTCTTCCCGAAAAGCTGTTTGTCGACGCTTGGGGCGCATTTGTGCCTGTCGCGCACCTTGCAGGTTTCATCAAAGCGGAAACGTGTAGGGTTGGCGGTACTTGTCCGGCGTAGCCCCGCTTGCGGGCGAAGCCGGGTTGCGGGACGAAGACGGATGAGCCAAGCAAAGACCATGAAATCCTAAACCAGCGGAGCCGGAACCAAACTGTGCCTATGTGATATGCAAAAGTTATCTCACTCCTTGAGGAGTTGTGGGATATGCCCCGCTGGTTTAGTCAACAACGCTATGCGTTGCATAGAAAAGATGGAAGTTCTTTCTTTTGCGCCTTTTGCGCCTTTTGCGCCTTTTTGCGGCTATTCCTTTTTCCTTTGCTTCGCTATGTTTAGCCGCAAAAAAAACGCAAAAGTCGCAAAATCTTTCGCAAACATGATAGGATTTAAGAAGAGAGGTACTAAGGACGCGCCTTTGACGAACAATCGCCCGGCATTCGCAAATTGCTTCATCCTTGTTGCCGCTTGCATCCGGAAACAAAAATTGCTAATGTTTTCTAAATAAAAGAAGAAAAAATTCTTAACAGGGGCAGCAACATCGGGGTCGGGGTCGGGGTCGTGCGCCCTTCGATACTGATATCGAGGGCGGCTCCGACCCTGAGTTATGGGCAAGGGTAAGATCATGAAAAGAGAGCTATATTCAATGCTGCTTGCGGCAGCCATTGTCGCAGCGTGCACTGGTCAGGAGAGGGGTGGCATGGCGGAAGATGTTGTCATCCCCGCCAGAGCGCACTCGGCCAAGAGTGCACAGGTCGTGCCCGTGGAAAAAGAGTATAGCGGTTTGGCGGTCTGTCATGGTCAAAACGGGATGCAGCAGTGGAAGTTTAATCTGGCAGCAGCGGGCAGCTGCTACATTCACGCTTATTATACAGCGGCAGGCGTGCGGCCATTGACCCTGTCTATCAATGGCATCAAGCAGGATGGAACGTACTTTGCTAAAAACACCGGCAGTTGGGGAAAGGATGGTCTCGCATGGGAGAGTATCGGCCCGTTTGAGTTTACACAAGGCGATAACACGATACAAGTCAACACGGCTGGAAACATGCCGCATCTTGGCGGGTTGGTTGTTTCCGCGAACAGCAAGGAGTGGAACAGGGATGTTTTCAATGAGCTGTTCAAGGATAAACAGATGCTTGAGCAGGAGAGTGTCAAAGAGCAGGTGGAGCGCATGAGCTCCGATCTGGCCGCCGGACGCGCCGACCTTCGCAGGAAACTGGGCGTTGATGAAATTATCTTCATTAAGCGTATCCCATACACGTCAGATCATTACTATTCAGAATATATTAACTCGAAATGGACTCCGGGTGGCGGAATATTCATTCTTTCGCTTAAAGACGGCACGGAACGCCAGATTGCAGCCGAACTGAAAGGCGGCGTGTTTGGCAGGTTTGATCTCTCGTTCGATGCCAAGAAGGTGGTCTTTGATTGGAAGCGCTCAAATGGTGAGGGCTACCGGATATACGAGGTCAACGTTGACCCTTCGGCACAGCTCAGTGCGGGCGGTGCGGGCGTGCGCCAGGTACTTCCAACTCCGGAGAACGAGGCTGAGATCGTCAATAAATACCGGCTTGGTTATCATAACGGCACTGACGACATGCACCCCTGTTACCTGCCCGATGGCGGCATCGCACTGGTTTCCACGCGTTGCCGGACGAGCACGCTCTGTCATGGCGGCGATGCTTTCACTACACCTGTGCTGTACCGTATGGATGGTGACGGTGGAAATCTTCAGCAGTTGAGTTTCGGGGCGTTGAGTGAATTCACGCCGACAATGTTGCCTGATGGACGCATCATGTATGCCCGCTGGGAGTATGTCGATAAAGGAGCTGTCAGCTCAAAATGTATCTGGGCCATGCGCCCGGATGGAACAATGTCGGCGGAGATATATGGCAATGATATCGCGGTGCCTACAACCATGATCCAAGCCCGGGCGATCCCCGACACAGCCAGTAAGTATGTGATTCTCGGATGTCCGCATTACCCGCAGAACGCGCTGGGGACGATCATACGTCTCGACATGAATAAGCCGATTCGCACCAGTGAGCCGATGACCTATATGACCCCTGATGTGAAGGTTCTTGAGGAAGGTGGCTGGCATTTCAAGGATGCTGAATCGGGGAGCATGGTACGGGATCGAGGCGGGAATGGGCCGCTTTTCCGCGATCCCTGGCCGCTAGACGAAGATCATTTTCTTGTTGCCCATAAGCCGCGCGGTTTCGGCTCCAGCTACGTGCAAAACGGGTATGGGCTTTACCTGCTCGAATCAACGGGCAAGGTAACTTCATTTTATCATGATCCGGAGATATCAGCCTGGCAGCCAATGGCCCTGACAGCGCGCATAAAGCCGCCTGTGCTGCAATCGGTGATTGATGAGCAGCTTGCGGAAAAAAAGATGGCTACATGTGTGGTGCAGGATATTTACCACGGCCTGGAAAATACCGAGCGCGGCACAATCAAGTACATTCGCATACTGGAACAGATCCCGAGACCATGGAGTGCGCGCCGTCATGGACGGGGGCTGGCGGACTCATATGATCAGCAATACGCGGTTGTGTCAAAGGATACTGCTCTTGGGCTGAAAGTCCAGCATGGGGTGGTGCCGGTGGAGAGTGACGGGAGCGCCCACTTTCTTGTTCCCGCGAATGCGAACATCTTCATGCAGGCATTGGATGAAAACTACCTGGCGGTTCAAACGGAGCGGACGTTTGTCAATTACATGCCTGGTGAGATACGGGCATGTATTGGCTGCCATGAAACCCCTGATGACGCGCCGTCGCTGACAGTATCGCGCTCTTTCCTGGCTTTGAAGCGCAAGCCTTCGTTGCCCGGGCCGCAGATCGGAGAGACAACCGGCCGCCGTCCGCTCCATTATCCAACCGATGTTCAGCCAACCCTGGATCGGCACTGTATAACCTGTCATGGTGAAAGAGAGCCGAAAGCAGGTTTGGATTTAACCGGACGGCTGACAACATTTTTCTCGGCCTCATACGAAAACCTGATTCAGGAACGGCGCAATGGGAGAAAGGATCGAAGAGAGCCTGGACTGGTTCCGACCATCGGCGAGAACCACCCCAAGACCGGTAACGTTCATTATCTGCCTGCGCGCAGCTTGGGTTCGCATAACAGCCTGCTGGTCGCGATGCTGATGCCGGATGCTGTCAAGCTGGCAGGTGATGAGGCGCGGATGGAGCGTCTTGCAAAACTCATCAAGGCCCACAAGGAACTCAAGCTTGAGCCAGCGGAGCTGTTGAAAATTTCTAACTGGGTTGATACCAATGCGCAGTACTTTGGCTCTTATTACGGACGCAGGAACATAAAAGATAAAGGTCATCCTAACTTCCGTCCCGCGCCGACTTGGGAATCCGCGATCGGTATACCGCCACTGCCGGAAGATCAAAGATGAAAAGGCCTAAAGCAGCTAGTCGGGCAACCAAAAGATACTGTGTGTGTGCGGGAGGTCGTTGCTATCATTCAGAAATTTGTGATTAAGAGCCCGCTGCCGCAGTAACAAACGCTTCGCGTTCCGTAGGCGCAGAGGTCTCAGAGTTTCCCCGGCAAAGGCGCAAAGCCCGTGCTCGTCGTTCCCGGGGTTTTTATATTTTTCACCTCTAAGATTTTTTACCTCCAAAATATTTCTGGCAGAGCTGCGAAAAGTTCAGAGCAATATAATGCTACTCTCTGTCTCCTCTGCGACTCTGTGAGAGATAATAAAAAAACTCTGAAACATTTTCTTATACCTTTGGTTTTAACCACAAAAATCACGAAAACGAATGATAGCAGTACAGAGAGTAGCAGTATTTCCCCTTTACTTTAAACACCCATTGCATTTAAAATCTAGCCTACACAACAAAGGGGGATTTATAATATGCTTTGTAAAAAACTTCACACTCTTATCTTTATAGCAGGGCTTTGCTCTCTCGCCGCTCTACCAACCACGGGTGCACCGGGGGCCCTCAGCTCCGAGGAGCTGGCCGTGCTCTGTGACCCGGCGCATGTGCTCTTCGCATCCGAGCTGGTGACCATCAACACCGAAAACCATATGGTCGCGATCGAGGCGCCTGTTGGTCAGAACACATACCTGTCGCTGCTGGTCTACGATGGCGGTGACGGTTACGGCTGCGATCACGCGGATTGGATCAACCCCCGCTTTATCGGCAGCTTTGGTGAAAAAGCGCTCACCGAGCTGGATTGGCTCCACAACGAATGCGGTTACAGCAGCACCAGGAAAAACAAAAGCGTTGTAGGAAATCCGCTCTCAGTCAAGGGCCAAAAGTTTGAAAACGGCATTGGCACTCACTCGCCGGCAGCCATGGTTTACAGGGTGCCCGAGGGCGCAATCAAGTTTGTGGCACAGGGTGCGCTGGATGACTCGGGCACCACCCAGTCAAAGAAAGCCCCCAGCTCGGTTCAGTTTATTCTCTATGCTGGCATTCCACCCAAGAAGCTGCTGGAGAAGCTGCGCCTGGGCCATGTGGTTGACCCCGCAGAGCTTGAAAAGCGCCGGGCCGTTCTCGCGCAACTCTCGCCTGCCGCCGCTCCGGAGTATGAGCTGCTGGAGCGCGAGCTGACACAAACCCCTAAAGTCACCAGCGGCGCAGCTGATGCCGCAGCCCGCCTGGAACAAACCTTCTTCCGTGACGCGGCCATTCTGCCGGAGGATTGTAACCCCTTGGGAATCCTGCTGCGCCGTACGCGCGCCCTTTACAAAGATCTTGAATCAGCCGCAGAGATCAGCGCTTACGGCCAGGAGTTGGATGCCCTCGCACAAGCTGCTGCCGCGGCCCACCCTGACCAACTGGATCAGGCACTGCAGATCTTTGAAAAAACGATCGCCCTGCGCCGCAGGATCGCCTTTGCCAACCCTCTGCTGAAAAACATCTCCCGTCTGCTTTTTATCACACGCGAGGCCCTGCCACCGGATGAGTTCCGCTACGGCAACCACATGTGCGACCAGTACTTCGGCTTTCACGCCACGATCCACGGCACCACCACCGGCAACGGACTCTATGTGCTCGAGAACCCCTGGTCAGATCAACCCGTTGCACGCAACCTGCTGGCAAATTCCGTGATTGAAGCAGGTGCCCGCAAGGGACAAAAGCTTGGCAACGGCGGCTTTCTGGCGCCGGATCTCTCCTATGACGGCAGCGAGATCCTCTTCTGCTACACTGACGGCAAACCCGAGATCCGCGTCTGGAACGAGCAGACGACCTTTCACATCTTCAAATGCAAGGCCGATGGCTCCGGGCTGGTGCAATTGACCGACGGCTGTGTCAATGACCTTGACCCATGCTGGCTGCCCAATGGACGCATTGCGTTCATCTCCGAGCGCCGCGGCGGCTATGGCCGCTGTCATGGCCGCCCGGTGCCGAGTTTTACGCTGCACACCATGTTTGAAGATGGCACCGACATCACGCGTCTCAGCCCGCATGAGACCAACGAGTGGCAACCCAGTGTGGATCATAACGGTATGATCTGCTATACCCGCTGGGACTATGTTGACCGCGGCTTTAATCAGGCCCATCACGCCTGGACCACCTACCCTGACGGGCGCGACTCACGGGCAGTCAACGGCAACAACCACGATTCACAGCGCACCGCGCCGATGATGCAGATGGACGTGCGCGCCATCCCCGGCTCCCGCAAGTACGTTGCCACTGCGACCGGCCACCACTGCGAAGCCCGGGGCTCCATCATCCTGATTGACCCCGGTTTGCCGGATGACAATGCAATGTCGCAGGTCAAGCGCCTCACCCCGGATCAGCTCTTTCCTGAGGCTGAGTTCTACTTTGACTGTGGCTCAGGTGCCTATGCCTCACCCTGGCCGCTGAGCGAGAAATACCACCTCTGCGTTTACGACGGCTTTGCCAACGCCCAGTATGGGCCGATTGACACTAAGGCCCGGAACTACGCGATTACGCTGGTGGACGCGTTCGGCAACAAGATTCCGATCTACCGCAACCCCGAAATCTCCTGCCTGAGCCCCATGCCTTTACACGCGCGCGCCCGTCCGCCCGTGCTGCCGCACAAGACCCTGGTTGGTCAGCCGCGCCTGCCGAATGGCGAAAAACCGGCGCTCATCCCCCAGGAAGAGCTGCCGAAAACAGCGACCATTGGCTTAATCAATGTCTATAACTCCCGCTATCGAATGCCGGAGGGCGCGAAAATTAAAGCCCTGCGCATCTGGCAGGTGCTGCCCAAAACCACCCCGAACGCCGATCAGCCTAGAATTGGCTTGGGCAGTCAGAAAGGAGCCAAGCTGGTTTTGGGCACTGTGCCAGTCGAAGAGGATGGCAGTGCCTACTGAGAACAACCAATCAACGTGCCGATCCTCTTCCATGCGCTTGATGAGCATGGCGTTGCGGTGCAAGGGATGCGCAGCATCACCTACACCGCGCCGGGCGAAACCCTGATGTGCAACGGGTGCCACGAGAGCCGTGTCGGCACCGCCCGCACCCCGCCCGCTGCCACCCCCCTGGCCATGAAACGCGCGCCCTCGAAGATCGCACCGGAGGTGGAGGGCACCAACCCCTTTCACTATGCGCGCCTGGTTCAGCCGGTCATTGACGCGAAGTGCCTGAAGTGTCACGGCGCCGAGCGTGAAGACAAGGCACCTGATCTACGCCGCGGCGATTACGAAAAGGATGGCAACTTCTGGTTCAGATCCTTTAAAAACCTGAGACCATACGTGTTTTTCCATGATGACGCGGCATGGACTGACCCCTACACCATACCCGGTAAATTCGGTGCCAATGCCTGCAAGCTCTATCACAGGTTGAAAGCCGGCCACGGCAAGCTCAACGCCGAGGAGCTGCGCCGCTTTACCATTTGGATGGACTCCAATTGCCTCTTCCACGGACATGAGGGCAACATCCGGGCGCAGGCTGACGGCAAGGTGATTCCTCCGCCACTGCTGTAGTATGGGTGTCTCGCGGCGCTTTGATAATTTGATCCTTGATCAAGGCTTTTTCCTTGCGAAAAACCGGTGTTTTTGATACTATTTATTAAATAACTTTTTATGGGAAAATAGTATGTCTGATGAAATGAATTACGACAAAGAAAACACGCTAAACACGCGCGCTCAGTCAAAAAAATATACCGCTGCAAATATAACCGTTTTAGAGGGCATGGACGCTGTGCGCAAGCGTCCGGCCATGTACATTGGTGATACAGGCGAAAGAGGGTATCACCATTTGGTGTACGAGGTTGTAGATAACTCAGTTGACGAGGCCCTGGCAGGCTACTGCTCGCATGTTGATGTGGTGATCAATCCCGATGGCTCGATCTCTGTCACCGACGATGGACGCGGCATACCGGTTGACATGCACCCGATTGAGAAGCGACCGGCCCTGGAGGTGGTGCTGACAACCCTGCACGCGGGCGGCAAGTTTGACGGCACCAATTACAAGGTTGCCGGCGGTCTGCATGGTGTCGGTGTCTCCTGCGTCAACGCCTTGAGCGCCTGGATGGAGGTCGAGGTGCGCCGCGATAATAAGATCCACCGCCAGCGCTTTGAGAAGGGCATTCCAGTCACATCCCTGGAGGTGATCGGTGAGACGCAAGGGACCGGAACCAAGGTCACCTTCTTTCCTGACCACTCAATCTTCACCTGCCGCGCCTTCAAATGGGATATTCTGGCCAAAAGATTACGCGAACTGGCATTTTTGAACAAAGGTGTTTCAATCCGTTTCCGGGATCTTGAGAGCGAGCAGGAGCGCGATGAATCATTTCTCTTTAACGGCGGTATTGTCGAATATGTGGAGTACCTCAACCAGAACAAGACCCCTGTGCACGCGCAGGTGATCTATGTTTCCGGCACACGCGATATGGTGGAGTGCGAAATCGCGATGCAGTACACTGAGGCCTATACCCAGACCGAGTACAGCTATTGCAACAACATCCACACCATTGAGGGCGGCACCCATCTCTCCGGCTTCCGCTCAGCCCTGACGCGTACAGTGAATAAATATATTGTTGATAACAATCTACAGAAGAGCACCGAGAGTGCCCTGACCGGTGATGATATTCGTGAGGGCATCACGCTGATTGTATCGGTTAAAGTGCCCAACCCGCAGTTTGAAGGGCAGACCAAGACCAAACTCGGCAATGGAGAGGTCGAAGGGATCGTGGCCCAAATTGTCAATGATCAGCTCGCAACCTTCTTTGCTGAGAACCCGGCAGTCACCCGCAAGGTGGTTGAGAAAGCCGTGCTGGCAGCCCGCGCCCGTATCGCGGCGCGTAAAGCGCGCGACCTCACCCGGCGCAAAGGCGCGCTCGATGGGCTGGCACTGCCTGGCAAACTGGCTGACTGCTCAGAGCGTGACCCGGAAAAGTGCGAACTTTATATTGTGGAAGGCGACTCCGCCGGCGGCTCAGCCAAGCAGGGGCGCGACCGTAAAACACAGGCCATCCTGCCGCTGCGCGGCAAGGTGCTGAATGTCGAAAAAGCGCGTATCGACAAGGTGCTCAACAACAATGAGATTCGGATGCTGATCACCGCGATCGGCGCTGGCTTCGGCTCCGATGATTTTGACATCTCAAAGGCGCGCTATCATAAGATCATCATCATGACCGACGCGGATGTGGACGGCGCGCATATCAGAACTCTGCTCCTGACCTTCTTCTTCCGCCAGATGCCGCAGTTGATCGAGAGCGGCTATATGTACCTGGCGCAGCCGCCGCTCTACAAGATCACACGCAAACAGCGCGAAGAGTATATTGAGAACGATGCTCAGCTCACCCGCAAGTTGCTGATGCTCGGTACCGATGATATGGTGGTCGAGTGCGTTGATGGCCGCTCCCTTGCCGGAGAGGAGCTGCGCAACCTGCTCGAACTGCTGGCAGAGATTGAGCTGACAACCGCCGCGCTCACCCGCGGCGGACTTGACCCTGAAAAAATCATGGCCCAGCGTAAGCCGGAAACCGGCGAGTTCCCGCGCTTTATCCTGATTGAGGGCAGCGGGGAGGAGCCGACCTTCCGGTATGCCTTTAATGACATCGAACTGGGGGCTATGCGCGAAAAGGCAGAGGCTCAGCTCGGCTACACAATTGATCTCTCTGAGACACAGGTGCAGTCCTACAGTGTCAACCAACCCCTGGAGTTCCGCTGGATCGAGCTGTTTCACAGCAGTATGCTGAGAAAGCAGATCGATTCGCTGGTGGCTATGTCATTCGACTCCAGTGCCTGCCTGCAAGGCACCGAGCCCATTGCACATATTGTTGAAGATGGACACCGAGTTCCGGTGAACACCCTCACAGCACTGCTGGAGTCAGTGCGTGAGCGCGGGCGCAAGGGACTCTCGATTCAGCGCTACAAAGGTCTGGGTGAGATGGATCCTGACCAGCTCTTTGACACCACCATGGATCCGGCTAAACGCCGCCTGCTGCGGGTGACCCTGGATGACGCTGTTAAGGCTGATGCGATCTTCACCCTGCTGATGGGCGATGATGTCGAGCCGCGCCGCAAGTTCATTGAGGACAATGCCTTGAATGTCAAACATCTGGATGTTTAAGAGAGCCGCTGAGCTGCGAGAAGGTAGAGTTGTTTTATAACAAACGCTACGCGGTTGGGGAAACAAAGGTAACTGCTCAATAATCGTCCAGAAAGCAAAGAGCACGCTTCCGGCTTCGCAATAGCTAGAGGCTATTCGCTTTTACGCCGTGACAGGGAAGCGTGAACAACAAACAGCTGCCCCGTAAGGTTTGTTGTCCAGCCTTTCTGTGTCCGGCATAGCGGCGGACATACTGAAAGTAACACAGTATATCCGCCGCTATGCGGTGGATAATTGCGAAACAAGCCGCAATAAGGTCCGACAGACAACTTTTTGGAAAGTTGTGGGTCGGAGGGTGATTAATCCTAATCACAATCCTAATCAAACAACGACTGCGTGTGGCTGGTCGAAAGAGATAAGGATTGCAGACCACTGGACATAGACGTGAAAACTTAGTGGTTTTGCCGTTTTTTGAGAATAATCGTTTACTTTATATTTGCATTTTACGTGCGCGTGATGCGTGGTTAGTGCTCACTATGAATGAAAGCTAACAGCTTAGTTTGTTTTCCTGTACCTCTTTTTTTAACCACGAAAAGCACGAAAGAGGTGCATAGCTGATTTTTTACCCCTCTATTTTTATACCTAAAAAATAACCTAGCGTACCCTCTGTGTGGCCTTCTTTGACGCTAAGCCTCTGTAAAATCATAACTGAAAACAACTTACATCAAAAAAACACCGTTTTTTGGCCCTTAGAGCGGTATTTTGACCCCTAAAATGAATGTTTAACGAATTCATTCGCGGCCATTCATTAAAAAATTGGTTGCCTGCCTGTGCGTTGCATGTAGACAGGCGGCTATGCTGCGCTAGGATTTTCGTGGTTAAAAATCTTCTTCTCTTTTACGGTTTTCAAAAAAGCACAGTCGCTTTAATGTCTATGTGCAGTGATGTGGAATTATCAGACCGCCGAACAAAAAACGAGCCCCCGCGGTCACGGCCCGCGGCTACAGTGCTTCACAAAAACGTAGATCCGATTTCCAATCGGACATGTCCGGTTGGAAGCCGGACCTACTGAGGTCGAACACCTCTCCAGTTTACGATAGCGGCGACGATGCTGGTTGACGATTTTCAGGGGCAGGGTTTTTAATCGTAATCCGCTATCGTCGCATAGTATCGTCGGCCGATGTCGCGGGTAGAGCGATTACTACACATGTGCTGCACTGCTGAATGCAATGGTTGTCATTCGCTGTAGTAGCCGCTCTACCAGCGGCATGTGCTGCATGAAGGTTGGTTTCTCTGTCAAAAGGTGGTGCTCCGCAACTCGGAGTCGGGATCGCTTCAGGCGTTTTTTCAAACAACTCACCCTCAGGATTTTTCCGCCCGCGCTGCTTCCAGCATTTCGCGGGCGTGATTTTCGATTACTGAGGTCAACCCTTTACCGCCTAACATGCGGGCAATCTCATCCACCCGCTCGGTATCATTCAAGATCCGGGCTGTCATTTTGGTGCGTTTATTGCTCAGCTCTTTGGAGACCATTACATGCTGTTCGCCGTAGACAGCGGATTGAGGCAGATGGGTGATGGAGATGACTTGGTGTGAGCGGGCAACCTGCTTGAGCTTCTGTCCAACGGCGCGGCCAACTTCGCCGCCAATATTGGCATCAATTTCGTCGAAAACCAACACTGGTGTGCTGTCATGGCCCGCGAGCACGGCTTTGATCGCCAACATGACGCGGGCGATCTCACCGCTGGAGGCAATCTCTTTCAACGGGCGTGAGGGCTCGCCAGGGTTGGGAGCGAACTCAAAGATAATCTCGTCGAATCCATGTGAGGCCGGTGCAGCGGGCTGGACAGCAATGGTGAATCCGGCATCCGGAAAGCCCAGGTCCTTGAGTCCCGCGGTGACGGCTTTCCCCAGTTTGGTGGTCCCGCGCTGGCGGGTGTCGGTGAGTGTGTCGGCGTGCACACGCAGTTTCGCTGTTTCCGCCTGCAGGGTTTTTTGCAGCTCCTCGATTTTGGCGGTGCGGTTAGCGAGCGTATCCAGGCGTGCTTCGTATTTCGCCAGTGATGTGTGGATCGCCTCGATTGAGCTGCCATATTTATGTTTGAGCCTCTGGACCAAGGCCATGCGCTCCTCAAGGCGTTGCAAGAGTTCGGGATCAGCTTCGATCCGGCTGAGGCGATTGGCGATCGTGCTTTCCAGCTCCTGTATGCTGAGGAGGATGGTTTTGATCTCGGAGACCCAGCTCTCCGCTTCGGGCAGTACACGGGACAACTCGTCAGCCTTGGCGCGGGCTTGCAGCAATTGGCTAAAGGCGGAGAGTTCACCCTCGCTGATAGCTTCGGAGATTCCAGCACCGAGCAGGAGTATCTCCTCCGCGTTGGCGGCTTGAGTGTGCTGCTGGATCAGTTCATCCTCATCCGCGTCGGTCAGGGCCGCTGCTTTGATCTCGTTGATGATATAGCTGAGCCGGTCGATCTCATCCTCAACATTCGAGGAGTCGGTGGTCAGCTCTTTCAGTTTGAGTTTAAGCTCCAGTGTGGTATTCCAGCTGGTGCGGTAGGCGGCCAGCGGTTTAAGGCAATTACCGTAGCCATCCAGCAATGAGCGTTGGAAATCCTGCTTTAGCAGCGACTGCTGATCGTAGGGGCCATGGATGTCAATCAGCAGGGGAGCAATGGCGCGCAGCGACTGCTGGGTGACAGGCGTGTCGTTGATAAAGGTGGTGCCGCTCCCTTGCGCGGAGATGGAGCGCTTAATCAGAAGTTGCCCCTCTTCACAGAGGGGAATTTCCCGTCCGGCAAGCTCTTGATCAATAGCGGATGTATCGGCCAGCGAGAAGAGCGCCTCCACTCTGGCCTCCTCCGCACCGGCCCGGATCGTGGATTTATTGGCACGCTCACCCAGCACCAGATTCAAGGCACCCATTAACACGGATTTTCCCGCGCCGGTTTCACCTGTGATGATGTTCAGGCCAGGGCCGAAGGAGATGGTCGCCTCCTCCACAATGGCCAGGTTTTTGACTGAAAGATAGTGTAGCATGGGTGGTTCTTTGTTAAAAATTCAGTATGCCGGTAGCGAAAAATCGTTGGTTGGTTTGTCAGATCCCTGCTCGTCAGGTAGTTTTGCCGGGGCATGCAACTGACAATATTCGAGATATTTCTCGGCGTTCTCCGCCCCCATGTAGCGCCGCAAGATCTTGACCGGTGTTTTGGAGACATCCACCATGATTAAGGCATCAATCACGGAGCTGAACTCAGGATCAACATTGAATGAGAGGATCTCGCCGCCCATTTTGATATACTGGCGCAACAGAATGGGAATCTCTTTACCATCTTCCTCAATCTCGGAAACGCACTCGGACATGTGTTCAATATCGTGAAAGATAGAGGTGTAATCCGGGAGGTTCCACTCAGCTTTGGACGGGGTGCGGGGCGGTTTTTCGGCTTTGACAAGGTGCTGCAGCTCGCTGTTCATATACTTCAGGCGCATGGTTGTCAGAATCATGTCTTTGGAGACCTGGTTGTAGTCGTTGGTGATGCTCACCGGACCAAACAGAATACGGTATTGGGGGTTGCGGCTGATGTAGATCGAGATGCCTTTCCAAAGCAGGAAGAGCGGGGAGTAGGTTTTTTGATACTCTTGACAGATGAAAGAGCGCCCCATTTCCAGCGCAGGGTTGATGGCGTCGGTCAAACGGTTGCTGAATTTGAACAAGGTGTTGGTATAGAGCCCTTTCACCCCGAAAGTCGCGATGATCTTATCGGTTTGCCCAAGACGATAGGAACCGACCAGGCCCTCCTTCTCTGTATCCCAGATAAAGAGGTGGAGGTAGTACTCGTCAAATTTATCAAGGTCGATCTCCTTGCCGGTTCCCTCGCCGACCTCGCGGAATGTCACCTCCCGCAGGCGCCCTATTTCGCGCATCATATTGGGTATGAGGTCATAGGAGCAGACATATGCATTGAGCGAGCCGGAGGAGGTCAGAAAACAATCTTGATTGAGCGCGGTAATTTCGGCTTGGAGATCTTTGACCGGAACCGGGCTGATAATCGGCTCCATGGGCTTGGCGTGCGGCTGCTTTTTGATGAGCTTGCGCCCGGGGGTCACTTTATCACGGGCCGATAGAATATAGGTGCGCAGCCGTATATACTGCAGCAGGTCGCGACTGGTTTTAAAGCTTTCCTTAACATCTTTCGGAACAACCGGGGAGCCGATCTCAATCTTGATGGTCTGATTGTATTTGTTGATCAGTTGGCGCGGCAACAGGAGCGTGCGCAGGCGCGGATGGATCGCGCCTGCAAGGTTGAAAAATTTTGTATTGGAACCTTTAACAAACATGGGAACCACTGTGGCGTTGGCTTTACGGGCCAGAGTCGCAATGCCAGTGTTCCAGTCAGGGTCACGGATCATCTTTTGGGCTTTGTCATAACTGGAAACCTCTCCGGAGGGAAAGACAAAGAGCAGGTGCCCCTCTTTGAGCCATGTCATGCACTCACGCATGGGGCGCAGGTTGGTCTTAACCGAGCTTTTACGGTCAAAAGGGTCAACATAGATAAACATTTCGCGCATTTCCGGGATAACGCTGAGCATGTAGTTGACCATTGATTTGACATCCTGGCGGCTGCGACGCAGCACAGAGAGCAGAATAATGCCGTCAATGCCGCCGAACGGGTGGTTGGAGGTCACAAGCACAGCTCCCTCAGCCGGGATTTTCTCAAGTGCGCCCTCGTTGATTTCAAGTTCGATGTTCATAACCTTCAACAGGCGCTCGCAGAAACACTCGTCATCAGGCAGCAGACAAGCTTGTTTGTAGATCTCATTCAGCTCCGCCAGACCTATGGCCCGTTCAAGCAGGGGGCCGAAGATGCGGGTTAAAGTTCGCAAAACCGGGTTTTTGATGTTGCCCGGTGTTATCTTGAAAATCTTATAATCTTTATTTGTTATAACATCCATCGACAGACTCAGTTTGGACAAGGTATCTGGTGAAAACAAGCAGAAGAACAAAGGGGAGCCCAATGCCTCTGACCAGCAAAGGGTGCCAGGCAGCGGTGTACGCAAAGGCGCCCAGCGAACCGATGGCTCCGTGGATCAAGGCAGAGTGCTTCATTGGGAAGAGGTTCTCCTTGCTGAAAGGGGCGATGAACATGGCCAGAAACGCCAGCAGTGCCGGAATACCCATCGAGGCGGCAATCACAAGGTGCAGGTTTTGAATGTCAGGCTCCGCCGGCCCTGTTTTACGCGGCATGTTGTCATAGTATTGCCCCACATGTTTCTGATAGCAACCTGTCCCAACCCCAAGCAGAGGGTGGGTGAGAATGATGCTGCCGGCCGCCTGCCAGTCGGGGTAGCGGCGTTCAACTGTTCCGTCATCGCCGTAAAGAGCGAGTGAATGGAAGTGGACCAAGTCGTTTTCACGTGGCAGGCGCGGTATAACGTAGCTCTGCCAAAGGATCAAGATCGCCGCTGCCGGGATAAACCACTTCCATCCGTGACGGGCGGTGATCAGCGCGGTAGCAATACAAATTGCGACGTATGAGGCACCGGAAAGGTTGACTGAGAGCGCGGCGAGAAACAGGGCCAGCAGCCCGGCTCTGACCAGCCATGAGCGGCTCTCAATCACACAGGAGACGAGCAAAGGCAGTGCGAGCGCATAAAACCCGGCGAGCACATTGCGGTTTCCAAAGGTGCCGCGCACGGCTGTGTTGTCAAGCGCTGGATCAAAATATTGAACTGCCGCCAGCAGGGTGATCCCTGTTAACGCGACACCCAGGAGCGCCAACACCACTGTTGCCGCATTGGAGAACTTCCGCAATAAACAATCGAAAACCACATATCCGACAATAAAATACTCAATGTATTGAACAACCTCTTTGATCGCCATCAGCTTGTCAGAGGCAATCAGCATCGAAGCACCCGCGCAGATAATAAACAAGAGATGACTCCAAGGCGGCAGTGTCCGCAGGTCGCTCCAACTCCGCCTGATTAAAATATCCAGCAGCCATACCCCCGCGGCGGCTGCCAGCGTGAGGTCGGCTGGCGAGAGATAGAGTCCTTTTTTCAGTTCAACCGACCACTGAGTCGGCGCAATCAGGATCGTGACGCATGCCAGCCCGAAAAAGAGGCGGTTCAAAAGGGTTTGCGGGTTTGTGTTTATCATTTGAAGGTGCCGGTTTTCTCAATATCCACAGGTACAAAGCGTTGATCCTCACTGAATAAGATTTGATCCACCATGATTCCATCTTCACGGTTTTCAATCCTCATTGTATTTTTGCCTGCCTTTAAATTAATTTTGGCACTGGTGCGGGCTACGGGATATTTGACCCAGTGCCAGACCTTGTAGGTTGCGTCTTCTCCGAAAAGGATTGCGGGATCGTCATTGATCTTAACGGTAAAGGAGTTGCCGCATTCATCCTCCCACCAGACCCTGCACCAGAGTGTGTATACCCCTTTCTTCTCCAGCTCGAAGCTGTACTCTGCGGCACCTTCACAGCGTTTCGGCGGATTGCCCGCCCCTTCCGGGATCGAGATGGCACCCCCTGATACCTCGCCGATGTTGTTGGATACAATGCACACAGGCGCCTCAATGCTCTGGGCACCCTCAGCCTCAAAACATATCCTGACTCTCTTCCCCTGTGCGTTTAAACTGCTTAAAAAACAGACCCCTATAATAGTTGTTAAAATTTTCATGCCCTTATTGTATAATATTGCACCTGTTTCAGCAACATGCAGTTTGTTCTGAAAATATAATTTTTAAAGACCAATATGTTTGTCTTGCCCTTAGTCTGGCTTACAAGGTGTGAAACAAGGAAGTCGTCCGCTATGCGGGCGACTGCAGGCGGCACGTGATTGATCAGGCTACGCAGTATGGCCAGCCGCGCCTGCGGTTGACGATGGCGGCGACGATGCTGGTGGACGATTTCACGCATGATCCCAGTCGTCGGTCAACATCGTCGCACAGCATTGTCAACCGATGCCGCTTTACGAGCGGCATATGTCGCTCACAGAGCGACTGCTGCACACAGGCAGGCAATCAGTTTTGCCACAGAAACGCTGAGTCACAGCGGTGAGTCGCGGCGCTTTGTAAGCATACCTTCAATATACCGGAAATCGTCACGCGCAAGCGATCTGTCGCTGAGGCCAAGCGCTGGATAAAGCGAACCCCGCACCAGCCAAATGAGAAAACCAAGACACGCCAAAGGAAAGACAATGGCATCAAGCACCTTTATAACCGCGAGCTTGGCGACACTGCTTGCAATGTCGGCCGTCGCTTTACTGCAGAACCTGATGATTTCAACGGATTTTTTCTTGATAGCATCCATTTTATCTAAAAACCCATCCTGCTGAGTGATGGCCTCCAAACTGAACACCGCTCCTACTTGCTCAAGAGATTTAAAAGTTTCGGCCCGGAGCGGTTCGGTAATAGTTTTGGACAATTGACCTGTGCCGTAGATTGCAAGCGGCAGAATGGCAACAAAAAGCAGGTACACGAGCAGGAAAAGCCCGGCAGTGCGTTTAACGCAGATGCGGATTACAGAGCTTGGCGCAGTTACGCTGTGCGCAACTGCCAGAACAAAATAAAGCGAGAGCGAGGCCACCAGAAAGACGTTTACAAGGGGTGTCACTCCGAGCAGCGTGTGTTTGGTTGCAGTCGTCACTATCAGGCTGAGAATGAGAATCCGCCACGCGACATCCAGATAGTCGAGAATCGGTTGAGCGATATCGCCCCACTCGACCACAGCCGTACTTCCCTCAATCACATCGGCCGCCGCTTTTGCCACACCGACCGGGACCATCAGTTGCATGGTGCTCTCAATGGATCTGTCAAGAAAGGCATCATTGTCTCTGGACATTCGTATTCCAATACTGGAAACACCCCCTTGGATCACTCCCGCAAGTGCGAGCGCGAGCAGAGTGCTGGCCGCAATTAGTTTTGTGTGACGCAACACCGCGTCTTTAGTTTTAATCCATTTCATGCTGCATCTCTTTTATGATTTTGAAAAACTATAACAGTAGTCTCTCAACTTCTGCCGCAAAAAACAAGAAGTTCATTTAGCCGTCTTCACAAGTTGTTGAATGAAGTACCTCAAGCTTCCAGCTTGAATGAAAATGTTTTCTGCAAGCAGGATGCTTGCACTACTCCGCTATCACTTTTACATTAACATAGCACCAGCCCGCTTTGGATCAGGCTAAAGCCTGTACAACAAACCTTACGGGGCAGCCGTTTGTTGTTCACGCTTCCTTGTCACGGCGTAAAAGCGAAGCTCGGAGCCGGAAGCGTGCTCTTTGCTCTCTGGCCGATTATTGAAAAGTTACCTTTGTTGTCAAAGGTTTTTATCGCTGTGATTGACAACCTCAATGAATTTAGTCACAATACAGATCATACAAGAGGTGAGAGGATAAAACAAGAGAGCACAAAAGGGAGTTGCCAATGAAATTAAAGCGCAGTCCAGCCGCAGTTTCGCGGCGGCGGTTTTTACGCAGATCCGCAGCCGCGGCCGGAGCGGTTGCGTTCCCTGTGATTATACCGGGTTCGGCACTGGGACTCAATGGATCCGTGGCACCCAGCGAGCGTATTGTGCTGGGCGGCATTGGCATCGGGCCGCGTGGCAAGTATGATCTCTCGGTCATGCTGCCTGAGAAAGATGTGCAGTTTGTGGCGGTCTGCGATGTGCAGCGCTCACGTCGCGAGGAGATCAAGGGCATGGTTGATGCGCACTACGGCAATCAGGATTGCGCCCGGTTTCGTGATTTCCGCGACTTGCTGGCCCGTGAGGATATTGACGCTGTGCTGATTGCCACTGGTGACCGCTGGCATGCCCTTGCTTCGCTGATGGCAGTCAAAGCTGGTAAGGATGTTTACAGCGAGAAGCCCTGCGGCATGACTGTGCGTGAGATTCAGCAGTTGTCCGATGGCATCCGTCGTTATGGGCGTATCTTTCAGGCAGGAACGCAACGCCGCAGTCAGTCGAATTTCCGCTATGCTGTGGAGATGGCGCAGACCGGAGTGCTTGGCAAGCTGCACACGCTGCACGCCTCTGTTTACGTGCCCTCTAAATCGTACCTCTGGCTGCCGGAGGAGCCTGAGCCGGATAAAGAGGAGTGTGATTGGGATCTCTGGCTCGGACCTGCTCCCTGGCGTCCTTATAATAACAAGTATATACAAGGCGGTTGGCGTGGCCATCACGATTTTGAGGCAGGCGGGAATTTTCTGGACTGGGGCGCCCATACCCTGGATCTGTGTCAGTGGGCCAACCAGGCGGATCACACAACTCCGCTGGAATTTGAGGCGACCGACAAAGAGATCATTGGTCAGTATGCCAATGGCGTGAAGGTGATTTGTGATTTTCTGCCAACAGCTTTTGGCGACCGCTCGCCACAGTATCGCACATCCACCGGTACCTGTCCGGTGCGCTTCGAGGGATCGGATGGATGGGTTGAGACCGGCGACAGCAGCGAGATCGCGCTCTCGGAAAATTTGATGCGCGAGCGGAGACAGATCTTTCAGAAAGTGGGCACCAGCGCGGCTTCGCACGCCCGCAATTTTTTCGATTGCGTCAAGTCGCGAAAAAAAACCATTTGCAATGAGGATGTCATGCGTAAATCACACATGGCCTGCTTCGCGGCTCAGCTCGCGTGGCAGCTTGGGCGCAAGATGACCTTTGATCCAGTGCTGGAGGAGTTTGTCAATGACGATGAGGCCAATCGTATGCGCAGCCGTGCAACCCGCCACCCTTGGAGCTTTAATATCTAAATTCTAAATAGCCTGCCAGATAACAACGAGCACGCTTCCGGCTCCGAGCTTCGCTTTTACGCCGTGACAGGGAAGCGTGAACAACAAACGGCTGCTGCATAAAGCTTGTTGTCCAGCCTTTAGGCTGCTCCAGGGCGGGTTGTTGAGA
>JAQUCE010000155.1 GCA_028686345.1 Kiritimatiellia bacterium
GATTTTCGCAACACAGTGATTATCCTGACCTCTAATCTGGGCTTTGATTACGACCGCCAAGGGCAGGGGCTCGGTTTCGGAAAACTTTCCGGGGATGTTGACTACGAGCGTTTGAAAGAGCGCATGATTGTCACAGCGCGCCAGGTTTTTAAGCCGGAACTGCTCAATCGCTTTGATGATTTGATTGTCTTTAAACAGCTGAGTAAAGAGGATCTGATAAAAATTCTTGATATTGAGCTGAGTAAAGTTCGCGAGCGCCTGGCGGTCAAGTCGATCGCGCTGGAGTTAAGCCCCTCGGCAGTTGATTTCCTGATCACCAAGGGCTATGACACCGCACTGGGTGCCCGCCCGCTACGTCGCACAATTGAACGCTTTGTCGAGGACTGCATGGCGGAAGAGTTGCTGCGAGGCGTGCTGACAAAGGGTGTGATTGATGTGAGTGTCGCGGAGAGCGGCGACCGTTTAATCTTTGCGATGCGCGGCGAGCTGCCTTTGGCAGGCTCAGAGAAGCCGGCGGCTAGCGAAAAAACGAGCGTTAAACCTGCGGTAAAAAAGAGTTCAAAGAGGCCCGCGAGCGTCAAAAAACGCGCGGCAGCCCCCAAGAAACGCAGTGAGAAAAAATAAAACTGGAATTAAAACAAATTGGCGCTTGCAAAACAGTGCCATAGATTGGTATATTATCGGTCTTTTTGGAGGAAAAAATGGTCAAAATTAGACTACGTAGAACTGGTTGCAAGAATCATGCAGCTTATCGAGTTGTTGCCGCTGATGAGCGCTCACCTCGCGATGGAAAATTCTTAGAGATACTTGGATGGTACGAACCAACACGTGAGGGAGTGAACTTTAAGCTCAAACTCGACCGTATTGCGGAGTGGCAGTCCAAAGGCGCTCAGATGTCGGAGACTGTTGCAAGCATGGTCCGCAGGGCCAAGCGCGCAGAGGCTGCTGAGAGCAGCGATGTCAGCGTTTAAGCAGAGTTGGCTGAAATGATGGGCAGCCCTCTTAAAATCGATGTGATCACGGTTTTTCCTGCCATGCTTCGGGGTTTCCTCGAAGAGAGCATGTTAAAACGCGCATCCGAGATGGGGGCGGTTCAGTTCAGGACAGTTGACCTGCGTGACTTTGCGCACGATGCCCGTCGAACCGCTGATGATAAGCCGTATGGCGGCGGCCCCGGAATGATTATGAAGCCGGAGCTGTGGTTTGAGGCAGTTGAAACGCTGCGAACAGAGCGGGCGCGGGTCATTCTGATGACTCCTTCGGGCAATAGGTTTCGACAGGCAGCAGCCCGGCGGTTGACAGGTGAGCACCATTTAATTTTTTTGTGTGGTCACTATGAAGGAATTGATGAACGCGTGCGTGAGGCACTGGTGACAGATGAGTTTTCGATTGGCGACTATGTGCTGACCAACGGGACTCTGCCTGCGGCGGTGATCATCGACGCAGTTGTGCGCCTGCTGCCCGGGGTTTTGGGCGGCGGCGATGTGGCAGTGCAGGATGAATCGTTTTCAAATGGCCTGCTGGAATATCCGCAGTATACGCGGCCGGCGGTTTATCGGGGGTTGAAAATTCCCGGAGTGCTGCAAAGCGGTGACCACGCCGCTGTTGATAGTTGGCGGGCGCGGCAGGCGTTGGATCGAACAGCAAGACGACGCCCCGATTTATTGAAGTGAGAGTTGGATTAAGTTTGATTTTCAGGTAAGAAGGAGTTTTGAAAATGATTTCAAAAGCAATTGATATGATTAACGCCGAGCAGGTGGCTAAGGCGACTGAGGGCAGAGAGACGCAGAGTTTTAAAATTGGCGACAGCGTCAAAGTCTTTGTCAAGATTAGAGAGGGCGAGAAAGAGCGGATTCAGGCCTTTATCGGAACCGTGATCGCCCGTGACGGCGGCGGCAACACCGAAACCTTTACCGTACGTCGTGTCACATTCGGCGTGGGCGTTGAGAAGGTGTTCCCTGTTTACTCGCCTTACATCGACAAGATCGAGGTTGAGCGCTCCGCGCGCGTGCGTCGCGCCAAGCTCTACTATCTGCGCAAGCTCACAGGCAAGAAAGCCCGCCTGCGTGAGGCGCCGCGTGCAGCCAGAAAAATAAGCAAGTAAGTTTGTTTGTAATTTGTACACATAAAAAGAGAGGCCATCACAGCCTCTCTTTTTTGCGTTCGCTCATCACCCTGCAACGGTGTTTAAAACAACCACCAACTATCAACTTTTCGGAGTTGAAATGTTTTATGCAAGCAAGATGGGATTATCCAGACGCTTCGCGTCTACAAACTGTTAAAACATAAAAACTTACCGCTAAAAAACATCGATTTTTAGCCCTTAGAACGCCGTTTAGCCCCCTAAAACGAGTGTTTAAGGCAAATTCTCCTCTTTAACACACCACGCATCTGAGCTAAGCAAGCCGGCCTCACTTGAGTAAAGATGCTTGCGTTGCGGATAAATATTGCGTACTTCTTCAATAAACTTCAGGGATCCGACTGCCAGGGACTCCGTCCAGCAGGCTTCACGCTTTAGTGCATCACTATTGATCTTCGTTTGGATAAAACTCTCGTATATAGGCTGAAATTCTTCCATTGATTGAAATCCCAATTCGTCGAGCAATCGTTCCTGATTAATAATGCAGTAGCGTGACCGCTTACCTGTCAACTCATCATAGCCACACCAACGCCATTGACTGGGGTGTTTAACCGCCCCTGCCCGAACCATGTTCAGATCAACGTATGCAAGACAATTCATGAGATGCTTCTGCCCATGAACCAGCGTGCATTGATACGGGTGTTCCCATAGCGAATCTAAATGCCCTTTCCGTAAATTATACTGTTTAGCCGTTGAGCCCGCTGCCAGATGCATCATCCTGGGTATCGACTCCAGATCATCCGCGTGTGCAACAACATGTACGTGATTATTTGTTATTGCAAATGCATACACGCAAACATCAAACCGCTTCACTCCTTCCAGTAACCATTTGCGGTATACATCTCGCTCACGCACACGCTTAAGATGATGTTCTCGATTATGACAACGGTGCGTCAGATGATAGGGATACCCTTCAACAAGATATGTATTAGATCGAGGCATGACAATATAATAGCATGGTTAAAGTTTCCTTAAAACCCCAAAAACACACTAAAAATCGCCTTCTAAGCATCATAAACAGCCCGTTTTCAAGCGTAAACATATAACAGCAAACAACATACAGACGCGAAGCGTCAAAACCTTACATAAAGCGGCCCTGTCAACTCATCCTCGCTCTTACCTTTTTTCGCATTACCTGTCTCGAATATTTCAGGAGCTCGAGTGAGAAGTTGCTTCTTCCAACCCGAAATTTGGTTCGGGTGAACTTTGTGTTCCGAAGCGAGCACCGACAACGGCTCTCTTTCTTTCAAGGCTTCAAGCGCAATGCTAGCTTTGAATTTCTCTGAAAAGGTTCTTCTTTGTCGTTTCATTTTCATGCGTCCTTTTTATCATATTCCAGACGCGAAATCCACTTAACGCAGTGGTACTAATATAGGGGGTAACCGCATTTTTCTTCATTACAACTCCCTTTTTCCGGATTAAAAAAGTATATGATATAGCTAATAAATAAACATGTACTTACGTATTTTTAAGGTAAAATGCAAGCGCAAATGTTAAAAAAGTACAGAAAAACACAGAAAACAGCTACTGCGAGAAGAAAACCAGATGGGTGCCTACTAGATGCACATCAGGTACCATCAACGCAACCATTTGATTATTAACGTGTTAGAGGCAATGCAACCGAATTTTGCGGCAATAGCCGCCGTTGTACGGTGGATTATTACATTGATTTGCAGGTGCGCCCCTGCTTTGACGGCAACAACGCGCTGGACATTGACGGCTGGTTGCAGTACTCTACTAAAACGACAGCTTAAGAACCTGTAACATACGGAAGGGATTATGACTACTGTAAACTCAATCAAAGAGGCTACCCATATGACAGATAAAGAGATGGAGCGGTGCTCGTCAGCGGTGACGCTCTCGGATATGGAGATTTTTGTTTTTCCTGAGCTGATGTACAGTCTGGTGCTGGCTAATATTATGTCACCTAGGATCTGGCGCTGGCGCGAGGAGCCCTGGTTCCAGGGCGTAGAGAAGATGAACCCGTATAAGCGGATGCTGCGCCTGCGCCAGTTTATTATGGATAACTATGTCTTTAACCTGGATCTGGAAACCTGGGGGCTGACCTCGCAGAAGGAGCAATTGGCGCGCTTTGAGAAGTTCATGCCAATTGAGCAGATCACCAGTTCTAACGCTCTCTTTGGCTACCAGGGCGATGAATACTACTTTGACATCGACATCCGCACGCACTTTGGGCTCGATAAATACGATGCGGAGACGATTCCCTATTGGAAGACTGAGACGGTGGAGGCCATGGATGCCTTCCGCCACCGCCCTGGCTTTGAGACCGGTGCGGGCGAGTGCGTTTCTTTGGCAGCGCTCTATGCCGCTGCCTTGTTCGTTATCTGCCGGATTCCCCTGAAGGATATCTATATGATGGCCACCCCGCTGCACTCGCAGAGCTTTGTTGATGTGCGTGACGGAATCTTGATCAACAACCGTCGGCTGGTCACCAAATCAATGTGGTTTAACGGCACCCAGATCTCTGGCCAGGCCCGCCGTGCGCTGGAGAATGAGCAGGTCACGATTGTCTCGCATGCAACCGGTTGGATTCACTTCCTTTACGAGGAGGCGACCATCGCCAAGGAGCGCTTTCAATACTTCTCTGATAGGCTGCATAACTATCTTAAAACAGAGCTGACCCCTGATGTGCTGGGCCATTTTCTGCGGCAAAACTCCGCGTGCCGCCGCTGCTTTGTGATCCGCTGGCCAGTGCGCGGAGCCCAGCGCTATCTCCTGCTAACCGAGGCCTTTGATTTCGAGAGTGACAGCGCCTTCAAGGTAACCGGCAACACCCGCGCAAAATTGATGGACTCGATTCCAGTGGAGCACTTCGCTGCCTCCTACCTGCCCAGCAAAGCGGTGCTTAATGATGTCGAGGATTTTGTGGCCGAACAATCCATTGATCTGGATAAACCTGAAGACCGCGCCGCCTTGCAGCGCGTGATAGGCGACAATTGTGTGAGCGCGGTCAAGATGGTTCAGGAGTTAGTGGACTTCTGCCACACTCAGCCCCGCCTGCCGGATATCTCGCGGGTGAAGTTTGATACCAGCGAACCACCGGTTGAACTGCGCGGCGATATGTCACGCGAGCAGGTGGTCGAACATCTCCAGACCCTGCGCGCCTCAAATGTAACGGTTGATATGGCTTTCTACACCTATCGCGATTTTGTGACCACCGCCCCTGAACCCTTCCTTAAAGCAGCCATGGAGCGCAACCCCGTTTGCGTTGAAGAGTCGGCGACGCTGAGCGTTGAAGCTCTGCTGGCACAGCTTGCCAGCTGGCCGGATGAGTCGATCTATGACGGCAGCGTACGCCTGGCCCAGCCAGACGAACTCTGGACTTTTAAGCGCGGTGATGGTCTGGAGAAAGCTTTAACAGCTGCCTGTATCCTGAAAAAACGCGGTTTATATGACCATCTGCGGATTGTGATGAACAACGCGCAAGCAGAGCTCTATCATGATTCAGAGTTGCTGTGCAGCTTCGCCTCAGCTAAAGCCTCCTGCCTCTCTGAGTGGCAGCTGTTTTAACACTGAAAGCCGACTGCGCAGCGCGACGCGAAAAAACGACCGGGAAACTTGACGGTCAACTGCATCGGAGTCGGGGTCGGTAAGCACTGCCACCGAGTTACCAGGTCACCAAGCCACTCGGTCAAGTAATAGCAGGCATGCCGAGGCCGTAAGAACGCGCCTGCCTTGTGACACGCAGGTCGAAGCTGTAGGGCGCGGGCCGTGAACGCGCCGGCAAAGCGATAGCCTTGTGACACGCAGGTCGAAGCTGTAGGGCGCGGGCCGTGAACGCGCCGGCGGTTGAAAGTGTGGTGCTTCGCGAGTTGGAACGCTTGACGTTTGGCCATAAAAGCACCACTCCGGCTGTCACGGAGCGCGGTTACAGTGCTGCACAGGGCAGCGCTTGCAAGCCTTGCCGTCCGGTGTAGTAGCCGCTCTACCAGCGGCATGGGTTGACGATGATGTGCGACGATGCTGGCTGACGATTAAAACTCACGCCTGTGAAAATCGTCCGCCAGCATCGTCGCCGCTATCGTAAACCGGAGGCATGGCCACTCAGAACAAGGATTGCGATTAGGATTAAGACAAGGATGTGCCCCCTCCTAATCACAATCCTAATCGTAATCCTAATCAAACATCGGTGGCTTTAGTTATGTGCAACTATTGATGTTTCACTAAAAAAAGACAAGTTACAGGCAAGGGTTCGATGAGGGATAGCAAACTGTGGGTTATAACAGCTGTGTTTTTTGCGCTCTCAGCCTTCGCTGATAGCCAGATGCAGCTGGTCAAAGAAAACAGATCTGAGCTTCAGCTGGATGCCGGTGGCGACATGCGCGCCCGCTATGAATTTAAAGACAACTGGATGTCATCCGGTAAGAATACTATTGGAACAGCGTACGAGGACTATCTGCGTTTCCGAACTCGTCTGTGGGGCGAGGTTGAGTACCAGGAAAAACATAAGTTGTTTTTACGCCTGGGCAATGAATTCCGCGATTACAGCAACAGCACCAAAAATAAAAACAGGAATGAGTTCCCTGATGAAATTTATATTGAAAATCTCTACTTTGATCTCAAGGAAATTGCTGACAGGTTCAGCCTGCGGGTCGGTCGTCAGGATATTATATTGGGTGCAGGCCGGCTCGTCAAAGACGGCACACCGGGCGATGGCTCCCGTTCAATCTATTTTGATGCTCTCAGGGCCACGGTCGACCTGATGGAGCAGAGCACTCTTGACCTGATCGGAATCTACAACTATTACCGTGACAATGCAACCATCGGCAACGGCCATGACCTGTATGATATGACCTATATCAAGAGCGGCTCTCCCTACTCCAAGATGGATGAGATGGCCCTGGTGGCCTATTTCAGCTACAACGAGATTGAAGATTTTCCAATGGAGTTCTATTATATCTGGAAGCAAGAAACCCGCTTTTATGACAAAACAACCCGCTATCCGGGACGCAACTTTCACACGCTGGGTACCCGTTTGAATCCGCACTTCACAGAGAAATTCAGCGGAGAGCTGGAGTCCGCCGTGCAATCCGGTGAAGTTGACAGTCAAGGCAAGATGCAGGAGCGAGAGATCATGGCTTGGATGACATACACTGCGCTGACATACTCTGAAAAAGAGCTCTCCGGCAAACCCCAAGGGAGCCTGGCACTGCTCTATCTCTCCGGTGATGAGGATAGCTACTATAAAACAACAGATGGCAGCACAGATCACGGATGGAACCCGGTTTTTAACCGCAGCAGCTGGTTCAGCGAGATCTGTGCCAGTATGTATGATAAGTACCGCTGGTCCAATCTGATTTACCCTCATCTGCAGGCCGGGATTGAGCCGTATCATAAACACACGGTGCAGGCCCGGAGCGGTCCGATGTTTGCAGCTGCGAAAGACAACAATGCCAACAGCAGCTATCGCGGTTATTTTTCCAAGGTCAACTATCAATTCCCGCTGCTCTCCGAGATTTACGGTGGACGCGGCGCTCTGAAGGGTGCCATTGTATGGGAGGTACTCTACTACGGCGGCTACTATGAGCAGGAGCCAGGCGACAGCAAGGCGGATTTTGCTTCCTGGCTGCGCTTTGAGATCAAAGGCGAGTTCTAAAGCAGCTAGGCAGGCAACCAAAAGGGTTTGTGTGATGTGCGGCAGGCCGTAATTCTGGCTGAGAAGTTACCGTAAAAGTGATAATGAAGTAGTGCAAGCATCTTGCTTGCAGAAAACATTTTCATTCAAGCTGGAAGCTTGAGATGAAATATCATCGAGTGAAAAAAGTTGAATTGAGCAGTTGACTTTTCGTCGCGTTTTTTATACAGTTATGTTCATTTCAGATCCAAGGGGGATTAGCTCAGTTGGTTAGAGCACTTGCTTGACATGCAAGGGGTCGATGGTTCGAGTCCATTATCTCCCACCATTTTTATCGAGAATTGAGCCTCATAACACCCTGTAAGTAAAGGGGGTTATCGCTGAGCTGCCAATTCCTCTTTTTTTAGACACACTTTGAAATATCCTGATTCAGCATGCACGGTATAACAGAAAAGTACACAATCTTTTCATAATCAATATATGATTTACGATTGGTTAATGCATTATTCTTTGAGCAATTTGTGATCACGGACGGTGTTAAGAAAATAATTTTATGAATTTTGTTAGATGTACGCCAATCCTTGAGTCAGTCATATTAAACTTAAAACCAAAAACAAGGCGCATAGGATTTATGAGCTGCGCTCCAATGACTGGTGGCAAATTACATACAACATGGTGTGGGCCGAAACAAACTCTGCAACCTGTATCACCAGCAGGGACAAACCATTGCCACGTGGGGAACATCATATCCCGTAGCCTATCAATTTGACACAGCTGGACTAATGATTGCAATGGCCACAACCCGCAGCAACGCCTACGAAAACGTGAACCTCAA
>JAQUCE010000055.1 GCA_028686345.1 Kiritimatiellia bacterium
GAAGCAATGTGGGGCAGCGTGCTGCGACAGAGGAGATCCAAGTTTTGATTGAGCGTCACATGCTCTTTGAAGAGGGGGGCAGGTGCCTCTCTCTGGCAATCGAGGAGATAAGCAAACCTGACACAGTAGTTCCGGGCGCTGGAAGCTAATTTTAGCTTTAAGTGAGTGACAAGCGATTTAAAAAACCATATACTTTTGGGAATTCAGAGTTTTTAATTATTGGCAATAGAGACGCGCCTGTGTTGGGTGTTGAGTTGCGGATTAGAGCAGGAGTTTGACAGATGAAAGTGCATAGTAGCTTGATTATTTTTTTTGTGGCGCTGATCGCGGTCACAACGCACTGCCGCGGGCAGACGGTTGAGGCCAATGAAAGAGGGCTGTGGAATCTTTGGATTACAGGCACCAACAGCGCCTTTCAAGCCTCTGAGGTGGCGGCTCTTTGCCAGCAATTCAAGGCGGCAGCGCCAAGAGATCCTCTGGTGGTCGTGGTGTCAGGCTTTGAGGCCTGGCACCATCTCAAGCACAACAAGCACGATGAAGCAATCAAAATTTTCAACTCAATGCTGGTGGAGCGCGAGCCCGCGACACCTCTCCAACGGGCAGCGGATAAGATGGCCCGAGGCTGGTTGACCAGGCTGGAGCGCGAACAGGTTGTGACTGCGCTGAAGCGGATCTATCGGCTGAAGATTGAGTTTCCTGCCTCGCTGGAGGAGCTGAAAACACTGGCAGACACACCCTTGCCGCCCTTGACCGATCACTGGGGCAAGCCTTGGGATTATCGTCTGGAGAGTTCAATCAAAGGCATGGAATCGCAACGATATGTGTTGGAGTCATCCACGCTCGGCCCTCATTCCAATCTAAAAAAGGTGTTGGCACTGCCCTACGCCGATGGCTTGAAGTTGACACCCGTGCGATTGGTTGCCGGCGTTAAAGAGACGGTTGAGTTTAAGACCAACGACGGCCAGTCAGCATTTCGTCAGCTGGGCAGCGAATCAAGCCGCATCACCTTGGCCTATCTCGGTTCCAATATTTTGGTGTTGACTGATGGAAATCACTGGAGTGTCGTTGCCAAGCCGCGGTAGCGCGCCTTTGACAAACAGAGATATTTCCAAAACATCTTGCGCAATTTCGCGTTTTTTGCTTATATCTCGCTTTAACGGATATCTATGATGAGAGGGTTAATAAATTCAGTCAGGGCGGTTGGCATCAAAGGCGGCACACTGTTGATCTGGCTTGCGGCTGCGCTGAGAATGGCACTGCCGGCTGCTGCGGAGACCCCGACCACGCTGATGCTCTTTTGCGGCGCGGGTGTCCGGCCGGCAGCCGAGGCACTGATCAGTGCCTTTGAGGCGCAACACCCGAAGGTACGCGTTTCGCCCACCTATGGCGGCAGCGGTCAGCTGCTGGGGCAGATTGGTTCTATCCGCAAAGGCGATGTCTTTATGCCGGTTGAAGCTTTTTACATCGACCGCGCCATAGAGATGGGGGTGGCTGAGGTAACCACGCAACACACGATAGGCTGGTTTGTGCCGGTAATTTTCACGAAAAAAGACAATCCCCACGCTATCACGAAACTGGCCGACCTCGCCCAGCCCGGAGTGCGGCTTGGCGTGGGCGATGAACGCTCCTGCGCTATTGGGATCACGACCGTTGCCTTGCTTGAGCAGGTCGGCAGCACTGCTGAGGCTATTCGCGCCAACATTGTTTACAAGAGTGCCACAGTCGACGAACTTGCGTTGGCGGTGCGCCTCGGCACGGTGGATGCCGTCATAGTGTGGGAGGCGGTGGCCCGCTACTATACCCGCTTCGGGGTGATCGTGCCGTTGGCGGAGGGGGTCAAGCATGCAGCTGAGATCTCGATTGTCCGGCTGAAAAGCACTAACTCACCAGCGGCGGCCGATGCCTTTATTGACTTTGTCGTCGCGCCTGAAGGGCAGGCACTGCTCGCGAAACTCGGTTACGGGCCGCCGGCCAAGCCGACGCCCGCCGGATCACAACCTAAAAAAAAGGAAAAGGTGGAATGAGAAGTAATAGTTTTTGGCTGATTGGGTTGTTCACGCTGGCAGCCATGCTGGCCGTGACAGGGGGGTGCGGCAAGCGGGGCGAACAAGGCGCGGAAGAGGTGTTGGTGCTTTGCGGCGGCACCATGCGCGGCGTGATCGAGGCGGCCATGGCGCGCTATCGCACTGTCTCGGAAGATCGCGTGATGGCGACCTACGGCGATTCAGCTGAGATGTGTTCGCAGCTGGAGAACACCGGACGTGGTGATATTTACGTGGGCCACGATCCTTTTATGCCATGGGCCGAGAAACGCGGCCTGATAACCGCCTGGGCCACCGTCGCCTATCTAGACAACGTGCTGGCCGTGCCTAAGGGCAACCCCAAGAACATCCGCGAGATGCGCGATCTGGCGCGCCCTGGGTTGCGCGTCGGCACCGGCGACCAGCGCTACTCAACCTCCGGGGTGATGGTCAAGGAGATGCTCGCCAGAGTGGATTACGGCGCCGCCGTGCAGAGCAATATCGTGCATGAGTCGAAGGGCCATAGCGAACGCATTACCAGCATTGCGCTCGGCGCGCTTGATGCCGGTATTGTCTGGGCGCCTGTTGCCAAACAATCATCCGACAAAGTTGAGGTCGTGCCGCTGCCTGCGGATGCGGTTGACGCTGTCACTTCAGCTACCTATGGCCTCTCCGACCTGCGCAACGTCGGTTTCACGGTGGGGTTGACCAAACCGGGCGGAAAGAACGCGGCGGCGCGGCGCTTTTACGACTATGTAACTAAAAATTGCGGAGATCTCTTTGCTGAGCATGGCTTCCGCATGGAACGGCATCAGGAGCGCAAGTGATTGCACGCCGCTTCAGCCGCGGATTTGACATGTTGATGACCGCGCCGTTGGTGGTCTATGCCATCATGGTTGCGGCGCTGTTTTTGGCGATGTTCACTCAGATTACGCGTGAATCGCTGCGTATTGCCTTCACCGACCCGGCACTGCGGCACTCCATCTGGCTCTCTCTTTCGACCTCGACGGCCAGCACACTGCTCTCGCTGCTGGTGGCGGTACCGTCGGGTTACATCCTTTCGCGGCGCGTTTTTCGCGGCCATGCGCTGGTTGATTCACTCATTGATCTGCCGATCGTGCTGCCGCCGCTGGTCATGGGGCTGGCGATCTTGATCTTCTTCAACACCACTGTTGGCCGCTGGCTTGATCGCGGCTTGGTGGATCACGGGCTCTTTGTTTACCAGCCGCTCGGTATTGTGCTGGCCCAGTTCATTGTGGGGTGCGCCTTTTGTATCCGCGTGGTCAAGGCTGGATTTGATGCCTTTGACTGGCGTTATGAGGAGACTGCCATGACACTCGGGGCCAACCAAGTGCAGTGCTTTTTTCTTGTAGTAATTCCAAATGTAGGCTCTAGCTTGGTGGCTGGCGGGGTGATTACCTGGGCTCGCATTTTCGGGTTGTTCGGTCCGATCCTGCTGGTGGCCGGCACGATGCGCGGTAAGACGGAGATCATGCCGACAACGATCTTTCTGGAGACCAGTATCGGGCGGCTTGAGGTGGCCCTTGTGATTGCGGAGATGATGGTGCTGATATCTCTGGCCACACTGATCCTCTTCAAGCGTTTGGGCGGCAAGGGGGTGGCGGGATGAGCGCGGCCTTTCTGCGGATCGAAGATCTTTGTTTTAGTGTTGGCACCTTCCGCATGGAGCGGTTATCGCTCGAAATAGCGACCGGCGAATATTTTGTGGTTACAGGACCTAATGGCGCTGGCAAGACGGTGCTGTTGAAGCTGATTGCCGGCCTATACCAGCCGGACTCCGGAGCGATCCTGATCAATGGCCGTAATGTCATTGATCTGCCGCCCTGGCGGCGGGGCCTGGGCATGGTGCTGCAGGAGGGATTGCTCTTCCCCAACCGCACAGTGGAGGAGAACATCGCCTTCGGTCTGGAGCTGCGGCGGGTCAGTAAGTTGGAGCGTCAGCGCGCAGCGGCAGAGATGGCTGAGCGGCTAGGGATCACCTCCCTGCTGTCGCGGCGGACAGAGATGCTGAGCGGCGGCGAGCGGCAGCGTGTGGCGCTGGCGCGCACATTGGTGCTCAAGCCGCCGTTGCTGTTGCTCGACGAGCCGATCAGCGCTGCAGACGAGCAGGCTCGTGACACTATACTCTGCCACCAGCTCAAGGAGCTACAACGCGAAGGTGACCTGACGGTCATCCACGTAGCTCACAGCCGTAGCGAGATCGACCGCGTGGCGGATCGCGTAGGACACCTCGTCAATGGTCAGATCACGCGTATCGAAATAACTGGGGCGCGGTAGTTGCTTCAAGGCTGCGCTTGGTTGTCGGTTTCGATCAGGAAAGCCTTAAGGGCTTCGGCTGTGCCTTCGCCGAATTCCCGGCAGGCCTCACGGGTAACCGTGGCACTATTCGCAGTTGCGAAAGGCACTTCATAAGTTGTACTGAGCCTGTTGCCTGGCACACAATCCAGCACCCACATTTTGAAACTGCGACCTGCGCTGTAATTCGCATCTGTATTCCAGCTTTGCCCGAACGGCAAGTCATTGGTCACCTTATAATTCATTGCGCCGCGCTGGCGCGCTTCTAATATTTCACCAAACCGTCTTTGCGCTGCGGCATTCGAGCTGTTCTTTGTATACACCTGATATACCCACTCGTTGTATTGGCCGCGTATCCACGGGCAGTGGATGTCGAGTACAATGTCCACATCGCTCTGCGCATGCGTCGTGATCCAGTTGGTGATAGCTCTGCATTCGGGATAGAGGAATTCATCGTAATCGCGGTTGTGGTCATGGGGGGTTCGATTCTTGCCCTGGTCGCCGTCCTCTACTCCGTCCTTGTCCACAAATGGCACCACCATAAACTCCACGTTTTCACGCAACCACGCGCCGAGTTCGGTGCTCGCGAGCACCGCGTCCAGAATGCCTTCCAAAACGTAACTGCCCATCATCTCCGCCGCGTGGTGGCGCGCCGAGAGCCAGATGCGGTAAGTGGGCACTTGGTTGATGCACCCGAAGCGCGCCCTCTCCACTGGCCGTCCCTTGCGCGACAGGCAGAGCGTTCCGGTCTCGATAAAAGCGGTGTTGGCCGCGTGTTTAGCCAGGAACGCCTCCCAGTCGCGTTGTGTGTGCACCATGCCCATTGCGAACCAGAGCTCGTCGCACCCAGCTGGGAAGGCATAGGTGAAGGTGCGTGTGGTGAAGCTCTCCGCAGCGTAGGCCCAGTTCTTACCTTGGTCTAGTGAAACACAAGGGCCGCGTGTGCAGACTGCGTCGCCGTTAGTGAATCGGAAGGTCAGTGTGCGCCCCGCCGCGCCCTGGATGCGAAAAGCCCAGTAGAACCACCAGCCGGAAGTGTCGCGAAGCTCGTTCTGCAGGTAGACTGTATCGCCTTCGATTCGCTCCAAGCGGATGTTTCCGGCAGGCAGCGCTTTATCTATGACAAGTTTTTCATTCGGGTCAGGCGGTGGCGGCCCATTCAGCTTAACTATAGTACCTTGGTTGGTAGATGCCATCGCCGCGAAGAATCCGATATTCAGAGAGCCGGAGGTCAACCGCGTTAAAGAGTTGGATGTTGTGATCCGATATGGTGACCGCGCCGCTGCTATACCGACCGGGATCCATGCGCTGTTCGCATACCGATAGAGCGTCAGGATATCCGCGCTTGTAACCAGTGTGGCATCGTACCTGAATGTCAGCCCAACACGGGAAAAGGTCGTAAGATCCGAAATACCCCAGCCAGTATTGTTCGCGTAAAGTCCCAGCCCCCAGATGCCCACACATCGTCCTTTTGGCAGTGCTGGAACTGCAGGATGGTTGGTGGCATAAACTCCGCCTCTGAAAAAAATGCCGGCCCCGGAGGGGTTCACACCAGTGAATGAGGCGCTAAGGCTGTTAACCAT
This sequence comes from Kiritimatiellia bacterium, assembly GCA_028686345.1. Lineage (GTDB taxonomy): Bacteria > Verrucomicrobiota > Kiritimatiellia > RFP12 > UBA1067 > M55B167. The sequence goes on from JAQUCE010000055.1 coordinate 5,921, forward strand.
CTCAGGGTACGGCTTGACCGTCGCGTCACCCAGGCAGCGTGTGACATCAGGCGTGGCAGAGCCGTTGATCCATGTGCGCGGGAAAAGCAGGCGGCCCTGGTTGATCGCATACCAGCCATTGATTGTCTCGGTGCTCTGCGCCAGAGTGTTGGTCGTGCTGACGATGCCGTGCAGATCCAGATCCCTTGCCAAGCCCTCGCCGTCGGCAATCACCACTCCGTTGTTGTCCATGCGGACATTGGTGACGTTCGGTGCGGGATTGACCGTTCCCCATCCGCGCAGGACACCTGTTGCGCCGACATTTTTGCAGATCTGCAGATTGCGATGCATGCTTAATGTGTTACCAAACGTGAGTGTGCCGCCGCGCAACAGCAAAGTTCCACTGCCGTTGTCGCCGATACAGATTGTGTCGCTCTGGCTAGTACTGGCACAGTGAATCGTCCCGCCCGCTTCGACGCGGATCATTGGATGGCTGCCCGCGTTGTACAGTTCGCCGACCGTCAAACGCTGGCAAACCGCCGTGACACCGCCCGCAACGGTCAATGGCGTATCACCCTGTATCCGGCTTGAACTTAAAAGAACTGCGTCGTTGCTTTGGGGCAGCCGATTCACAAAGAGATCCGCGCCAGTCAGCCAGTTTGAAGGATTACTCCAGTCATATCCGTCGACCGGACGAAACCAAAGTGTAGCGCTGTAGGTGCCTTGCACCCCAATAAACCATGATACCACTACGATAATGCAAGCTCGCCATCTCTTCATGCGTTCCCCCCAATTACCAACCTTTAAATCAGCATCGTAAACCGACCTCTGAAGTCCAAAATCTAAACTCCGCGCCCGGCGCGGATCTAGTCGTTTATTGCACCATTATCACCGTGCCACTATCGCGGGCAGCCAGCGTGAACCAGCCGATGTTGGCATCCGCGCCACTCAAATAAGTGAGCGGTACAGTGGTTGCAATACAATGGTCGGGGGTAACGGGAGCACCGCCAACTTTGACCCATTCGGTGCCTGTATGGCGATACAACGTCAAAGTCTGATGGCTCTTGACACGGCTCTGGTCATAGCGGAAAGTGAGTGCGGCAGAGGTGAAGGGTGCCGCCTGACTAGCTGTCCAGTCACTGACATTCTTATACAAGCCCAACTGCCACACGCCCACAGCAGCCCTGCTATCATGGGCCGTTTTGCTACCTTATGCGTCTATTAGACAGCCCACAGGCAAGAGGAGCGGCCAGTTGTCTAATACACAACGTGGTTTAATATGTTAATGATAATCCCGGAGTTGTGCAAGGGTTAATTTCGACCCCACTCCGATGCGTTTGACCTCTGATCACTGGACATAGGGGGTCAAAATGGTTGCACTTTAATTTTTGAAACCACAAGGAACACATAGCTCACAAAGATTACTGCGTTGTTTATTAGGTAAAAATGTTGAGGTAAAAAATGGGGAAACCCTGGAAACGCCGAGCTCCGGCGCGGCTCTTTGTGCTCTTTGTACTACTATCATTCATATTCTTGTTTTTTTGCACGTTTTTTTATCTCTCACAGAGACACAGAGTTTTTCACGTCTATGTCCAGTGGTCTGGACCTTCAAGTTATCCATCGTTTTTAGCGGGGGCGGTATAGTAGTTGCTCTATGAATGACACAATGCTCAAATGCCGCTCATAGAGCGGCTACTACACCGACCGTCAAAGCTTACGCGCGACAGGCAAGCTTCACCTTGTTGAAAATGTAGGTTTGGCTCTCAGAGCCAATCAAAGATTGTGAAACCCCTTGGCCCGCCTTTGACGAACACCTGTCCGGCATCCGCAATTGCTTCAGAGAAGCAACCCTACATCCCAGGGCGCACCTTTGACCCTGTAACTGCGAACACGAGTGGTTGGGGGACATGTGTCGCCTACAGCTCGATCACTTGGTCGTAGTTTCAGCACCGCTTAGGCACCGCTTAGGGACAGGCACTGATTTTCTTCAAGTGCGCCTTAATGATCTGAAGCTGGTGGTTCAGGTCATTGATTTCACGCTGCCAAAAGACGTCACTGCCCCACTCAGGGTAAAGGGCGCGAAATTTGAAGTCGTTAATCTGTCGACTGCACCACGCCAAAAAGTAGATAATCCGCATGGCCCGCAGCGGCTCAATCAACCGGATTGTATGCTCTTCAAAATCCCTGAACTGGTTGTAGCCTGTTAGCAGCAGGTTCACTTCGCGCTGGCAGTTGTCAGCGTGATCCGGCAGCAGCAGCCATAGATCCTGGATTGGCGCTCCGACCATCATGTCATCAAAGTCAATCAGCATGATACCCTCGCCGGGGCGGTCCAGCAGGTTTCCGCAATGGCAGTCTCCATGGATCCTGATCAATTCAATATCGTCAAAAAGCTCTACAATGAGATCCAATATACGCGAAGTCACATCAGCGAAGGGCTGTTGTTGTTGGGTGGTGACTAAGCCGTGGTCAAGCAGATACGCGATGTGTTCGGCGGTTGAACTGGCGGGATGAATGTTGGTGCGCGCCTGAGCCTCACTCTGGCACCCGACTGCGTGTACCCGTCCTAGCAGGCTGCCAACTCTGATCCAGTCTTCATCGGTGTTGATTTCGAGTGGACGCCCATATCTCTTAGGGAAGATGGTGAAAAAGATGCCCTCCGACTCCTGTAGGGTTTGGCCGTTGGTCAGTTTCAAGGGTGCGATCACCGGGATTTCCGCACTGGCGCATTCGAGTACAAAATCGTGTTCATCCTGCAATGCCTGACGTGACCAGCGGCCTGGCCGATAAAACTTTGGTATGAAGCGTTCGCCGTCAATGGACTGCACTTCGTAAACTCTATTAATATAGCTGGGCAGCGGTGTGGCCAGGCCTGTCATCTCAATGCCGAGCGCCGCTTCAACCGCATTCAACATGGTATCAGGACGAAGGTGGTCAAAATCAGCAGCTTTCAAAATATCTCCTCGCTTGTTTATCCTACATGGTGCAGGAGTTTAGTTGCCATTCTCTCAGTTTCGGGTGTAAAAAACAAGTATCAATTCGGGGCAGGCACTGATTTCACTCTTAGGGACAGGCACTATTTTCTTCAGAACAGAAATGGATATGGCTATCTTCATGAGCCAAACAAAGATTATGAAACCCCGGGGTGCGCCTTTGACGAACAATCGCCCGGCGTCCGCAATTGCTTCTGAGAAGCAACCCTACACCCCGGGGCGCGCCTTTCATGAGCCTGGTGCAGTATGCCGCTCGCAGAGCGGCATCGGTTGACGATGCTGTGCGACGATGTTGGCGGACGATTGGGATAAGGCGTGGGCTCGTCCACCAGCATCGTCGCCGCCATCGTAAACCAAAGGCACTGCCGATTGTCTGTAGATCCGGTTTCCAACCGGACATCTCCGATTGGAAATCGGAGCTGCGTTGCTCCCGCACAAAACTCGCGCACTGGCGCACTGGCGCACTGGCACACTTCTCCAATCCGCGCTCGGCGCGGACTTAGTCCCTGACCAAAAAGCAAGACAAAAGCCAGGGCGAGGGCCTCCTGCACATCACACAAACTCTTTTGGTTGCCTGTCTGTATGTCGCACGCAGACAGGCGGAGACTAGCTGCTTTAGTTCAGTATGCCCTGATCTCAAACACACGTGCTGAGGGATGCCCGTTGGTCGCTTCAACTGTCAGCCGCAGCTTGGAGACCTTTGTCGCATCAAAATTATGAACACAGTGACGCATGAAATTACCCTTGACCACAGCTACATCCACCCACGTGTTGTTCTTTAATATTGAGACTCTGTAATCCCTGACACACTCTTTCGGCACTGGCGCTGGCGGGAAGCGTGAGTTAAGTTCTGTGTCGAAGGTCAAGCGCACACTGCTTAATTCGGTTGCTTTGCCGAAATCCAGCTCGATCCACTGTGGCAGGGGCTTCTCTGGATCAGATACCCAACAGTGTTTTTGGTTCCCGACAATGCGGGCCACACCGTCAATCACACTCGCTGGAATGTAGTTCTCCTCAATGTGTATGCCCGGCTTTAAATATGCGGCGTATTGCTGCGATGGAACAGCTGTCCATGGGCCAACTAGCGAGCCGCTGTAAGCGCGTGAACCCTCGATGCGCGGACTTTTTTTCAGCTCCCATTCAACACCGGGTGTTCCTGGTATCAGAAACCAAATAAACGGCTCTTTAACCGGCTTGTTAAAACTGAACTTTACGTACTTTCGGCCTGGTGTCAATGTCGTCTCAGCCACAGCAAGATCCTCTTTAGCGGAGTAGTCCTTGTTTTCCGCGGAACCCCTCAAATGCGCCTTCACTTTGATCGCTTGGTCAGTGACGTTTTCAAGCAGAGCGTAAAACTCGCCGATATTTTCATCGATTCCCCGCCTGAACATTACCGCGCGGTTCATGTTTAGAGGGTGGCGTGTGGAAGTGTCTGACTGATAGCTGCTCTTATCAAACACATCATATGCGCAAACACTGGATGCTGTGAGCTTGGCAGTGCGCGCCAGATCAGCGTGGTCTTCGTTCTTCAGTTCAGGGATGTAGCAGTCGTCCCTGAGAAGCTGCTGCTGCAAATCAGTGATATATCGCTGCGTGATTGTTCTGGGGGTGATATCTCTCTGTGAGCACATGGCTGCGGCAGTGCCGGCTGCCTGACCAAGAACCGAGAGTGTGGCCTGCACACGAACTGTTCCCAGTGCAATATGAGTGACACTGACGTGGCGTCCTGCAAACAGCAGGTTGTCAATATTGACAGAGTACAGCGATCTGAAAGGGATGCTGTAAAGCGGTACCCGGCCATCAAATTCATAAGGGCCCTCCTTACCGGAATGAATGCCCTTGGGATTATGAACATCCAGGCTCCAGCCGCCATAACCGATGCGATCAGGAAACATCACACCTGCCTCAGCATCCTGCTGCGTCATGATGTAGTCACCAACCAGCCTACGTGTTTCGCGACGGGCATCGATGTATGGCACGTATGTCATGGCATAGTTGCGCGCGGCCTCTTTGAAACTCGAGTGTTTTTTGATCCACTCCCAGTATGCAAAGCTAATCCTGATCAACTCATCTCGGCAACGTTCCGGATCTTCCAGATCATTAAAGCTGCCCGGGTGTTCCAGCCACCACTGTCCACTCACGAAGCTGCGCGGATGTCGGTGAAACTCCTCTGGCGGCAGCAGTTTAACTGCCCAGGGCGGAGCATTGTAGTCAACCGGCCTGCCAGCGTCCTGTGCACGATACCCAAGGGCTAAATCACCCATCAGGCAGCCGCTCATTGTAATGGAATCCGCCTTCTCGGGAGCGGCGGCTTCATCAAACTCACGGCTCGCCTCACGGCCAAAACGATATTCAGCGCCGGCATAGTAGCCAACCCATCCATCCCCAGTGCAATCAACAAATAACTTTCCTGCAAAACGTTTGTGCTTTAGTGTCAGTGTGTTGACTGCGATCACTGCGCTGATGGAGTTACCATTGTTTTTTTCGGCATTGATTACACGGGTGTTAAAAAAAACGGTTAAATTCGGTTCAGCGGCAGCAAGCTCCTGATAAGCAGCGCTCATTTTATGTTGCCCCTTTTTAACCCGGATAAGATTGCCCTCCTCCACAATGCCGGTTTCACGCGCATTGGCCTTGGAGACGCTGGCACCGTCGGTTCCAACCCCCAGTTCAATGCTAGAGTTGCCGCCAAGTACAGGACGGTCCTGAATCAGCGCGGTCTTAGCCCCCATGCGGGCTGCCGAGATAGCCGCTGAGCACCCGGCCGCGCCAGCGCCAACCACAATTACATCAAATTTACCGCCTTCGTCAACCTCAAAGGAAACACCGGTGAGGCGCGCGCGCTCTTTTTGCGTTGCGTCATGATCCTCTGGCGGCAGGTAGGCCAGGTCGGTTGTTAGTATGATGGCATCGCACCGTCCGAAAGCGCCCGACATATCCTTGAGCACAAATGAGTTCTCACCCGTGTTGAGCTGTAATTCACCGGCGCTCTCCCAACCCCATTTTTCTCTCTTGGAAGCACCCAAAATTTTAGCGCTCCTAAACCCGTTAACCTCAATCGTGAACTTGCCCGGTGAGAATTCAGGCAGCCAATCAAGGGCCCGCACCCAGACACGGTATTTGCCTGAATGCGGCACGTTGATTTTGGCCGAAGCGTCAGGGATTGGTTCGCCAACACCAACAGCGAGAAGGTAGGCGGAGCCCATTTTATGTACAAACTGCGTATCAAGCTTCCAAGCGCCGTAATCATCGAAATCCTCAGCTTCAACCCAGAGAAAACCGGGCACAACCATTTTAACTTGTTGCATAGGTTTGCGGAAGCCGCCAACACCCTCCAGCGTTCCATCCACCGGTTTTTCAGCTAGATCAACTGCAAAACCGCAAGTTGTCATAGCCAATATCATTGCGCAGGTCATCAATTTCATTTTTTTTCCTATTTAAGCTCGCCAACAAATTAGGCGCTATTCTTTCAACTCCTGTTGCAAAACAAACCAGAGTGTGCGGCAGAATGTTATTACAGCCATTCACATAGAAGTATAGATAGTCGCGGCAGCCAATTCAAGCGGCAATGAAAGCCCGCTTGCCTCACACGCTCTTTTTCTGCTATTCTAACCCTGAAATTAATTATCAGCGAAAGGCAGGATTTTAAGATGATTTGTAAGCATGTTGAGGCACTTGTGGGCTATACCCCCGGGGAGCAGCCACGGGACAGCACGGTGATTAAACTAAATACAAACGAAAACCCATACCCGCCGTCGCCGCGGGTGGCTGAGTGTGTGGCATCGTTTAACACCGAAAAGTTGCGCCTCTACCCTGATCCTGTTTTTCTCGAGGTGCGCGAGCGCATCGCACAGATTCACGGCTGCTCTGTTACGCAGGTTTTTGTTGGCAATGGCTCGGATGAGATTCTGGCGCTCTGCACCCGCGCTTTTGTGGAGAACAACGGCAGCGTCGGCTGTTTTGATCCCTCCTACTCCCTCTATCGTGTGCTGGCCGAAATACGCGGCGTGAGCTGCAAGCCAGTGCAACTGAAGCCGGATTTCACCTGGAATATGCCGGCAGAGTATGCCGCCGATCTTTTTTTTATGACCAACCCCAACGCGCCCACCAGCATGTTGCATGATCCTGCGCAGGTCGCCAATTTCTGTTTGTCCTTTGACGGTGTGGTGCTGGTGGATGAGGCGTATGGCGATTTCGCTGATCAGAACTGCATGGATCTGGCGGTTGCGGCAGGCAATCGCAATACGCTGGTGATGCGCACGCTCTCCAAATCTTTTTCTCTGGCTGGCATCCGCTTTGGTTATGTGATCGGCCCGGAAGGGTTGATCGCCGCGCTGTATAAGATCAAAGACTCCTATAACATGGATATGCTGACCCTCAAGATCGGCTTGGCCGCATTGAATGATCTGGAGTATATGCAGCGCAATGTGAGCAGGATCAAGGCTTCACGCGCGGAGATGACCGCAGCCTTGCGCGCAAGGGGATGGAAGGTCTGTGATTCGCAAACCAATTTTCTCTTTGCCCGCCCGCCGGAGGGTAAAGCGCAAGTTGTGTTTGACTATTTGAAGCAGAATAAAATCTTTGTCCGCTACTTCCCCGGCCCTATGACAGGTGAGTATCTGCGGATTACCATCGGCACCGAGGAGCAGTGCGCTGCTTTACTGGTCGCGTTGGGGCTCTGTTTTGAGATTGACATTTACGCCCCGCTTACGTAGAGTCGGTTTTGACGATTGGATAACAGTGTTTTGGTAGTATAATAGGAGATGTTGTATGAAAAAGCGGTATGGTTTTATCACTCTGGCGATAATGGCTTTCGGCTTTAGCGTAGGTGCCCAGCACTTGCTGTATGACCCTTTCATCGTTGTTTCGGGAGCTTCCAATCCCACAAATGGCGAGTATCTAGTTGCAAACAGCCTTACTAACAGCGTTAATAGAGGTGTGTACGGTGGCCCGATTATCGGCTATAACACCAATGCAATGTGGACTGGCTCAACAGATCTCTTTAAGCCACAGAGCTCAGGATTGAGTTATACGGGTGGTGACAAGATCTTTGTCAGCTCAGGTGGCTCACTGGAGCTGGATCTGTCGGCTGTGGGAGATGGCACACGGTCTGTAACACGAAAAATCTATAATGGCCCAGCACTAATGTCGCACTACTTTAGTGCTTTGATGAAGGCAACAGCGGATGCAGATGGGACGGCAGTCATTCGTTTTGATGATGTCGATGGCCTTTCGCCTTCACACAGCCCTTACATGTGGGGAGTAGGCTTCGGGTTTATGAACGGCAATATTGTTCTGATCACCCGCAGCGGAGGCAATTCACGTGTAACGCACACGGTCATGTCCGACTACGTGGCAGGCGAGACCTATCTGATTGTGGTCTCCATTGATGTGGATACTAATATTGGTGGACAGTTTAATGACACTGTTTCTGTTTGGGTTAACCCTGCATTGCTCTCCAGTCGGCTGGCTGCCGGTGCTCCGACATTCAAAACGGAAATTAACACCTTGTCTAACTCTGGCGCGCTGCTGGTTGATGAGGTCGGATTTTATACCAGCGGTTTTGGCGGTGGGACTCTGAGTGTGGACGAGATCCGGATGGGGCGGCAGTGGTATGATGCTGTACCGTGGACAGTTGCATCGGATATGATTCTATATGATGATTTTCGCGTTGACGGGGGCTATATAGCCGGAGCTGAACTCAATGGGCAAAACGTGTATTGTCCCGGCTTTGCTGCGCCCTGGAGTCTTTCTACCTCGAGTTATTGGCAGCCGTACAGTGAAAACTTGACTTATACCAATAGGACAGCGGCGCTGATCAGCTCGGGTGGATCGATTCAGGTTAATATGCCGAACTCGTATGACCGTCTAATCATACGCGCCACCACCAACATAACGGTTGACAGCGTTTTATACATTTCATCTCTGATGAATTTCACTGCGGATGGTGAAGTTAATGATTTCGCGTATGCCCAACTGTATGATTCTGATGATGGTGAACAAGCAGGTGTGCAATGGGGGTTGTTTGAAGGTGAAATTGGGATTCGTTGCCGTGTTGATTCTGGCAATAATCGGTTCAGGTATGCACTCGGTGATGGAAGTTACAGGCAAGGTGAAACCTACCTTTTTGTTCTGAAAATTGAGAAGAATGTGGTCGGCTGGCAGGACCGAGTAACGGTCTATCTCAATCCAGAGAACTTGAGGTCAGAGGCGGCCAGCACGGCGGATCTTGTTACCCTCACTGGCTGTATTCTCGACTCAACCAAGCTGAACCGGTTGAAGGTGAGATCCACTTGGATTGATAATGGTCGATTTAAAGTTGACGAAATCCGGGTTGGCACCACCTGGGAGCAGGTAACTCCCTATGAGCAGGTAATTTTTGGCACCGTATTTATGGTTCAGTAACAGCTTAGTGCTGATTCATTAAACAAAAAATAACGTTGCATATTTTATGCAACGCTAAGGGAAAAGATATTTATGAATGTTTATAAATCATGGTTTGTGATTGCCGCTTTTTGTTGGGGGAGTCAGCTCTTGGCCGCCACAATGATGGTTGAGGCGGAATCATTCGCAAACAAAGGCGGCTGGGTTGTTGACCAGCAGTTTGTGGATCAGATGGGCTCTTCCTTTTTGCTTGCGCACGGACTGGGAACACCGGTTGCGGATGCAGTGCAAAAGATAGAAGTGCCGGAGTCCGGACGCTACCGGGTGCTGGCCCGCACACGCAACTGGAATGCTGAGTGGAACAAAAACGAGGCTGCCGGACGGTTTCAAATCATTGTCAATGGCAAGGTTTGCGGTGGCGAGCTGGGCAACCGGAACTCGGCGTGGGAGTGGCAGGAGGCGGGCACTGTTGATCTGGAAAAAGGTGCGGCCACGATTGCGCTGCACGATCTGACAGGTTTTGACGGACGCTGTGACGCTGTTGTCCTGACCTCTGAGAGTTCCTTCACGCCGCCGAGCAAGGGTGAGGCGCTGGAGGCCTTCCGCTATAAGATGGGCACACTCAAAGCGCCGGTGGGGGAGCAGAGGTTTGACTTGGTGGTTGCCGGCGGAGGTGTTGCCGGTATCTGCGCCGCTGTTTCCGCTGCCCGTCTGGGACTTAAGGTTGCGCTGATACAGGATCGTGCGGTGCTGGGCGGTAACAACAGCTCCGAGGTGCGAGTTCATCTGGGAGGGCAGATCAATCTTGGCCCCTATCCCCGACTGGGGGATGTGGTCAGCGAGATCGGGCCTGCCAAAGGCGGCAATGCCAAGCCCCCTGAGTTTTACGAAGACCAGCGTAAACATGCGGTGGTTGATGCTGAAAAAAACATTACACAGTTTTTAAACACCCGGGCTGTTCGAGTTGAGATGGATGGCTCAAAGATCAAGGCTGTGATTGGGCGGCATGTTGAGAGCGGCGCGGAGAGCCGCTTTGCTGCGCCTGTGTTTGCTGATTGCACAGGCGACGGTTCAGTCGGTGTTGCCGCCGGCGCGGAGTATCGTCACGGACGTGAGGGGCGCGATGAGTTCAATGAGCCCACCGCCCCTGAAAAATCTGACAGCATGACCATGGGCTCATCGGTGCAGTGGTACTCTGTGGAGGAGCAAACAAAGGCGCCCTTTCCTGATATCAAGTGGGGGCTTGATTTTAACGAGACCAAGTGCGAGCGTGTAAAAATGGGTGAGTGGACCTGGGAGACCGGCATGAACCAACATCAAATCCATGAATTTGAAAGGGTGCGCGACTATGGCATGTTGGTGGTAATGTCCAATTGGTCGTTTCTGAAGAACCACTCCAAAGATAAAGAGATGTACACTGGGAGCAAGCTGGACTGGGTGGCCTACGTGGCTGGTAAACGCGAGTCATACCGTTTGGTAGGGGATCTGCTTCTGACCGAGCTGGATCTGATCAATGACAAGATCTATCCGGACGGAACGGCCTGCACCACCTGGACCGTTGATCTGCACTACCCTGACCCTAAAAACACGAAAAACTTCCCGGGCACTGAATTCAAATCAATTGCCAAGCATATTCCGATCTATCCCTATCCCATTCCTTACCGTTGTTTCTACTCCAGGAATGTGGATAACCTCTTTATGGCTGGCCGCAACATCAGCGTGACGCATGTTGCTCTGGGAACCACGCGGGTGATGCGCACAACCGGCATGATGGGTGAGGTTGTGGGCATGGCCGCCGCAATTTGCGTTAAAAACAACTGTAACCCGCGCGGGGTTTACACGGATCACCTAGGTGAATTAAAGGCACTGATGCAGAAGGGCATTGGAGTTGGTGAGCAGCAGCCCCCGCAGAAATATAATACCGGCGGTGGCAAAAAGCGCACAACTCCGGTGAAGCTTTAAGCTTATGGATAAAAAAATCATAGTTGTTTTTCAGCAGAGCCGAGTGCCCTTTTTTTCGGTACGGGAGTCTCATATCCTGCGTCTGCGTGCGGCGCTGCCGGCTGCGGAGGTGATCTGGTGTCACAGTCGCGATGAGTTCCTGGCTGCGCTGCCGAATGCAGAGGTGGCGCTCACCTGGAGGTTCCAGCAGGAGTGGTTTGATCTCGCGCCTGAGCTGCGGAAAATCGCCACGCCGGCTGCGGGCCGGGATTTTTTTGCTGTCACCTCCGTTCCTGAGCGGATTGAGATCAAGAACGGCACCTTTCACGGGCCTTTGATGGCTGAGAGCGTGCTGGGTCTGCTGCTGGCCTTTAACCGGGGGATTTTAACTGCATACCGCCACCAGCTGCAAGGCGATCTGTGGCCGGATCATGCGCTGCTCGGCGCCCGCTTGATCTCCGGCACACATGCGGTCATAATTGGCTTCGGAAAAATCGGGCAGCATGTCGGGCGTATGCTAAAGCATTTCAACATTCGAGTGACGGGCATTCGCCGCACGGCGGTCTCAGCCGCGGATTTGCCGATGTGGTTTGAGAGCGGCGACTCGGTTCAGCCGCCTGCCTGTTTGCACCGTGTGTTGGCCGACGCTGATCATGTGATTATGCTGCTGCCTTCAGACACAGGCACCGATCATTTTCTGGGAGAGCGCGAGTTTGAGTGTATGCCGGCACACGCGGTGGTCTACAACTTCGGACGCGGCAACAGCATTGATGAAACGTCACTGGCCAAGGCCCTGAGGGCTGGTTCCATCAGGGGCGCCTGCCTGGATGTTTTCCAGCAGGAGCCTTTGACAGCGGAGTCACCGCTGGCTGATGGAAACTTGCCCGGCCTGGTGCGCATGCCGCATGCCTCGGCGTTTACTGAGATGTATATCGAACGTTTTATTGACGAGTGTATTGAGTGGCTTAGATAATCCAGTGATGAAAAAAAACTATCTTGTGAAATCAGTGGAGGAGTGCTGGACTTTGGCAGCAGAGGTGGCAAGGTTGCTTGAACCCGGCACTGTGCTGGCACTGCATGGTGACTTAGGCACAGGCAAGACCACTTTTATGCAGGGGATTGGCACTGCGCTGGGGGTGAACCAGCCGCTGACAAGTCCGACATTCACGATCTCCAATGAGTACCAGACACCGGCCTTCAAACTGGTGCATATGGATTTGTATCGTTTGGACTCGCCCGATGACCTGCTGGCAATCGGTTACGCGGAGTACCTTGAGGATGGAGCAGTGGTGGCTGTGGAGTGGCCTGAACGGGCAAAGGAGCTTATTCCTGCAACAGCAATTCACCTTTATTTTGAGTTGGGCGACGAGCTGGAGGAGCGCCGTATTACTGTTGAAAGATGAAAGTTGAGTACAATGATAGCGCGATCTTTGGAGTTGGTTAATGGCTGCACGCTGGCGGGGCTTGTTCTTCTAACAATTAATGCCCAACCGCTGCTTTTGGCACATGCTGAGAGCTCTTTGCAGATTGCCTCCGCTGGCACGGCATCTGCGCAAATTGTTGTGCCAGCCGCAGCCACGCCCGTTGAACTCAGCGCGGCGCACGAACTCAAGGCGCATCTGGAAGGGGTGACAGGCGCCACGTTCACCGTGATCCGGGAGCCTGCCCCGAAATCAGGTGCGCGCCTGCTGGTTGGCAACACCGCGGCCGCGCGCACCCTGATTCCCGGATTTGATTCAGCCAAGATCGATTACGATGGCATTGTGCTCAAGAGTGTCGGCAATGACCTGATATTGACCGGCCACCCGCAGCGCGGTGCCCTCTACGCGGTCTACACCTTTCTGGAGGACGCAGTTGGCGTGCGCTGGTGGACCAGCGAGGAAGCCTTCATTCCCAAGAAGCCGACACTGCAACTCCCGGTTCTGGACATCCATTACGCGCCGAAGTTACGTTTCCGTGAATCATACTATCTGGACTCTTTTAACGCGCGCTTCAAAACGCGCCTCAAAGGCAACTTCAGTTCCCGAACGCGTTATATGCTCGCCCCCATGGAGATGATACCTGAGGCGTATGGCGGCAACCATCGGCTGATTCATTTCAAGGGACGCAACTCAGCCTACCACTCGTTCTACGAGCTGTTGCCGCCCGCTATTTACTTCAAAGAGCATCCCGAATGGTATAGCGAGATCAAGGGCAAGCGCACTCATAAAAAGGCACAGCTTTGTCTGACAAATGACGAGATGCGCAAAGAGCTGACGAAAAATGCCCTTGCCCTGTTGCGTGAGGATCCCGGTGCGGACTTTATTCAGATCAGCCAAAACGATTGGAGCGGTCGTTGTCAATGCGCTGCCTGCCTTGCTGTTGAAAAAGAGGAGGGCGGCATCGGGACGGCGGCTGGCCTGATGTTGCGCTTCGTCAATCAAGTGGCCGAGGAGATTGGGAGAGAGTTCCCGAATGTCTTTATTGAAACCTTTGCCTACCAGTACACGCGGGAGGCACCGGCCAAGGCTCGTCCGCGTCATAATGTGCTGGTGCGCCTCTGCGACATTGAGTGTTCTTTTCTGCAACCGCTTGAGGGGAGCAAGGAGAACGAGCCCTTCACCAGTGACCTTGTAGCATGGAGCCAAATTGCGGGCGGCAACCTGTTTGGCTGGGACTATGTCACCAGTTTCCACTCCTATATGCTGCCCCACCCCAACCTGCGCGTGCTCGCGCCGAATATCCGCACATTTGTGAAATATGGAGCGACCGGGCTCTTCCAACAGGGTGACGCGCTCTGTTCAGCAGGCGACTTTGTGCGCCTCCGCCACTGGGTTATTTCGCACCTGCTCTGGAATCCCGATCTCGACGCAGATCAACTGATCAGCACCTTTCTCGCTGGTTATTACAGCGAAAAGACCGGCCAAGCTCTTAAAAACTATCTCAACTTCATCCATGACCGCGCCGAGGAAGCGGGTGTCTACCTCCGTTGCTACCAGAAAAATGTGACGCAATGGTTGAACGCTGACAGTATCTTCGAAGCCACGCGGCTGATGGAGGTTGCGCTGAAAACAGCGCAAGAAGAAGAAGCGGCTGATCCGGTCGGCAAGCAGGGTCTTGAAGACAAAGTCCTGCGCGAAAAACTCTCGATCGACCATGTCTGGCTGATCAATGACCCGATGCTGAGGCATCATGCGAAAGAGAGAGGTATTACATTTCCCGGCCCCGTTGATCCGCTCACAGCTTGCCACGCATGGATCGCGGCTTGCGAACGATTCAATGTGCAGGCCTATCGTGAGACCACCTCCGCCGAGACCTTTGCCAAGTACAAAGAAAAACTGCAAAGCCGAAAATAAGCAGGCGCTGTTTGATTACGATTACGTGCGTGCTCTGCTTCATTATCATTTAGATTCAATTACATTTAAAATAATTTAAATCCATTATTTATTTTGTTACAATTTCACACATGAAGACACAACTATGTTTGTTATTTCAGATGCTGCTGATCACGACTTGCGCATGGGGGTTTACCGGTGGTAATGGATCTGAGGGGAGTCCCTGGCAGATTACAAATCGTTTAGAGCTTGAGGCGGTTAACAATGACCTGACAGCACATTATATCCTGATGAACAATATTGACCTGGGGGCGACAAACTACACGGACGCAGTTATCGCGGGCTGGACCGGCAGTGCCCTTGATTCTTTCATGGGCGTGTTTGACGGCAACTACAAAACAATCAGCAACCTGACCATTGATGGAGGGACAACCAATGGACACTTGGGTTTGTTCGGCTCTGTACAATACGGAGGAAGTGTCAAGAAGCTCAAACTTGAGGGTTGCAATATCAGCGGGAGCTTTGCCATTGGTATGTTAGCCGGAAACTTATGGGAGCAGGCTTTGGTCAGTGATTGTTACGCAATTGGTACTGTAAGTGGGGAAAATAGTATTGGCGGGTTGATTGGAGTATGTCGGGAGGGGGTAATAGCAAATTGTTACGCCGCCGGTTGTGTTAGTGGTATTTCAAAGGCAAACGCTTTGCTTGGAGAGGAGCATTATTACGCTTCAATCCGATGTTGTTTCTGAAACAGAGAGAGTTCAGGACAGACAAAAGGAGCATCAGATATTTTAGGCGGTGAGGGGCTGTCTTCGGTCGAGATGAGTCAGCGAACCACCTTCACTGCGGTTGGTTGGGATTTCAGTGTGCAGGAAAACGGTTTCACCGGAGCTTGGTATATGCCTGAAAACGATTATCCTGTTCTTTTTTGGCAGCGTGAATATTTTTTAATCTCTCCGCCTCTCGATGGTTTAAGCCTGGTTGAGATGCAGAGTGCTTTGGTTGATGCAGGTTTTACTCTTGGCTCTGTAATCTATACAAACAGTCTGACAGTTTCATCAGGAGAAATTATCGGCGCATCGGTTGCATCTGGTTGCAGCTATCTAACCAATGCGCCACCGGTTGATTTTTATATATCTGCCGGGTTCGGTGGAGACGGAAGTGCGGTCTCTCCATATCCGATAGCCTGTGAAGCGGATCTACAGGCAGTGAAGAGTGATTTGAGTGCTCAATACTCTTTGGTTCGGAATATTAATTTGCTGGAGGATTATTCAAAGGCGGTTATTGTTGGCGATTTCAAAGGAGTTTTTAGTGGAAACGGAAATGCCATAAGCGATTTGACGATTCAATCAAAGAGGAATGAGATTGGTTTGTTTGAACGTCTTTGTGAGGGAATAATAATTGATTTGGATGTTGTAAATGCTTTTATAGAAGGGGAGGAGTGCTGCGGGATTTTAGTTGGAGTGAATCAAGGGGGAGTTATCAGCAACTGTTATGTGCAGGGGGAAGTGACAGGAGATTGGCGTGTTGGCGGTTTGGTGGGTTGTAATTCTTTCGGGTGCTATATGCGTAGTGTGACCGGTATTGTTTCGCGATGTTCATCCTCTGTTGCTGTCAATGGATATGGTAATGTTGGTGGCCTGGTGGGTGATAATGATGGCGGCAGTGTTTTTTTAGCAGCTCTCGTGGTAGCGTTGCGGGATATGAGTGTGTAGGTGGTTTGGTTGGTAAAACCGAAGGAATGATTCTCATGAAATCATATTCTACATCGCGTGTTAAAGGCGAGTTGGCTGTTGGTGGCTTTGTTGGCTGCTTGGGCTACATATCGGCAGAGCACTGTTTTTCATCCGGTCTGGTGCAGGGGCAAGATTATGCCGGAGGTTTTGCAGGCAAAGTTTATGGAGCTGACATAAAGAGTTGTTTTACGAGCTCTGAAGTGCGGGGGGCTCAAAAAACCGGTGGTTTTGCGGCCAATATCAGTAATTCAAGTGTTACCGATTGTTATGCTGCAGGCGCTGCCATCGGTGGCGACGCCGGTGGTTTTGTGGCAGTTTTTGCTAACTCCTCTGTTATCGCCTGCTTCTGGGATGTAGAGGTCTCGGGTGTTTCGATCAGCGCGGCCGCTATCGGCACGAATACAATAGCAATGCAGGATGACACCACTTTCATTGATGCGGGTTGGGATATCACCAATGTCTGGTATATGGACAGTTATCCGAAACTACGTGCGCATGCGGATTCATCACGGCAGAGGTTTCAGTTGTGGGCATTTGATGCTGGAGCCCCTTTGGGGTCGAGAGGACAACAGGACTGTCCTGCCGGTGATAATATCGCCAACCTGCTGAAGTACGCTGTCGGGCTGGAGCCACTGACCTTTTGTTCAACCACTGATTTGATGCTGCCCCGGATAGATGAAGCCGAAGGGAAGTTCACTGTAACCTACCAGCGTTCGAAAGATACCTCTGGCGTAGCTCTCTACCCCACATGGACAGCTTCGCTGCGTGCGCCTAATTGGCAGGGGAGCGGGCTGGCTCTGCGCAAGCTTTCCGAAGAGGCATCCACGGAGCTGTGGGAGGCCTCCCTGTCGGTTGCAGGCCGTTCCAGCGCATTCATCCGGTTAAATGCCGATTTAATAGAAGAAGAGTGAGTATGTCGCTTTTCCCTGTTTGAAAGATAGCGAGTAAAGTGCGGTTGCCCTCTATGCGGTCTACACCTTCACTCACGCATTCGCGCACTTCTCACTCAGTACTCAGCGCGGAGGTCGGTTTTGTTGCCAACCGCATTGATCACTGCTTCTGTTTGCCACTGTGGTTGCGCTTGGCGTGTTCGACAATTAAGGCGTGATACTCCTGATAAACCAGTATACGTTCTTGGCCTTGGTAGAGAGGTTCAAGCGCATCATGAAAGCGTTTTTGTACAACGCGGTAGGACTCCTTGCCTTCGTTGACACCAAGGTGTGTAAAGACACGGCGGGTGTAGGCATCGATTACAAAAAAGGGTTGCTGATAGGCGTAAAGCAGGATTGAGTCAGCGGTCTCCTCGCCAACCCCGCGCAGTTGCAGCAGCTCCTCACGCGTGGGAGTACGCGCTTTACAATCATGGAAGAAGGCTGCCATGGTCTTCAGATACGCGCTTTTCTGGTTGTAATATCCGGTGCTGCGGATAGCTGTTTTGAGCACCTGATCATCACACGCCAGAAGCGCTGCCGGAGTGAGCGCATGCAGCTGGCTGAGGTTATCCAGCGCAGTTTCAACTGATGTCCAAGCCGTGTTCTGAGTCAGGATTGCCCCGACGCAGATCTCAAAACGCTGGCTGGCGGTTTTGGGGAAACTGTAGTCATTTGGATGGTATCCGTTGCACGCGCTCAACGGCCACCAGCCGCGCGGACCATAGAGTTCGAGCAACTGTGGATAGGTTTGGATTATGACATTGTGTGGCATTACGTGCTACTGCAATTCTTAAAGCAGCTCGCGGATCTTATTGGCATGATCGATCAGCTCGCGGAGCTTCGACTCATCATTGGTTTCAAGCGCGCGTTTGAACTCTTCCAGTTTTTCGGAGAGTGCGTAAACAGCAGTGAGGATGTTCTCTCTGTTCTGGGTGATAATGGGAACCCAGCTGTCAGAGGAGCTCATGGCCAGACGCACTGTGGAGGCAAAGCCGCCGCCAGCCAGCCGCGGCACTGCGTAGCCGGCTTTCTCTTCGTTCTGGACTGCCAGCGAGAGTGCGTAGGCGACAATATGGGAGAGGTGTGAGACATAGGCTGCATGGCGGTCGTGTTGGACCGCGTCCATGAACTCAAATTTAAGTCCAGCAATGTGAAAGAGCTCCAGCGCTGTTTTGCAGGCATCCGGCGCACTGTGATCAAGATCGCAGAGGAGCACAGTTTTATTTTTGAATAATCCTTTGAACGATGCTGCCGGTCCTGAGTTCTCTGTGCCGGCCATTGGGTGGGCGGCCACATAGCGGCCGCGGTTGGGGTGAGCCTTGACATTTTCGATCATCTGCTGTTTGGTTGATCCAAGGTCAATCACTGTCTGGGTGCTGGTGGCTTGATCCAGAATCTGCGGCAACAGGCGGTCGATCGTGTTGACCGGCACTGCCAGAACAACAACATCAGCGGCTTGGATGGCTTGCTCCAGGGGGAGGGTGCGGTCAACCAGCCCCAATTCGAGGGCTTGGCGGAGATGTTCAGGGTTGGTTTCAACACCGATCAGCTCAGTGATTGCAGGGGAGTCGCGCAGGTCGCGGGCAAATGACCCTCCGATGAGTCCCAATCCAATGATAACGATAGTCATATGCTCTCCTGTTTGATTATGAAATAAAAAAGGCACGCGTGCGCGTGCCCCTTTTTTTAATATGATGATGCAAGCGCTTTACCAGCGACGATCATCGCGTCCGCCGCCGCCGCCGCCGCCGCCGCCGCCGCCGCCGCCGCCGCCACCGCCGCTGCCTCTGCGGTCACTCTTGAAACCGCGTCCGCCGCCACCGCCGCTGCCGCCACGGAATCCGCCGCCGCCACCGCCGCCGCCGCGACGTTCGCCGCGCTCGCCGCGAGGTTTAGGCTGGGATTCATTCACGCGTAATTTGCGCCCCATGAACTCCATGTCGTTGGTTGCTGTGATAGCTTCGAGAGCTTCTGTCTTTTCCGGCATTTCAATAAAACCGAACCCTTTAGAGTCGCCTGAAAATTTGTCGGTTATTACGCGTGCTGAATTAACTGTTCCGTACTGAGCAAAAAGCTCATTGAGGTCACTGTCAGATGTCTGGTATGCCAGATTGCCAACATAGATGTCCATTGTGTTCTTCCTAAATTGTGTCATACTTCTTTTTATACTACCTGATCCGCACGATGACACAAAATGCAGACTGGTTTTGCCGTTGTTGGCTGCTAACCCTGAATGGATTATCATCTCTTGGTCAATCGCAATCAGATTTTAACACCAAATTAAAACAATTCCCAATGATTAAAAATTGTACCTTGCTGCGGTTCAGCTGTCAATAGCGATCTTAATATTTTTAAATAAATCTTCTGCGCGAAGTTTTTGTGCTTCCGGCTTGAGGTGCTCAATTCAAATAAATAAAAAGATGTGTTGACGAAGCTTTAACGGTTATGTTATACGTATAACCAAAAGGAAACATTGGGTGTTTTGCAGTTTTGTTGCGTACCGAAAAATGTTCATTGCTGGTTAAAGACAGCTCCCTTACTTGATAGGATCGGCAACATATTGTGAATGGCCCAGAGAAAACTAAGGAGAGATTGTTATGAATACGTCGATCAATGGACAAAGTAAATTGATAACCGTGGGAATGGCTTTTTGTATCCTGGGCAGTGCGATGCTGTCCCATGCAAATTATGCAACGGTAGTTAAGGGAACTCCCGGACTTCAGCACTATTGGCAATTGGATGAGCCGGGCACTCCTGTGCAATCACTGGATGAAGTTGGAGGAAAGATAGCGACCCACGTGAACGGTTATCCGACAAACAGTGTCGGTGGCGGAGCGGTGAGTGTGGCGGGGCCGAGGCCCTCCGATGGTTTTCCGGGCATGGCTGTAGGTAACAACGCACTGCGCTACAACATACCTGGGAAAACCCGGTCATTTATTGATATGCCAGATAAAGTAGGCGATAAGAGCTTTGCATATGGTGATATGACCGGTCTTTCGCTGGAGTTCTGGTTCAAGCGCGCCTCCACCAACACTGAAGCTGTCATTGCCGGATATCTCAACAATGTTAATCCTCGTTATGGGTACCTTGCTGCGATCGTCCGCAGGGTCGATCCTATCCGTTGGGATTTTAGAGTGTACAATAAAGATACAGTTACCAAACAGACGGTTTACAGTTGCGATGGTACCTCCGATACGCAATGGCACCACGTTGTGATGGCCTGGGACAGTAAGAACTTGCGAACATATCTGGATGGCCGGGAGACAGCTGAAAGCATTAACAACAGTGAAGGGCCAGTTTTCGGAGCCCTTCAACCCTCGGAACAGCTGGTGTTTGGCGGAGATGCCAGTGGCCAGGACTTTCGCTACTTTGATGGTGCGCTGGATCATGTGGCCATCTATGACCGGGCGCTGACAGCAGGTCAGGCAGCACAGCACTATGCAGCTGCCGTTAGCTCAGCCCCCGCACAATCGCCGGTTGAAAAGTCAATACTGGCGCTTAACCCCTGTCATTATTGGCGGATGGAAGAGACCTATGGCCGCAGTGCTCTGGATTCGGTTGGGAACTGGACGCTCAATGTGGTGGGCGCCCAATTGGAGCTGGGTTCTGAAGGTGTCAGGCCGCCAGCCTATCCGGGTTTTGCCACCAACAACTACGCGGCATCTTTCGTACGGAGCAACTGGAACTATATGCAGGTCCATAACGCCAACACTGACTATCTCACGCCCACCAACAGCTTCAGCGGCGGCACGGTGACCGCTCTGACCATGAGCGTCTGGTTCCGCCTCAGCGAGGACGGCCCTGACAATGCCAGGCAGATCATCGCCGGTTTCCAGAAAAGTGTGGGTAACCGCTATATGTTCCTTGTAAATCGAGAAAGTAACGGCACACTAATGTTCTTTGTGACAGATAACAGCGGTGACAGCCAGATTATCAAGGCTCCATATGCCAACATTACAGATAGTAACTGGCATAACTTTGTGATGACATGGGATGGCAGTGAGGTGCACACCTATCTGGACGGCGGCAATGAAAAAATTTACAGCGATCCGAATGTGGCTGGCGCATTGCGAGCATCCGACGGGTTTTTTATTGGCAAGGATATCAACAATACAAATTTTTTCGACGGGAAGGTGGATGACGTTGCCTTGTTTAATTATACACTGAGTGCTGCTCAGGTGGCTGATCTTTATAAGGCCGCAGTGAGGGGTAAGATCCCAAAAGGCACCTGTATACTGGTGGCCTGCGCTGATAGCGACGCGCCCGCTAAGGAGATGCCCTCGCGTGGAATATGCGCACATCGCGGGGCAATGGCGACGCATCCTGAAAATACGCTGGCCGCATTCCATGAGGCGGTCCGGCTGGGTGCCCATATGATAGAGTTTGATATCAACCTGACGAAAGACGAGTGTATTGTGCTCATGCACGATCTGAGCGTTGACCGCACCACTGATGGCCGCGGCAAGGTCACGGATCTTACTTTTGAACAAATCCGCAGTCTTGATGCAGGCTCATGGAAAGCCCTCCAATTCGCGGGTGAGCGGGTGCCGACGTTCGAAGAGACGCTGGCCATGATGCCGATGAATATCTGGCTGAATGTCCACACCAAGAGTGGTGCTAAACTCGCGGTTATGGCCGCGCAGGAGATTGAACGTCAGGGACGCACACATCAGGCTTTTCTGGCAACAGGGCGAGATGAGGCAACAGCCGCGCGCCAGGTCGTTCCGGACATTCTGATCTGCAACATGGAAAATCAGGGGTACAGCGCAGCGTATGTGTCGGACACGATTGGTCACGGGGACTCGTTTATTCAGCTGCTCGGCCAGGTCGCTTCACCGGAAGACATGGGCCGACTTAAGGCGGCGGACATCCGCATTAATTTATTTATGTCAAATCAGCCCGGCACATCTGAGGCGCTGGCGACAATGTTTTCAGCGGGCATTGATTTTCCACTGTTTGATAATCCGGGTCCGATGGTCGAAGCGGCTCGATTGCAGGGCATTGAACCTCTTCTACCCAGAATGAGCATTAATTAAATAACATGGAATGTGAAGAAGGCGAAAACAGCCTCCAAAAGCAAATTGGTGAAGTATGCAATCATTAAACCGCACTGTTAAGCTGGCTGTTGTTCAGCCTCCTGCATGGAGTGACGGAAAGGATGGTCGTGATATCCAGGCGATCGGGCTTGAGTTATTTGATCAGGCTGCTGCTGATTATCCTGATGTGATCTGTCTGCCTGAATATTTTAACTGCATGGACTGCCCGGCTGAAGCGTACACTGAAAAGTGCGGCCATGCAGCTCAGGAGCTGCTGGATATAGTGTTGCTTCGTGCAAAATCCAACGGGTGTTATGTTGTTTTGCCACTGGTTATTGATGTTAAAGGACACCGTTATAACCGCGCTCACCTGCTGGGACGTGATGGTCGGGTGGTTGGAACCTTTGACAAGGTGCATGTGACAGAGGTGGAGCGAACCGAAATGGGCATTGAGGCTGGTAACCAGTGGCCTGTTTTTGATCTCGACTTTGGCCGGGTTGGAATCATGATCTGCTATGATGGTTGCTTTTCTGAATCGTCAAGAGTTTTGGCGCTAGCCGGCGCTAAGGTCATATTTTGGCCGTCGCTTCAACGCTCTTACTCGCGGAACGATTTGGAGTTACAAATGCGTTCACATGCGTATTTCAACTATTCAGTTGTTGTTCGCAGCAGTTATGGCGGCGCGATGTCAGGTGATCCTGAGGCTCCCAGCATGGTTGGATTGAGCGGTGTTTGCGGTGATGATGGCGTGATGTTAGCTGCTCTTGATGGCCGAGCAGGTTGGAGCGCTGCCGAGATGAATGTGGCGCAGGATCGGCGTGGCTCCCGGACATTTGGTGGCCAGCTCGGCAGCCTTAGGAAGATGCGTTTTGAGGATCGTTGCCCGGCTACGTATATGCGCCTGACAGAGAAGGTTAACAAAAGGAATCTGAATAATGGTTGAAAACACGAAAAAAAATCAGGTTTTTGCCGAGTTCCAATCGTCGGCTTCTTTGCGCCGCTGGAAATGGCGTATCCTTCTCGCCACGATGGCATGCTATCTGTTTTATTATTGCGGTCGCTTTAATCTTGCGATTTGCCTGAAACCGATCATGAATGAGTTTGGTTGGGATAAAGCGCAAATGGGATTTTTGGTGTCGGTACTCATTGTCTCTTATGGCATAGGACAGTTTATCAATGGTAATTTAACGGATCGTTTTGGACGTGTGCTGATGCCGGTGGGAGCGATTGTTTCTTGTTTGGCAAACTGGGCCTTTAGTTACGCCTCTGAGTTTAGTAGTTTTTTTGCCAGCTTGATTGGCATTACAAGTACATCAGCCATGACTTTTGGAACAATGGCTGTGTTTTGGGGAATTAATGGATATTTTCAGGCTATGGGAATGGCACCAGGTGGTCGCCTTATTTCAAACTGGTGGGCGCATCATGAACGTGGTACGGCAATGGGGCTATACACATTTGCAGCCGCAATGGCAAACGTGACTGTTTTTCTGCTTGCCTCGGCGACAGCAAGCGCATGGGGTTGGCGGGCTGCATTTCGTTACCCTGTTTTACTAATGGCTGGGGGGGTTAACGGGCTTATAGGTGTAAAATGATAAGACAAATTGATGTTGCAAGGAATGCAGGGGTTTCTCAAGCGACTGTTTCGCTGGTTCTTGGCGGAAAGTCAGGCGGTAAACGTGTTGGAGAAGAGACCCGAAAGCGAATCGAACAGGTTGCTAAGGCTATGGGCTATTTTCATAATAGTGCGGCACAGCAGTTACGTGGCAGTCGAAGTGGTTTAATCGGTGTGCTGGTTGGCGTCAGTGCTGCTCCGGTGATCTTTGATCGTATCTCTGCACTGGAACGTGAGGCTCTGAGCCGGGGGTACCGGATTTTGCTTGGGCAGTTTGGGGAAGAACTTGAACTCGCAGCCCAATACATTAAAGATTTCGCTGCACGTCGTGTTGAAGGAACCTTATGTATGTCACATGAGCACCGTGAGCACCCCGGAATCCTGGAGAAGATTATTTCAGGCCTTCCAAATGTTGTTTATTTGAGACAACCAGCTATCGAAGGTGCACATTATATTCATGTTGACGCTGCTGATTGCATTCATCAGGGTGTTGACTATCTTTTAAGTACAGGACGGAAGAGAATCGGGCTTGTGATTCTTGATGAGTTTCATCAGTCTAATCGGCACCGGTATCAGGGCTATTTTGAGGCCATGCAACGTAATGGGTTGACGATGGACGAAAATCTTATCTGGGTGGGGGATGACACGCTTCTTCCCCAGCCGCATGAAGTTTCAAATTCAAAGGCAGACGAGGTCGTGAGTTTTTTGGTGGGTCAGCATCATGCAGATGCGATTATCGCTATTAACGACGACTGGGCTGCTCAATTGATTAAGGCTATTCGGCGAAGGGGACTGAATGTTCCCCATGATGTGGGGATTGTCGGGCAGGGAAATTTTAAAATTGCTAGTTTTTTTGATCCCGAGATCACGACGCTTGATCCCCAGAATGGCGTTTTTGCCAAAGCCGCCATTGATTTATTGACTGGGTTGATACAGACAGATAACAGTGCGTTAAAAAAGCCTGTTATAGTTAAGCCTAAATTGATTATTAGGCAGTCAACCTGACGCACCGCGTTTGATTTTTTCTCCACGTTGTGGAGTCGTTAATCACTAAAAATTTTAAGCGCAGAGTCTTGTGTTAAAAATACAATTCATGTTGTCAAAAGTGATCTTGTGATAAGGGTATTTCAAGCGATTAGCGACCCCGCGCAGCGGGGATGAAATACCCTTATCCTTTCGCGGAGATTCGTGGGCAAAAAATTGGTTGCGGCTATGCTGCGCTAGGCCGTCCTTGGTCAGCTCATTTGACTACACCAACGATGAGCTTGGCCGACGCACAGCCCGCAGCGATTATTACATCAATCGCGGCTCGACTGAAACCAACACCTTCGGGTATAATACATTCTCTGAGGTAACAAACGCAAACATGGGAACCAACACATACAGTTACGCTTGCGATCCGATAGGAAACCGGGATCACTGCACAATTGATAATGGACAATTGATAATGACCAATGTGTATACCGCCAATGGATTGAATCAGTACACCAACATTACTGGTGGGATCGCAACAGTGCCGGTTCACGATCTTGATAGAAACCTCGCAAGTTTCAACGGTTGGGCGTATGTGTGGAATGGAGAAAACCGGCTTATACTTGCTTCGAATGTTGAGTATGTCGTCACATTCGGTTACGATCATCAATCCCGCTGTATAGAAAAAGCTCAACATAAAGGCACAGAGACACGGAGTCTAAGTTTTGTGTTGGATGACTTCAACATCATCAGCGAGACACTCTCCACCAACAATTCATCCTTCATCCCTCATAATTCATCCTTTTACACATGGGGCTTGGATTTATCCGGCACCCTCCAGGGCGCAGGCGGTGTTGGCGGTCTGTTGGCTGAGATTCAAGACGGTACTCCCTATTTCACGGCATTCGATGCCAACGGGAACGTGACAGAGTATATAAGCGCAAATGGAGCAGTAGAGGCACATCGCGAATATTCCGCCTTTGGGGAAACGCTGGTTTCTACTGGTGCAAAGAAAGATGACTTCACCCACTGGTGGAGCACCAAACCCTTTGATCCCGTTACAGGTTTCAGTGAATACGAATATCGTAAATATCTGCCACCTATTGGACGCTGGCTCAACCGCGATCCGATTGGAGAGATTGGCGGGTTGAATTTATATGGGATGACAAGAAACAGAAATATCAATGAAATCGACATAAACGGTCTTTTTTGGTATGACGTATTAAATCTTATTCCAGGGGTGCGCACATTGTTAGCATTATTAGCGGATCCTACAGGTTCACATCCATCACATAAGAGGCTTAGAGCCAAAAAACTCATCGAAAGCACCGGTCAAACCCGGTCAGGAGTAGGGAATGAAAGAGCACCACATGGAAAGGGGTAGTAGCTCGTCATGGCAGTCAACCATCAGACCACCTATGCGTATTATGATAACGACTCATCAAGCCCCAGATATGGGCTACTGAAGAAACAGGTTTCATCTTCAGGAAAATGGACAAAATATGACTATGAGAACAGAGATCCGCGAGCGCGCGGCAACTCAGAACGCTGACTTTGGTGATGCCGGAAATCTGCGCACAACAACAGTCTACTACTCGACCAACAGCGCATCAATATCAGCGGGAAAAATACATTATATCGACAGCCCCGGCGGCCTGCGCACCACCTGGAGCTATGCGCAGGACGCGGCTGGCTATCATGTGGTCGAGACCCAGGGAACCACCGCCAGCCCCGATGGGATTGCCAACAAAACGACCTGTGTTACAAACACATGGGACGCATCCGACAATAACATACGGAGCGAGACATTTGTTTACACCGAAAGCGGCTCCGAATCCATCGGCTGGACTTCACGGCTCTTTGATGAGCTGAGAGGGGTGCAGGGTCATCCATTATAGTCGGAGGTCATCCATTATAGTCGGAGGTCAAGACACAAATAACCCTTATGTGAATTTTATTCAAATCCTTTTGAACTCTATCCCGTTTTTTCGCATGTAGCGCGTATCGATTTGTTAAATTTTCAGGAAAGTAAAAGATACCAATGCTCGAGACTATATTTTTTGATATACTTTAAGAAAAATTGGAGATCACAAATATGAATGCGACTTTTAATATCAAAGGGATGTCAGTTTCAGATAAAATTTCTGCTATGGAGATGCTGTGGGATGATATTTGCAGTGATGCGCCGGACATCAGTTCTCCTCAGTGGCATGGCGAGCTCTTAAAACAACGGGAGCAGAATGTCCGCGAGGGCACAGATGAATTCGTTGACTGGGAAGAGGCTAAGAAAGATATCTGGAATTCAGTCTCATGAAAATCAGGATACTGAAATCTGCGAAAACCGATCTGGCCGCTGGTTTCAGATTTTATGACGCGAAACAAGATAGATTAGGGTTCTGCTTTCTTGAAACACTGTACTCGGATATCGACTCTCTACTGTTATTTGCTGGAGTACACAGCATTCATTTTGGAAAATATCATCGGCTTCTTTCAAAACGGTTCCCCTTTGCTGTATATTACAGAATAACAGATGGTGAAATCTTAATCTCGGCTGTTGTTGACTGCAGGCGAAATCCTGCCTGGATTAGAAAGCACCTCGGCTAAAAAAAATTCGGGGTCCGTTGGTTCATACAGAAAGTAGCCGTTCACAAACAAAGTTTACAATTCGTGCGGTCGGATTGCGTAGTTCCACTCTGGATGGATTTCGGCTTTCAAAATCCTTAATTTCTGTAGTTCTTCGTCGGTAATTTTCTTTCCACACGCATACACCTTGTTGCTTTGTTCTGCTTTTATTTTAAGCCCTGTCGTTGTACTTGTCGCTGCAATAAGGCTGACAATCACCTCCACCGAGGTAAGTGGGCGCCCTCGCCAATTCATTGAAATCACGGAGAACATTCTGTGCTCAATCTTGTTCCATTTACTTGTTCCGGGTGGATAGTGACAAATGCTGTTTTGACGCTAAGCCTCTGTAAAGTCATAATTGAAAACAACTTACATCAAAAAAACGCTGTTTTTTGGCCCTTAGAGCGGTATTTTGACCCCTAAAATGAATGTTTAACGAATTTATTCGCGGTCATGCGTAGTTGAAAATCAGCCCGAATTATTTTTCACAGTTTTATGTTGCATTTTTATGAATAATCAGTTTTAATGGATTTAATAAATTGTAGTAGGAGTTTGTCATGAAATCTTTGTGCTGGTTGTTTTGTTGCTCCCTTGTGTTGGGCCATGCGGGTGGGATTACTGTAAATGAATCGACGCTGCCGGATTCTGATTTCGCTGACCTTGAAACAAGTAAGCATATCGAGATCGTGCCGCTTG
>JAQUCE010000156.1 GCA_028686345.1 Kiritimatiellia bacterium
GGATGATTGCGAAGCACAGTATATCCGCCGCTATGCGGTGGATGATTGCGAAGCACAGTATATCCGCCGCTATGCGGTGGATGATTGCGAAGCACAGTATATCCGCCGCTATGCGGTGGATGATTGCAAAGTATATCCGCCGCTATGAGGTGGATGATTGCAAAGTATATCCGCCGCTATGCGGTGGATGATTGCGAAGCACAGTATATCCGCCGCTATGCGGTGGATGGCCGCGAAATAAGCCGCACTAAGGAGCGACAGACACCTTTTTGCAAAGAACAATTAATTGTTTTTTCTAGTCGCTTAAGCGACTAAAGCAACGCTAAAACAGAAGTATCTTGAACTTATGAAGATGGCTATCTGAACTTCTTGCTTTTGGCAACAGGAGTTGAGAGAATAACAACAAAGGAGAGCATATGAAAGAGGGATGGTGGTTACGACTGGACAACGGAGAGTCTTTTCGAATTCATGAGCATGAGATTGATATCCGCAGGCCGGAATTCGCAAGCAAGCTGGGTATTTCAGATGAGTTGTTCAGTCACTTCAAACAATTTGTACCGGTCACAGACCGGATTGAATTCCTGACTTGGATTCTGGAAAACGTTCCGACACCCCTCGCCCGGGTGCGAGGGCATGGAGTATGGGCCACGGTTGAGTTCTCCAGAGGCTGCAACGAGGATGCCTTCAAAGCAATCCATTGCTGGGGCAGGGAGGTCTGCGGTCCTTTTCTGATGCTGCAGATCAGAAACCTGAAGACAGATGAATCCTTCAACATGCGTTGGGCAGAATTTGACGAAGCCATCAAAAGCGGCACAAAACTCTCAGAGTTATTTTGCCCGCGAATCTCCGCGAAGGGATAAGGGTATTTCATCCCTGCCACTTGTCCCGGCGTAGTTCCGCTTGCGGGACGAAGACGGATGCGCAGGGTCGCTAATCGCTTGAAATATCCTTATCACAGGAATACCTACAATACAGAGCTGGATTGTTTTGTAGCCAGAAACTCTCCGCGAACTCTGTGGCATCACTTCAAAAGGGTTAAAACAGTTTAAGCGTTGGTGTCAGGACGTAATTAGTGTCTTCCCTAGCCCCTAAATCACCCTTTAAAATTGCTCCGGGCGCAGCGAGGAGGTGCTTAAATTTCCATGTGCTACCCAATAAAGAGTCAAACTGAAACCGCTTACCTGATTCCCGACCACCTCGAATTTGGATGTCTTGTCAGCTTTGCTGTAGGTGGTTTCAGGCCCAAATAAAAATTCATATCCGTACCATATGTCTCCACATGCATATCGAACTTCATATGTACCCAAAGGAACATCAATTTTCACGATTGAGCCACTGCGGACGAAAACGTCTATAACCGGGGTGCCTGTATATGATTCAACCGGCTTGAGAAGATAGTGACTTCCTTGCGCGGCTTTGATCTCGAAGGGGGCGGCACACTCAGCAGATGTGTAGGTCCTGATTGCGCCAGAGTAGGGCATGGCCTGTTCTGGGTAGGAGGGCCGGACAGTATGTAGAGAATTGGTGCTCCGGCTTCGTGCAGATGCGTAGTCCCGTGTAGGAGATGGGTTTCGTGCCCAACGCTGATGTGCTTGCTGCTGTTACTGTAAAAGTGATAATGGAGCAGTGCAAGCATCCTGCTTGCAGAAAATATTTTTAAAACGAGCTTAAGCCTGAACTCTCCTGAAACCAGGCGCCAATCCGTCGTAAAATATTCTCATCCGCGTAAACTCGGTAGTGCAATGTATAACCCCGCTCCCCTTGGTTGTTCCACCAGCGTTGGAAGGTCGCGCGCTGCTTGGCCATGATTTCACTGTCAACCGATCCTGTGATTGCCAGGCAACTCTCCGCATTGTAGTTGCCGAGATTGCGGCGAGTGTAGTTGGCTGAGCCGGTGACCAGGGTGGCATCCCCGGAGAGCTGCTCCACATAGATCATCTTAACATGAAACTGCTCCCCATGCGTGCTTGCCCAGCGCACTGGAATCCGGTATTCACTCAGGAGCGCGGCGCTCTGCCGATTGGGCATGCCGTTTTTCTCGCGTCCAAAAGCGTCTTTGTTGGGATCGAGAATCACCCGCAGATAAGCACCCCTTTGGTGGGCAGTAATCAGTGCATCCAGAATGCTCTGATCAGCGAGATAGAACATGGAGAGGTCAATCCGTCCACCGGGCTCAAGCGTATTCAGCAGCTCCAACACCCGCACGCGCACCCGCTCTTCAGTCAAAATCTCAAGCTGAAACCGGCCACCAGGTTTTTCTTCAAACACAGGTGACGGAATATCCCCCCCATGGGAAAACCGCAAGATCGCCGCCTCTGTCTGCCATGCCATCTTCATGCCGGCACCGGCAACATGCAGGGCTGTGTTCCAATGTGCGCTGCTGCCACTGTGGGGGTTGGCGCTCAGCACCATCAGCTCGCCCTCGGAGATAACGACCTTACGGTGGTTGGCTTTCATATTCAGCAGCTTCAAGAAGCTGCGCACTGAGATGCGCCCCTCGCCCAAAGGGTTGGGCATTAAAAACCCGGGAGCGGTTCCAAAGGGGCGTGCCAGCAACCGCCAAGGAGTGGAGTAGATGGGATTGCTGTCCGGCAGTTTGTTCAGATCGGTCAGCACCACCTTGATGCCAGCCTGCTCCAGGGCCGTGAAGTGCGGCGATTCAACTGCGCCGTAGATGGTGTTCACAGGATCTGAGATCAAGATAATATCAATCTCAGGGTGATCTCTTTTTTTGGCAACCAACCAGCCTGTGAATTCATCACTCAGGGGGTAACATCCTTCAACCGCGGTGTAGCCGAAATTGTTGATCAGAAACATATCCAGCAGGAGAAAACTTTCGGCCCGATTGATCAGATCACGGACAGCGCGAAAGATCTCCTGATTTACGTGGCGTCTGCCATCCCTGTCGGTCCAGCACTCATCTACCAGCAGCTGAACGCGCTCCACCCGTGTGGTGGCAGCGAAATCAAGGCCTGGCGGCGGAGCAAGCGGCCAACCGTTGGCAGTGACAGTAAAAGCCAGCAGTGGTAGCAGCACAGCTTTTTTTATATTAACAAAATTGCTCAAAGGCCTCGCCCTTATCCAAATCATCGGCCTTGTCTTTTTCGCCCACTATTTACCGACAGCTTCGATAATTGGCCGCAGTTATGCCGCCACTCTACCTGTGCGAGCGCAGAGTGGCAGCTGGTTAAACGCCCATCACAGCACGCCGCGGTGGCTGGTCTGGTAAAACTCGACTAGTCTGGTGATCTCGGGAGTCTCATTCATCTCGTACTTGATCTTATCCAGCGCCTGTGTGCGGTTGAGTCCCTCCCGGTAAAGCAGACGATAGGCCTCCTTCAGGGCTATCCGCACCTCCGGGCCGTAACCGCGGCGCTTCAGCCCCACGATATTCGGGCCCAGAACCTTGGCATCTTCGTTAGAGGCATCGGTCAGCATGAACGGTGCGCAATCCTGGCGCACCTTGGAGCCGCCGGCAATCATGGAGTGCGCGCCGATACGGCAGAACTGATGCACTGCCACCAGCCCCCCTAAGATGGCATAATCCTCAACCAGAACTTCACCTGCCAGGGTGCCGAGATTGGAGATGATCACGTGCTCACCAACGGTGCAACCGTGCGCAATATGACAATACGCCATAATCAGACAATCCGCGCCCACTTTTGTGATCTCACCGGGCTTGGTACCCAAGTGCACGGTGGTGTACTCACGCAGCACAGTGCGATCACCCACCTCCGCGTAGGTGATATCACCGTCCACATATTTCAGATCCTGGCATTTCATACCAATGCAGGCAAAGGGGAAAACCTCACACTGCTCGCCAAGGGTTGTGTGTCCCTCGATATTGGCGTGCTGACGAATAACAGTGCCGGCGCCGATCTTAACATGCGGGCCGATCATCGCGTAAGCACCAACCTGAACATCCTCGGCAAGCTGCGCGCCAGGGGCGATAATTGCGGTGGGGTGAATATTGGACATAACTTTAAGCTCCTTTTTCAATTAAGTGGTGTTTGTTTTACAGGTTTTTGGGTAACAGATAGAGCGCGATAGCGAAGCAAAACACAAACGGCAGCCAGACCAGCAGATGCGGATAAAACGCGGGCCATTTGTCAACCGTCTCCGCAAAGATGGTGCCAAGGTAGAAAACCATGGCAATCAAGAGACTTAGCGCGATTCCAATGGTTGACTCCTTGCGGTGGGAGCGAATTCCCAGCGGAATGCCGATCAGCACAAAGACAAAAGCCGCTGACGCATAGACAAACCGCAAATGCAGATTCGTGCGGTAAACGCTGTAGACTTTGTCAAGCTTGTCCGGCGACATGCCACTCGCGTTTTGCTTGATCTCCTTGAGACGCGCCATCAGCTCTTTAAAGCTGAGGTCACTCTGCTTACGCAGGCGCGAACGCTTTTTCAAGGCATCTTTCATAACATGGGTGTATTGGTCAGCGGTCGCAATCCCCGGGCGATCATACTCGACCGGATCAATCCTGACCTTATACAGGTTGAAGATAATATCGTCGCCGTCAGTTTCCACCAGAGTTTTTTCGGCTTTAATCTCGCGCGACACAGCCGGGTGGCTGTTGTCAAAGATCAGCACATCATAGATCCAATTTCCCTCTTTCGAGGCAAACCAAATCGTCATGTCAGGGAAGTCCTTGATAAACTTACCTGGTTCGAGCAGATCAATACCCACATCCACCGTGATTGCGGCAACAATATCTCCCTTAAGATCGTGTGCGCGTGTTACGACTTCGTTGTTAATGTAAACACCGAACAAAGTACAGAGAAAAGCGAAAATCACGGGCCACTTGATGGCTGAGAGCATGTTAATCCCGCAGGCGCGCATCGCGGCAATCTCACTGTCCGCCGAAAGACGGCCAAAGACCAGCAGAGAGCTGACCAGCAGCGCGATGGGTATCGTCAGATAGAGAGTCTCGGGAAATCCAACCAACAGGAACAGCCCCACGGCTTTCGCAGGCAGCCCTTGGATCATCAACTGCACGATCTTAACCAGCATGGCGATACTCATGACAAACGAAAGCACGAGCCATGATAAGAAAGCCGCGGATAAAAAAGATTTAAAAATATAACGTTCAATAATCTTCATTGCCACCCCGCAACCCAAAGATTAATCTTTATTCCTGTAAAAACTATCAGCATCAGAGTCCTTAATGAAATTAAAAGTGTAATAATACTAAATTTAGAGCCGAACGGCAATTGAATCAACTCCTTATTCTAAAGCAACAACTTAGGTTCTTGTTTTTTGCGGTCTCACGCGAAACCGTTGCTGTTCAGGCAGGCAACCAGGATTGAGACTGGAATTAGGACAAGGATTAAAAAGACAACTCACGGCTTACTGCGAATCAAACAACGCACTCAGCTCTGAAAGATCTGAGTGTTTATTCTTTGAGATAAGGAAATTTAAAAAACCAAGTGCGCGGCGGCTGATAATCCGCTCCTCCGGGAAACCAATGCTCTGAACCAAGGCAACGCATTGGTCAAACACGCCTACGTGTCCGGCAAAATGCGCATCTGAGCCAAAGGTCAATTGACCGCCATGCACAGCAACCGCCTCGGCGAGAGCCCTGCAGTTCGGCTCACTGCCTGCCCGGGAAGTGGTGAAAGAGGAGTTGTTGATTTCAATCAGCACGCGATACTCAGCCGCCGCTTTTGCCACCTCATCTGCATCGATTGGAAAGGCCGGATTTCCGCCATGGGCAAAAACATCAATCTGTCCGGATGCCATTGTTCTGATCACAGCCTCCGTGTGGGTGGCTCTGTTTCGGGGCGTAAATAATGGTTCGTGCAGGCCTCCAAGCACGATATCCAGCCGGCGCAACTCATCCGGATTCATGTCCAGCTCACCGCTGTTATTCATAATATTGGCTTCTACGCCGCGAAGGACCCCCACTCCGTTGATTATGCGGGGGACAACCCGTATATTGCTGAAAAACCAGGGGTGCGGTGCCCCCGGCATGGCCGGCCCATGGTCGGTTATTGCGAGTAGTTTGATCTCACGCTCGACAGCCACGGCAATGTTTTCAGCCAGAGTGCTGTAGGCATGACCGCTGGCAACGGTATGAGTATGACTGTCAACTTCGTTATACATATTAGCAGTAATTGTTTGGTTAGGTTGACAATCAGGATGGGCTGAACAACCGGATCTCCGCAATGGTGACGTTATCTTTCTCCAACACCCGCAGGGCGGTAAACTTCAGGTGGCGGGCAGTGACCGGCGCGGGCAGGGCAATCCGCTGGGCGATCGGATTGCTGCGGATATTGGAAAACTCGCCTTCAAGCGGCTTGCTCCAATCCTTGCCATCCATGCTCCACTGCACGGCATAGCGGTCAACAACGGCATGCACGGTATTGTCCTGACGCGGAAGCACCTCAATCGCGTCAAAGGTTTCGTTCTTCCCAAAATCAATTGTGAGCGATTGCGGGGGAGCGTGCTCGCGCGCCTCTCCATTATGCGTGCACCAGAAGGTGCGCGGATTGCCGTCAATAGCGTGTGCAACGGGATGTTCCGTAGAATCAAAATCCGCGTGGATCTTCCATCCGCTACGATCCAGTTCGCCGGGCTTCAAAGCAACAGGCAGATGATGCGGAATGGAGTCAGGGAGCTTCCACAGCGAGACCTCGCTAATCAGGGGGCAGGCCGCACTCTCGAGGATACGGACGCGCACGCCATCGGCCGTGACAGGTGTCTGCCGGAAGAGCACATGCGCCCCAATTGATGAGCCATTGGCCACCCACTCCTTCCAAACACCGTCGACCCGCACGTCGATTGCAAAGCGCCGGATGCGCTGCCCCAGAGCAATGGGTTCACGCAGACGGATCACGTCGAAACTCTGCCTGCCTTTCAGATCAAGGGTCAGAGTGGCGCTCTTTGTATTGTCAGGCGTGGCCCAGTAGGTGCTCCGCTCTCCGTCCAGTACACGCATGGCTGAAAAATCATTGTCAGCGTTGGGCTCGCGGCTCTGGTCGGCCGAGGCCTTGGCACCCTCAGCCAAGTTCTTGCTGAAGAGTTGCTCCATAATCTTGCCGTAGGTGATCAGTGAATAGCAATCGTTCTGGTGTAGTTGACCCCGCCGGTCAGGGGCAAGGTTGAGCAGGAAAGAGGCACCGTGTCCAACAGAGGCGAAATACAGATCAACGAGTTGCTTGGGTGTTTTCACCTGATCATCCTGATGGGCGTGGTAGAACCAACCCGGTCGAATTGAGACATCACACTCGCCTGGTATCCAGGCAGCCCCATCAACAGTACCTCCCTGTCCCAGTTCATGCTGCACATCGCCGGGACCTGGCAGCCGGCCATCCCGGCCCTTGGGCGTGTAGGTGGCCCAACAAGGGTAGTGCGCAATACCGCGCTCATTGCCGATCCAGCGCACACCAGGGCCAACATCTGAAAAAAGCACCGCCCCTGGCTGCAGTTTGTTTGCCAGAGCCCAGGTTACAGGCCAGTCATAGTAGGTTGTGCGGTCGATATGACGGGTCGTGCGAGCTCCCCCATAGTAACCGTCGCCGCCATTGGCGCCATCAAACCAAATCTCAAAGATATCGCCATAGTTACTCAACAATTCGGTTAGTTGGCTGCGTAACTTTTCAATATACTTGGGCGTGCCGTAGATCTCGCTGTTACGATCCCAAGGCGAGAGATAGACACCGAACTTCATGCCATGCCGCCGGGCAGCATCGGAAAACTCGCGAACAATATCGCCTTTGCCACTCTTCCAAGGCGTCTTTGAGATATTGTGCTCAGTGGTTTTGGTGGGCCAGAGACAGAAGCCGTCGTGGTGTTTGCAAGTCAGGATAAAGGCCTTCAGTCCGGCGGCTTTCGCTGTACCGACAATCTGAGCCGCATCAAAATCAGTCGGATTGAAAAGGGCTGGATCTTCGTCCCCGTAACCCCACTCCTTATCAGTGAAGGTGTTGATGGTGAAATGACAGAAAGCGTACTGCTCCAGCTCATGCCATGCCAGTTGCGCCGGGCCGGGCAAGGCTCCATAAGGTTGCGGAGCGGCGGCGGCGAAAATATGCGCTGAAAACATAGCCATGAAAGCGACCATGGGGATAGTGTGCTTCATACGGTTTTTCCTTTCTGTGAGTGAACGAAACATAATTTCAAATAACTTCATCAAATTGCATTGCGCTACACGGTCACGCGCCGGCGGGGTCACGGCCCCCGCCCTACAGCTTCGGCCTGACAATCGCCCGGCTGGCGCATTCCTGGCAGCTTGCGGCTCGCTTGTCATCTGGCTGGCGCACGCATTCCAGCTTGCGGGGCACTGTAGCCGCGGGCCGTGACCGCGGGGTGGCGCGTTTATGCCAGTGCCAGGCAATTCGGTTCGCGAAGCACAAGCTGTCGCTCCCCGGCGGGGTCACGGCCCCCGCCCTACAACTTCGG
>JAQUCE010000157.1 GCA_028686345.1 Kiritimatiellia bacterium
TCCCATGGTGCGCCTTTGGCGAACAATCGCCCGGCAGACGCTAATTGCTTCTTCCTCCTTCGCCAAGGCTACGGCGGACATGCTGGAAGCAACCCTACACCCCGGGGCGCGCCTTTCATTAGCCTGTTGCAGTATGCCGCTCGCAGAGCGGCTACTACACCCCAGGGCGCGACTTTCATGAACCTGTTGCGCAAAGAACACGAATCTCCGCGAATGGACAAGCTGCAGTCGCCCGCATTGCGACGACCTCCTTGCTTCGCACCTTGGCTCGCACCTTGTCAAGCTGACAAAGCTCGAAACAAAGAGTTCACTGCTCTCAACTCCTCGCACGGATCTAAAAACTTAAGCTGACAATGCTGTTTTGGTTTGACTCTGGGGCGCATTGTTGGCAATATAGCACTTACTGTCAATGTCAAATTATCCCGCCTGCTAAACGGAAACCAGAGTATGAAGCTAAAAAAACTAATCAGACAAACAACGATCCTCGTCCTGCTGGCCGCGCCTGCCATGCTGTACGCGCGCCCGGCAAATTACGATGAGGCGAAGATCGCGCCTTACACCCTGCCTGATCCGCTGTGCTTTACGAATAACACTAAACTGACTGCGCAGGAGGCTTGGCCGAAACGTCGGCAGGAAATCCTGACCTTGTTTGAAGATCAAATGTTCGGCGTCATACCGCCTCCCCCTGCTGTTATGCGCCTGGAGTTGCTGAGCTCCCGGGAGATCCTGGATGGCCGCGCCACGCGTAAGTTGCTCCGTATGTGGTTCCGCAACGACAACACCGGCCCAAAAATAGATTGGATCCTATTCATGCCCAAGGGTGCCCCGAACCCTGTCCCTGCCTACATTGGGCTCAACTACTACGGCAACCACGAGATTGATCCTGACCCCGCTATCCCGGTCACCGAGGGCTGGCTGCGCAATGACAAAAAACACTTTATTGAAAATAACCGGGCCTCGGAAAAGAGCCGGGGAATGTCAAACATGCCCGGGGAGAGCCAAACATGGCCATTTGAAACGCTGATCACACGCGGTTATGCGCTTGCCACGGCCTGCTACGCGGATATCGCGCCTGACGACCCCGTGCTTTACACCAACGGCGTGCATACCATCTTTGCGCCACAGGCTCAGGACGCGGGCAACAACACCACCGCCATTGCCGCCTGGGCGTGGGCGCTGATGCGCGGCATGGACATGCTGGAGCAGGACAGTGCGATCGATGCCAAACGGGTGGCCGTTATCGGCTGCTCCCGTCTCGCCAAAACCGCGCTTCTGGCCGGTGCCAAAGATCAACGTTTCGCAGCCGTTATTCCCAACCAAACCGGTGGCGGAGGCGTGCCGTTGGCCAAGCGTGATTACGGCGAAAATGTCGCGCTGCAAAACCAAAACTTCCCGCATTGGTTCTGCAACAACTTCCGTCAATACAGCGACCGTGAGGCTGAGATGCCTTTTGACCAGCACCTGCTGTTGGCTGCATGCGCACCGCGCAAGCTCTATGTCTCCAGCTTTCCCGGCAGATGGTTTGACCCGTATGGCGAATTCCTGAGCATGAAAGCCGCTGAACCGGTCTGGCTCTTCCTCGGTGCCAGCGGGCTGCCCGCCGACGATTGGCCGGATGAGATGCAACCAGCCATCGGATCGGATCTTGCCTACCACCGCCGCCCTTTTGAACACGGCATCGTGACCTACGACTGGGAGTGCTATCTCGCCTTCACGGATCAGGCTTTCGGCATCTCGATTGACTGGCAGCCGACAAAAACTGATCTCTGGCAAGGTTTTACCCGACATCACTTCACTGTGGATGGCTGCCCTTGCTGGGTGGCTGTGCCGCGGAAACCGCGTCCTGGCAACCACTGGGTCTGGGGTATGGAATTCCCGACAGCCTTTGACACACGCACCGGGGTGGTGCCGCTGGTGCAAAACGGCTTCTACTATGTTCATATGAGTGTGGGCAATACCTTCGGCAGCCCCCCGGCGCAGGCCCATCTCGACGCGTTTTATGACCATCTTGTCACTAAAGGGCTCAACCGTAAAGGCACGCTGGTGGGGGTCAGCCGCGGCGGCCTCTACGCCTACCACTTTGCAGCGCGCCATCCGGAACGCGTGATCTGCCTGTATGGCGACGCACCGGTCTGCGACTTCAAAAGTTGGCCGGCCGGCCTGGGTCAAGGCAAGGGCAGTGCCAGTGATTGGGAGAGCTTACAGCGCCTTTACGGGTTTAAAGATCTTGCTGAAGCGCTGGCCTACAGGGAAAACCCGATCGACCTCCTGGAGCCGCTGGCAAAGGCCGGCATCCCGCTGATTCATGTGGTCGGCGACATTGACGATGTCGTGCCCGTGGCAGAGAACACCGCTGTGATAGAGGAGCGCTATAAGGCGCTCGGCGGCACCATGAAGGTCTTTCACAAGCCGGATGTCGGGCACCATCCGCATGGACTCGACGATCCCGCGCCTGTGGTTGACCTGATCATCTCCTACACCACGCGCCGGGATACGGAGAACTGCAAGTAGTTAGGGGTTAGGGGTTAGGGGTTAGGGGTTAGGGGTTAGGGGTTAGGGGTTAGGGAGTTGCAGATCACTGGACACAGGGGGTCAAAATGGTTGCACTTTAATTGCTTCAGAGAAGCAACCCTACACCTCAGCGAGCTTTTCACAAGTGCCTGTTGCAGTACGCCGTTGGCGGAGGGCGCATCTGCAAATCGGTGCAACAATCCACCGTATAACGGCGGATTTACTTTATTGCAACATAAGTATGTCCTCCGCTATGCGGTGGACAACAATGATTTTGAAGGTTGTCCGGCAATATGCACCGATTCGCAGCTGCGCTGTTCGCGGAGCGGCATGGTTCGGCGGTGCTGTGCGGCGATGCTGGTGGCCGATTGGGATTATGCACTGGAATCGCTGGGTGTGCACAAAAAAAACGGATGCGGTTAGCATCCGTTTTTTTTGCTAAATTGAGAGAGGAAAATTTAAGCCTCAATGCCCTTTGCAGTCAGATATTCCAGAACCTTACCAACAGATGTAAGTTTCTCTGCATCTTCATCAGGGATCTCTGCGCCGAACTCCTCTTCAAACGCCATGATCAATTCCACCGTATCCAGGGAGTCTGCACCCAGATCATCAATAAATGATGCTTCCGGGGTGACCTGCTCGGCATTGACACCCAACTGTTCTACGATGATTTCCTGTACTTTATCTTCCAATGACATTTGACTTCTCCTTGTTTGTTTTAAACCACAGCGCAAAAAACTGCGGCAAATGTTGTTACATAACCATGCCGCCATTCACACTCAGGCATTGACCGGTCACATAGCTGGCCTCATCAGAGGCCAGAAATGCGACTGCTTTGGCAATATCCTCTGGTTCGCCGAAACGAGCCATCGGAATATTTGCGAGCATTTGGTCACGCACATCCTGCGAAAGTGCATCAGTCATCTTAGACGAAATAAATCCTGGCGCAATTGCATTGGCGCGAACCCCGCGCGAAGCTAACTCCTTCGCAGTGGATTTTGTCAAAGCAATAACTCCAGCTTTAGAAGCGGCGTAATTGGCTTGGCCGGCGTTGCCGATCAAGCCGATTATCGACGCGATATTAACAATAGCACCGCTGCGCTGTTTCATCATCGGGCGGGCCACAGCGCGTGAAAACAGGAATGTGCCTTTCAGATTGACACGCATCACGTCATCCCAATCCTGATCGCTCATCCTGATTAAAAGTGTATCTTTGGTGATGCCCGCGTTATTGACCATGATGTCAATGCGTCCAAATTTCTCCATCACCTCTTTAATGCAGGCGTTGACCGCATCGCCATCGCCGACATCAACTGCCACAGCCAGAGATTTGCGTCCTTTGGCCTCAACTGCCGCGACGCTCTCATCAAGCCACTCTTTCCGCAGATCGCAAACAACCACATCCGCGCCGCGATCCGCCAGATCCTCCGCAATGGCGCGTCCAATACCGCGCGCCGCACCTGTTACAACAGCAACTTTACCTTCAAAGCTTCCCATCTCTAAATCCTCTAACCTTCTTTTAATCTTTAACTTCTCTAAGCATCCAGCAATTTCGCGCAACTCTCCAGTGATGCGAGATCCTGAATATTGGCACACCGCAGTGTGCGGTCAATCCGGCGCAGCAGTCCTGAGAGCACTTTACCTGGGCCAAACTCGATATAATCCTCAACCCCGGCGGCCTTGGCCTCCAGCACACAGTCAAACCAGCGCACAGATTCGGTTATCTGACAGAGCATCGCATGCTTGATCTCCGCCGGTTTATCGCTATGAAATTTGCCGGTAACATTCGCCAACACCGGCATGGTCGGTTTTTTAAACTCAACATCAGCCAGCATATTTGAGAGCTTAATGCGGGCCGAGGCCATCAGCGGAGAGTGAAAAGCTCCGGCAACATTGAGTACAATCGCCTTTAACCCCATCTCAGCGGCTGCAATTGACGCGGTGGCGATTCCACTGCTGATGCCTGAGAGCACCACCTGCGTATCGGAGTTGATATTGGCGATGGTTATGCCGGATTTTTCACAGAGTAATTCCAACTGTTCCGCGCTGGCACCCATAATGCTGATCATGCCGCTCGCCTGTTCATCGCAGGCCTCCTGCATAAAACGTCCGCGCGCCTCGAGCACTTGCAGCGCTGATTCAAAGTCGAGCACCCCCGCGAGATGCAACGCACTCCACTCGCCCAGACTCAGGCCGGCAGCCATCTTAAATCTAATGTCCGGGAATTTTTTCTGAAAGGCTTTAAAGGCAGCCACGCTAACAGTGAAAATCGCCGGCTGACAGATATTCGACTTTGTCAGCTCCTCAGCCGGCCCTTCAAAACAGAGGGCGGCAATATCAAAGCCCAAAACATCATTCGCGGTTTTAAACAGAGCGGCAATCTCCGCATCCTCGGCAAAGTCTTTGCCCATACCCGGGAACTGCGCACCTTGGCCAGCAAACATACATAGTTTTTCATTCATGCAGTAATCCTCAAAACCTATTTACAATCATACGAGCAGAGATTAAGACTCCAAAACTTAATCAGTTTGGCAAAATTTCAAAAAAAGTCAAACACAAATGGGTAAAATGAGATAACTCCGTGCCATTCAATTTTTGGATTCTGAATTTCGGATTCCGGATTTCACACCATTCAACAAAGCAGAGTCGCCGACTGCAGGCTCAGAGTTATGGTCAAACTCGGCGATACTCTGCTCAATCCGCGTTGCCATATCAGCGGAGGCTGCGGCGCAACCAGCGATAATCGCATGATAGATCGCACGGTAAGAGGAGGAGCCGTGCGTGATAATCACAGCACCGGGGACACCCAGCAGCGGGGCTCCGCCATAGATCTCAGGATCCATGCGGCGTTTCATACTCTTCAGCGCACCTTTGAGCAACAGCGCCCCCAACTGACGTATCGGATGGCGCAAAAACTCCTCTTTCATCCAGTAGCTGACTGCGCGCGCGACGCTCTCAGTGGTTTTCAAGACAACATTGCCCACAAATCCGTCACACACCGCGACATCCACATTCCCCAGAAAAAGATCATGGCCCTCAATGTTGCCGCGAAAATCGACGTTAGTTTTCTTGATCAACTGAAACGCCTTCTTGGTCATATCATTGCCCTTGCAATCCTCGGAGCCGATATTGAGCAGGCCAACGACCGGGCGCTCCTGTTTTAAAACCGCTTTCGAATATTCATTACCCATCATGGCGAACTGCGCCAGCCACGTTTCCGGGCAATCTGTATTAGCGCCGGCATCCAGCAACAGGAGCGGACGGCTTGAGTTACGGGTCGGCATCACAGTGGCAATGGCAGGCCTGAGCACCCCGGGGATACGACCCAGGCAAAACACAGCCGCAGCGGAAACAGCGCCGGAATTACCAGCTGAAACCATTGCATCCGCCTCGCCGCGTTTAATCAGATCCATGCAGATATTAATCGAGCACAGCTTCTTTTTGTGGATGGCCTTGGCAGGCGTTTCATTCATTCCGATCGCCTCCGGAGCATGCACAATCTTCAGTCGATCTAGCTTGATCTTGGGAAACTTTAAAAGTTCCCTTTGAATCGTTGCTTCATCGCCCACAAGATAAACACACTGGAGGTACTTCAGTTTGCTGATCGCCTCAACCGCGCCATGCACGATCGCATCCGGCGCATTATCGCCACCCATTATATCGAGTGCTATTCTCAACCAAACACTTCCTCTGCTAATTTACAACAGTCAAAAGGTTTTCGCATCACCGAAAACCTTAATACAAACACAAGCCAGCCCTTATTAATAAAGCTTCGCTGCATTTAATAATAACGGCCATTGCTTTTTGTGAAATTAAACCTCAACTGTCAGAACCTTGCGGCCTCTGTAGACCCCACAGGCTGTGCAGACGCGGTGTGATTGTTTGTTAGCGCCGCAAGACGGGCAGCTCTGCACCTGAAAAAGGGTTGCTTTGATCTGACCTCTGCGAAGGTTCTTGCGACGTTTTGACGTTTTCCGTTTTGGTACGGCCATATTACTTACTCCTTAATTCTCAATCGTTGCGGCTCTAACCGCTCTCATGTTCACCCGTTTTAGTCGAGTATATTCAACGCGGACCAGCGGTCATCGCCATGATCCGTTTTGCATTCGCACCCGCCTTTATTCAAGTTCGCCCCGCACTCAGGGCAAAGTCCCAGACAGGCTTCGCTGCAACGAGGGTGTGCAGGAAGATCAAGAATAATAACTTCCCTGATTTCATTGGTCAAGTCCAGGAATGCAAATTCATCGTTTATTTCATAACTTTCAACAAAACGCCCCTCTTTCACCTCTAAATTGAAGGTTTCATTGCAAAATGAGCAGACGCAAATAAAATTTTGGCGCAACTCTCCGCGGACCAAAAGCTCATTTCCAAGACTTTCCACCTGGAGTTTATAGGCAATTCCGCCGGCTGGCTGCACCAGCTCCTCCTTGTCCTCCAAATCTAA
The DNA here is from genome assembly GCA_028686345.1 of Kiritimatiellia bacterium. Lineage (GTDB taxonomy): Bacteria > Verrucomicrobiota > Kiritimatiellia > RFP12 > UBA1067 > M55B167. The sequence goes on from JAQUCE010000157.1 coordinate 6,956, forward strand.
AATCTCTGCCGAGGTTTCACCCTCAAACAGCTCTCCACCCTCCTTTAGTCGGGATAAATCAACGATCAAACGCCCCTGTGTTTCCAACACCGCCTCCTTCTCTCCCATCCTGCCGTGAAAAATTACTCAAAAAAGCCTGTATATGCTTATGCACTGGAACCGGCACAAAGCTGGTGGCATCGCCACCGTATCTGACAATCTCCCGGATGGTGCTGGCAGTGACATAGCTGTAACACTCGTTCGGCATCATAAACAGTGTCTCAATCTCCGGTGCCAGTTTGCGGTTGGTCAGAGCCATTTGAAACTCATACTCAAAGTCAGAGTAAACACGCAGACCTCGCACCACTACATCCACATTGCGACTGCGGCAGTATGTAACCAGCAGTGTGTCCAGCTGGTCAATCTCCACATTTTTCAACCCTGCCTCATCCACGCTTTCACGGATCATGGACATGCGCGCTTGCACATCAAACATACTTGATTTCTTGAACGAAACACCGGCAACCACCACAATCAGCCTGTCAAACTGCCTTGCGCTGCGCTCGATGAGATCAAAGTGCCCCATTGTCAAAGGGTCAAATGTGCCGGGATAAACCGCTACTTTTTTCATGGTGTCAATTCCTTTTATCGCATCTTGCCGGATGCTTATATTTAGGCTGTAGTCGTTTAGGCTGTAGGCGTTTAGTTCAACGCCTCTGATACACTGCCAGCCGGGTGTGGCCATACTTGCGGTCACGCAATAACTCCCACCCCGCAACCGCCGCCGCCGCCGCGGCGAGCGGCATCTCCATTACAAAGATTCCGTCAATGGCGACCACATTGTTCAAGGCCGCAAGTTCCATCAAGGCCGCGAGGTCGTCAGCGGCGGTCGCGCTGTAGGGCGGATCAGCAAACGCGATATCCGCAGCCCGCCCGCACCCGGCTGTCCGCAGCCAGCGTTCCACCTCGCCGCAGACCACCTCGCCGCGCTCCAGCGCCAAAGCGTCGAGATTCGCGCGCAATGTTTTTATGTGGCGCGGCTCTTTTTCAAGCCATATAACATGCGCTGCGCCGCGGCTCAAAGCCTCCAGCCCAACTGCGCCCGACCCTGCGTACAGATCAATAAACAGCGCGCCTTTAATCTTATGCATCAAGATGGAAAACAGAGCTTCACGCACACGATCCTGCGTTGGCCGCACTCGCTCGCCTGCCGGAACTCTCAATTTACGTCCACAAAACTCACCGCCTGTTATTCGCATGGCCGTATAGTATACCTAAAGCAGCCTGTCGCCGCAACCAAAAGAGGCTATGAGGATTTTTCGCTGTAGCTGAAAAAAAATTGCAAATGGCGAATGCGGACATCGAGTTGCGGGTAAAAAATCAATAACCGTGCAAACCTTGCTGATTCAATCGCATATCAGCCCTAATTTGGCTG
>JAQUCE010000158.1 GCA_028686345.1 Kiritimatiellia bacterium
ATGACTTCGCGCAGTAGCTCCTGATCGCTAATGTTCTCAGCACCTTGCCGATTGCCGCTCCGTTCAATGATCTCCCGACGGAAGCGATCGATTTCAGGAGCTGCCATTGTACGAAAATTCTGATCCAGCGCGTCACCTGATTCTAACTGGACGCTGTCGATCAGGAGTGTTCTTGGCCGGGCATAAGGGTTGTTGTAACTATCGTAGTTCTGAAACAGCTCCAGCCTGCCGTTTAGCACTTCGCTGGATCCATCCTCATTCTGGCGCTCAAAACCGGAGATGTAATCATAGACCAGCTTGGAGATAGAGGTGTTCTGGCAGACAACGATAAAACAGGGAGGAACAGTGATGCCGGCTTTCTCCCACAACTCATAAGTTTTTTGATAGTGTCCGTAAAGTGCTTCCAGAGCTGTTTTCAATTTTGTAGGCAAGGCAAGTGGGTCAAAGCTGGATGCACCCCGGGCTGTTTTAGGGAGCTCTTTCCCGACATGCTGCCACAAATCACGAAAGACCGGCATCTCTTCACCGGGAATATTATCCGCCACCGGCACACGCGGCAGCTTTACGATTCCGCATTCAATCGCATCCATCAGCGAGAAGTCACTCATTGTCCATGGAAACAGGGTGCCCTCGGCATAGCCGGAGCCACGCAGAAAAAACGGTGTGGCAGAGAGATCAACAATCCGGGCAACTCCTAGGTGGCGTTTGGCAGCTTCAAGCCCTGAGATCCAGAGGCGCGCCGCCTCTTTATTGGATTCAGCCTCTTTTCTCTCATCACCCTTGAGGACACCTTCTTCATCGGTACTTTGTTTTTCCCGGTAACAATGGTGGGCCTCATCATTCAAAACCAATATACTCTTAAGCCCCATCAGTTCCGGCATCACGCGCTGCAGCATCTGTCCCTCTGACTCCAGCGTGTTCAGAGCTTCGCCTCTGCGCCCTTGCAGCAGCGAGCGGCCGCCTTTAGAGAGATCCATGCGTTCGCGTAGTTTAAAGGCATGATAATTGGTAATTACAATCTTAGATCGTTTGAGATCAGGGAGCATATCCTGCGGCACAAGCTCCCGGTCTTTGTAATAGCTCTCGGGATCATGTGGTTGCAGAACTCGCAAACGGTCTTTAATGGTGATGCCGGGCGCAACCACCAGGAAGCCCCGGCTGAAGCGCCTGCTTGATGGACGGCGCACGGCATTAATCGTCTGCCAGGCGATGATCATTGCCATGACCGTGGTTTTACCGGCACCAGTGGCCAGTTTAAGAGCGAGCCGCAGCAACTCCGGGTTTGCCTCAGCATTGGCATCAGCCAGATAATCAAGGTAGGTACTGCCGGTTTTACCCAATTGCGGGGCAACCTCTGTCAACCAAATCAACGTCTCGATTGCCTCCACCTGACAGAAGAACGGACGAATGCTACTGAAGTTAAAAGTTCGCCAATGCTGCAACAGCCGGGCACTCTCAGGTGTCACCCGCCATTTGGATGAGTCAGGGATCAAACGCCACTCGTCGACATGTTTACGAACCTCGTTGATAACAGAGGTAGGGTCATACTGCTGTTTTTCAGTTGAGATCCCCTTGCCTTCATCAAAGACAAACTCCGCCTGAGCTGCATCACCCTTCCTGCGTTTTTTAGGCTTGGGTATTGGTGTGATGAATTGAGCAGGTCGCCGATTTTCGATTATCTGTTGAGTTGGCTGTCCCTCGGGATCAAGTTCCCAGTGCCGCTTTGGATAAACATAAGGTGAATTTAAAACCGGTTGCTTGAAAAACTGCTCGCTCATTCAGATCCCTCAAAGAAACAAATAACATCAACATGAGCATAATAAACTAAACACAGAGCAAAAGGAATAGAAAAAACACAAATCCAGCATATTACCGGATAACTTTCAAAATCAATGTTGTCCACCGCATAGCGGAGGACATACTTGTGTCGCAAATATAGTAAATCCGCCGTTACACGGTGGATTATTGCACTGATTCGCAGATGCGCCTGGGCCGCACCGCTCAGGGAGAGCGGTTGCTTGGCTGATTTGTAACCACAAAAACGCAAAGGACCTAGCGCAGCATAGCCGCCTGTCTGCGTGCCACGCACAGGCAGGCAACCAATTTTTGATAGGATAACCCGCCTCCGCTAAGGCTACGCCGTGGCACGGCAGGATTAACAGGAGGTGTCAAAATGATTGCTCCGCTGAATTATTTTTGTTCTCTCAATAATCAGTTAATGGTATCGCTTTATACAGCTTTGCCAGAGTTACGAATTCTTTGATAAGTTCAATACCTTTCTAACCCGTTTTTCCAATTCTTTAGATTTATAAAGGTCGAGCAGCTTTAACACTGCGTCTCCATTGAGCAAAGCAATATTATCGAAATAATAGTTATTATAGGAAATCTCTATGTCATCAACAACAATCGTCCGGGTGAGGTAGCTGACTGCCGTGATAGCTGAAGAGTACTGGAAAATAACTCCGGCTTTTACCAAAACTGTTTCAAGAGAAATGTACGATGGAGAGTATATGCGTCCGGCCAGCTCCTCTGGTTGATAGGGATCTTTAGCATCCCGATATCCTTTAACTTGAATACCGTTTTTTTTGATTTATATATAGCTTCTGTGAATCTATCTTTCATAATATGAACCAAGAGTAATTAAAAACATAACCAACAGTTCATATTGTTAACTTTATGCGGTTCTTTTACAAGTCAGAAGTTGGTTTTATTTTCTCTGCTCACCGCCAGCGACCCGTGTGAAGTCCGGTCCACCTTACGAACCAACCACGGCGCATCCCAGATCGCCACACCCGCGCCCCAGCTGCAATCGTCCCTGTTATAGACTTCAAAGCTTTTTCCTTATCTCCTGGTAAACTCACTCGCACCTCACTCCGCTATCTCCATCTAAATCCAACTACAATTCCGCCTCTCTGTTCCAACGCCTCTGTCCCCTAAATCAATCATAATAGTCCTTGCCAGACCGGATGTTCTTTAAAACCTGATGCCCCTTGGCGGTAAGACGGTATTTCTGCAAACTACTAGTAGGTTTATCTGGTATTGTCGGCTCAATGGTCTGATCTGCAACAAGCATCCGAATAACCTTGTTCAATTGTCCAGAGACAGCTTTCTGTCCCAGTGCTTGAGATAGCTGTGCTTTCCCCATCGGGCTTTCTGTAAGTTTTCGGAGAATCCGTGTTCCCATTGACTCTGGCTGCAACTCTGGCTGCAACTCTGGCTGCAACTCTGGCTGTAACTCTGGCTGTGCATTTTCTTGCCCTGTGACTTCCCCTGTGACTCCCATGGTGACTTTTATGGTCTCCTGATCTGCACCTGTAATTTTTTCCTTTTTGGCCTTAATCACAGACTTGGGATGTACGGGAAATCGAACCAAAAAATAACTTCTATCTTCATCTGTTTCAAAACGCGGTTCGGGAGATCCATTCTGTGCGATTGCCTGATTTATCTTTCTGATTCCGGTCGACCGCCCCTCGGTCAATTCCAGCTCTTTGAGAAATTCACCGATCCTCCGGTTGCGGTATCGGCGGTTAACGGCTTTGCCAGAGATGAGATCCTTCATTTTAATCGAGCGATCCGGTCCCGGAAAGCTAAGGATCATTAGTTCATCCGGTGTAATACGAACTTCCACAGGTTCACGGATTTCATAAGAGCGATGATAGACTGCGTTAACAAGTGCCTCTTCTATTGCCGCATAGGGGTAATTCCAAATTCGGTCTGCCTCTGCCCGGTCGGGATATTTTATAATAGTCTGCTTCAAGTAGCTGCGCTTAATATGACTGAGTGCATCTCTGATAATTCGTGGCAATGGCCCCTTAAACTCTTTTTCTTCAAAAACATCTCCGCCGGGATCATCCGGAAAATAAACAACATCAATCTGTGTGGCGGGGAAAAAACATTCAGGATGTTCATTAAACATCATGAGACCGATATTCTTAGGGAATGGCACTTCTACAGGGCCCCCGAGAATATTCATTTGTCGGGCAATGGTTTCAATAGGTAAGCGTTCTATCTGTTCGGCAAGCTCGCTGTTGACTTCGGTTAAGTATTCCTCAATAAAACGAAGTGACAAATCCTCAAGAGCTGCCTTTTGATTATAACGATCATCAAACGGAACTTTTGCGGTCAATCCAAGTAATTCCTGCTTATCCTGTTTGGCGGCACGTACTGAACTGGATTGCTTGCGAATGTAGTAATCCCATTGGTTTTTAGCCTTCGATAGAGAGACTTGACATTGGTACGGTCGTGTTTCGCCTCCGGGCACCCAGATAACAAGAACATGCTGACTCTCAATGACATAAGGAACAGAGATGGGATGATACATTGGCTGTATTGCGGAGTGACCTAAATTAAGCAGTTCTTTTTGGATCTTATCAAGCTGGTTTTTGTGTATCCCCTTAGGAGGCAATACAGGAATGCCGTCCTTTTCAGCAATGCCCACAATAATATATCCCCCGCCCAAATTGTGGAAGTCATTGGCAAAGGCACAAATACTATGCAGTATATCTTCTGGATTCCACCCCTCTTTAAATTCAATACGCTCCCACTCCACGGTATGACCGTGAACAAGTTCATTAATTGAAATAGGTAGTGATAGACCACTCATAATAAAACTTACCTGCTGCCAGATATAAAACTTAAAACACAAAATAAATATTAGCATATTAAACTAAATATAGGTTGAAAAGAATTTAAAAAATTGAGTTTTAAAATAATTGTTGTCCACCGCATAGCGGAGGACATACTTGTGTCGCAAATCTAGTAAATCCGCCGTTACACGGTGGATTATTGCACCGGTTCGCTGATGCGCCCAGGCCGCACCGCTCGGAGAGCGCAGTTGCTTGGCTGATTTGAAACCACAAAAATGCAAAGAACCTAGCGAAGCGTAGCCGCCTGTCTGCGTGCCACGCACAGGCAGGCAACCAATTTTCTGCCACTGAGACACCCTCCTACGCCAAGGCTACGGCGTGCCATGCTGAGGCACAGAGGGTGCGCTAGGTTGTTTTTTAGGGAGAAACATGGAGGGGTAGAAAAATCTGGGCAGCGTTGTTTTTGAGGTAAAAAATGTTGAGGTAAAAAATAGGGAGCCGTAATAGCTTAAGGGTCATTTACCTGATGTCTTTATATTGGTGATATCTACACTATCGCATTGCCATTAGCTCAACCGCTTTCAGCTGCCCCCTTTCAAGCTTCAGGGATATCTTGTCCTGAACTCCTGATATCGACATGCGCTCAACCGATTCCACCTGCATCGATGATATCTCTGATCGTTTAAACGGCACTTTAGACGCTAAGCCTCTGTAACCTTTGATATCAAAACGCACTTTAGACGCTAAGCCTTTGTAACCTTTGATATCAAAACAACTTAAGGCATAAAACACCCTGATTTTGACCCTTAGAACGCGTTTTTAGGGTGTAAGATAACGATTTAAGAGTTCCATTGATGGCTATCCTTGCCGCGCCAGACAAGCTGTGAATCAAGGTCTTTATTGCGGCGCTCATAAGCCCCACCCGCAGCGGGTCGGCCTGCTCTTTTTCGATCATGGCCTGATATTCCACGGTTAGAATATTTTTGCGCGCAGCATCGTCATGCGTCAGGGTCTTAACCTGTTTTTCTATTGTTGCTCTCTTCTTTGCCGCCATAGTTTCTTTCCTTAAATCAATTTTCCTTAAATTCGCATGGTTTAACTCCACTTATTTAAACCCCTGAATATCAGCGTGTCCGGATTTGGCCGGATTTGACCGGATTACCAAACTACCCATTATTTTCATCCTTTACAACTTTCCGACAAACACTTTGTAAATGCCTTTGCAGTTACACACCGAGTACACAGACTTTGCAAACAAAAATACTGTATGTTGTGTTTCACTTAAACCAACGGCCCACATATTGATCAAAATCAGGTACCAGTTACATACCAGTCACATAAAAATCACCGCCATCGAGAATTTTCAACCGCGAATAAACGCGACTAATTCATTTTTGATTCGGTAAAGTGAACTATAAATCTCCTTAGTTCATTTCCGGATACTCAAAATGAGTTAAGGCAAGCCATATCTCACTTTTCTCTCTCTAACATGAGACATGAATGTTTTGCCTCTTGTTTGTGTACTGATCAAATCTCTCGCCGGATTATTATTTATCCCACCCTGTTTGAGCACAGATCATCTTATCAAACTCCTCTTCAACCCGTTTGGCAAAGTCGGTTTCCATCTCGAAAACATCGGTGAACTCAGCAAAGGCCCAGCGCCCATATTTTTCAACATGGTTAACACCGGGCACCCAGTAGGTGTCCATGGTGATCTTTTTATCTTTAGCATCTTCACGGCGATAGCCTTTGATCTCGACAATCAGATTGAGCAGGTCGCCGGTCTTCGATTATCTTTTGAGTTGGCTGTCCCTCGGGATCAAGTTCCCAGTGCCGCTTTGGATAAATATAAGGTGCATTTAAAACCGGTTGCTTGAAAAACTGCTCGCTCATTCAGATCCCTCAAAGAAACAAATAACATCAACATGAGTATAATAAACACAGAGCAAAGGGAATAGAAAAAACACAAATCCAGCTAACTTTCAAAATCATTATTGTCCACCGCATAGCGGCGGACATACTGAAAGCAACACAGTATATCCACCGCATAGCGGCGGACATACTGAAAGCAACACAGTATATCCGCCGCTATGCGGTGGATGGTTGCGAAGTATATTCGCCGCTATGCGGTGGATGATTACAAAACAAGCCGTAACAAGGCCCGACAGGTATCTTTTTGCAAAGAACAACTTCTTGTTTTTTGCGACAGGAGTTGAGAGAATAGCAGCTAATGGAGGTGTTTTAATGAAATTGCAAATTTGGGCGGTTTTTCTGCTACTTGTTCAGCTATCAGCTGCCGCCTGTAATGTGCCGGTGTTCCGCTATGCGCTCGAACGGTGGCCGGTTGCTCCGTATCGCGCGGTGGTGCTTAAAAACTCAGATCTTTCGTCAAAAGAGAGGGCGGCCTTTGACCTGTTGGATCGAGCATCTGACAGCCAGAATGGAGTGCTCAATCTGGTGCTCTGGAATCCACAAAAAGAGGATATGCAGCGGAGCGACTTGAAGGAGGTTTTTCCAGGCAAACTGCCGGTTGAGGCGACTGTGCATTTGATGTATCCTCTTTCGACAGGACTTGATAAACCCTTCTGGTCCGGCAAGCTGACAAAAGAGAGCGTTGCCAAAATCAGAGGCTCCGCATTCAGAGACCGGATTGTTAAAACGATATTAGCCGGTGCCAGCGGGGTGTTTATTCTGATGGAATCAGGGGATCAGCAGCGGGATGATAAGATCGCTAAAGAGCTGCAGGAACATACCGCGAAAATGGTTGTAAGTATGCAGTTGCCACCTGGCGTTGTTGCGGCTGACAGCCCCATTACCAGTGACCAGGATCCAGGTTTTGATCCGATCAACCGACTCCGCTCGAAGATTCCCCTGAAGCTGGCCTTCGAGACTCTGCGTTATGACCGCAAAAGCGATGAGGTGATGACAGCACTGCTCATGAATATCGCACCTGAACATGAACAGCCGGTGGAGCGTGAACCGCTGGTCTTTGCCGTCTACGGGCGTGGAAGAGTACTGGCTCCAATGAAGGGTCAAGAGATCAATATGGATAATGTCAGCACAATTGCTGCTTTTTTCTGTGGTCCCTGTTCCTGTCAGGTGAAGGCTCTTAATCCCGGCACCGACCTGTTGTTGGATCATGATTGGGAGCGCTCTGTGTTCAAGGTGGATGAGCTATGAATAGTCGCACCCTTTTTTTATATGAGTTAAAGCACCGCTGGAAGGGGAGCCTGCTGGCATCGGCGGCCGTGGCTGTCGCGACTCTTGCCGTAACTGCATCGTTGCATTTGTTGGCGCAGTTTGACAGCCAGACGCAGAGGGCTGTGCACGCGCTACAGTTGCGCAGCCAGGAGCGCATGAGTAATCTGGAGAATGAAGCGCGGGTTTTTGCGAAATCACTCGGCTTTAATATCTTTATCTATCACGCGGAGCAGCGTCTTGAGACATTTTATGCGGATGATCTCAATACGCACTATCTGACAACCGCGCAGAGCCGCGCGCTGGCAGCAGCGGACTTTGCCCTGTTGAATCATCTCCTGCCCTTTCTGCGTCAGCGTTACAATCTGCCCGAGTTTGAAGGCGAGGTGATCATTGCCGGACTTGAGGGCGAGATCTATATTAAGCAGAAGTTTCAGCAGCCGCTGGAGGTTGCAATCAAACCGGGTGAGGTGCAACTTGGTTATTCCGTTGCTAAGCAGTTGAAGAAGAGCGTTGGCGATACAATTTCGA
>JAQUCE010000159.1 GCA_028686345.1 Kiritimatiellia bacterium
TTTCGTGCGACATCCAGGTTTCATTAACGTTGAAATGTGTAGGGTTGGCTCTCTGAGCCAAACAAAGATCATGAAACCCCATGGCTCGCCTTTGGCGACCAATCGCCCGGCATACGCTAATTGCTTCTGAGAAGCAACCCTACACCCCGGGATGCGCCTTTCACGAACCTGCTGCAGTCAACCGACCTCTGAACTCCGCGCCCCGCGCGGATCTAGGCCCTTACCAAAGGGCAGGACAAACATGTTGGCCCTTAAAAACATGTTGTCGGTGGGTCCATCCTCATCTTAGTCCTAATTCCAATCCTTATCTCTTTCGACCAGCCACAGAGAGCCGTTGTTTGATTAGGATCATTAGTATTACCGGCCCAACGGGCCGGATTCACCATAGCCCGGGACAACGTCCTGGGTATCCGACCCCGCATTTACGTGTCCTGAAAGGACACCTCAACCACGATTTTAAGGTGACCTTTCAGGCCACAAATCTAACTTCTTACTTACCGGGGCTTCGCTTCGCTTGCCCCGGGCCAAGGTGAATACACCCCTTCGGGGTTCTCCTGATTACTTGCACAAGTATAGCAGTCAGCCGAACACAGGTGTCGATTAGAAATCAGGAGACGTGGATCACCCTCTTCCCCCGCAACTTCCCCGAATCGGGCAATTTATAAATCAGCCCTCACTATTGCTATTCCGCGGGGCGGAATCATATAATTCGGCGCAGCCGAATTATTCTTAGCCTCTTAGTCTAACACATCAACCACAAACAGCGCACACCCTCCATCGTCTCGCTCGGGATCAGGGCGCATAAAAGCGATTTTTGTGTTGTCAGGCGAGAATACGCAGCAGTGATGCGTCGGCGCTGTTTTGCCAGCGCTTCGGCCAGTTAGCCGACGGCTCGCGCCTGTGCCAACATCTGTTACAAAAACGCTGTTGTCCATGACGTATGCGACGGAACTCCCATCCTGATTCCAGGAAAAGGCGGATTGAATATCCCACTGATTACGGGTTATCTGGCAAGGGGCGCCTCCCTTGGGCGAGATTGTCCAGAGCTGAACCACGCCGCCGTCATCCTTCATAAGGAATGCTATCCGCGAACCATCCGGTGAGCTGCGCAGCCAGTGGCGCGGACCCTGCAAACCGGGATACTTGCGCTCCGCGGTGAAGGTCAGACGACGCTGCACAACTCCAGCCGGTGGATTCGGACGGGTTGTCGTTGTTCCCTCCAACGGATAACCTGGCGCCGCCTTTGTCAGGTTGTCAGGAAGATCGACAATAAACACCTCGGCCATGGTCGCGCCTCCCGCATCGCGCACATGGCCCTGAAAGGCAATCGCCTTTCTCTGACAGGTGCCGTCAGCTTTGATGTAGCCGTCCACGCCGACCCAGCCGTCGCTGAAGGCCCTGCTGATCTCATCTGAGCCGGGCTTTGGATTGGCGGTTGTCCTGGTTACAAGTACTGTGAAGTAGGCACCGTCATGGTTGCGGGGGTGATCCTTCCCGACCGTGACCGGCCCTGCCGGAACACAGACCCCCACATTACGCAGATTGATATGCTCTCTGTCCAGCTCCCGGCTGTTCCCTGCCAGCAGCGCATCTTCGTAGGTGAAGCTGATCCACTCTCCATCGCCGCTGAAGACATGTACGTGTGTTCCGCCGCGCAGCGCGCCGGGTGTCAGAGGTTCTGTCAGGTCACGCGCATCCGCAATCACCCCGCGGCCCGGCTGACCCATATCCACCACCATGCCATAGCGGTGATACGCGCCATACTCCCAGTCCGGGGTGGGCCTCTCCGGCCCGTGTATGAAAACCACCCTGTCCGCAACCGGCGAGCAGGTGACCACCCCGCAGCATGCGCCGTTACCCGACTCATACAGCAGCTGCACTGCGCCGGACTCAACATTGACCCGTTCAATTCGCGTGCCTGAAAAAACACCCTCCTTGACGCGCAGGTCGTAAATCAGCCATTCGCTGTCCGGTGACCACACGCCGATATTTGTCAGAGTGTGTCCCTGAGCCCTGCTTGTCACCGCTCTTTCCTTGACCGTCATCAAACTCCTCTCCCCGCTTATTCTACACGCTGAAAGCAACAGCAGTGCACAGAAAAAAGTACCTGCAATCACCTTGTGTCTGTAAATCATACTTGTCATGTTTAACCAGAAAATCGCGCCCCTTCAAACCTTTAAAGTGCGCTGAAACCCTCTTATAATATTCTTTTCTAAATTAACATCAATAGAGGTACAGCGCATAAACACACTTATACAAAAGTTTTCGACTGTTATCAATGGCTTTATTAGCGGTCTAGGCAGAATCGACTTCAAAGGTTCCATGGCGACTCTCATGCATGAACAGGGAGCGATCAGTTTCCGTACACGCCGGGATGCGGATATTGAAAACCTCCGGCCTGAACAATTCAAAGAGAAGATCAAACATGTTGCTCCTTAAAAACATGTTGTCGTTGGACCCATCCTTGTCCCAATCCTAATCTCAATCCTTATCTCTTTCACCAGCCACAGGCAGCGGATATACTGTGCTGCTTTCAGTATGTCCGCTGATATGCGGTGGATGGAAAGAAGGGAGAGCATTCGCGCGTTTCGTAGTTTGAATCCGCTTACCTGCGTTGATAGATCGGCGGTTGCGTAAATGACGGTTAGTTGATAGAATATTGCTGTCTTAAAATGGAGATAAGTTATGAGATCAATCGCCACCCTATCGCCTTCAACGCAGCTGTGCGGGATTATTGGCAATCCTGTCGCGCACTCCATGAGTCCGGCCCTGCACAACCGCGCCTTTACTGAGTTAAATCTGGACTATGTCTACCTGGCGTTCCGGGTGGAACCCGGGAGGGTGGCGCGGGTGCTTGACGGCATGCGGGCAATGGAGAATTTCAGGGGTTTGAGTGTCACTATTCCGCATAAGGTGGAGGTGGTTGCCTGCGTGGATGAGATCTCCGAGGCTGATCAAGGCATTGGCTCGATCAACACGATCATTAACAACAACGGGTGCTTGCGCGGATTGGGCAGTGACGGTCCCGGCGCCCGTCAGGCGCTGCTCGATAATGGTTTGCAGCCTGCCGGGGGACGCGTGGTCGTGATTGGAACCGGTGGGGCGGCCCGCGCCATTGCCTTTGATCTGGCGTTCAACGCCAGACCCGCGAGGCTGACTTTGATGGGCGTGATTCCGGAGGAGTTGGCCAGGCTCACGCGCGATCTGGCGGAGCGGAGCGGTGTGAATGTGGAGGGGGTGCTGATTGATGATGCGACGCTCGCCCGTGTGGTGGGGGAGAGCACCATCCTGATCAACGCCACGCCGGTGGGCATGCACCCGCATGTTGAGCAGAGCGTGGTTCCCGCTGAGCTGCTGCACCCTGGGTTGGGGGTGATGGATATTGTGTACAACCCGCTGTCAACCAAGCTGCTCTCAGATGCGAGAAGCAGGGGGTTGACAACGGTGAGCGGGCTGGAGATGTTCGTCAATCAGGCTGTGATCCAGTTTGAGTGCTGGACCGGCTGCGTTGCGCCTAAGGCTGCCATGCGCGAGGTTGTGCTGCAGCGGCTTGCGCCGCTGGGTTGAAAAGATTATTGCGACCACACAGTGGTCGCAATGACGAGATTAAAAGGTAAAGCATACGGCGGATGCTGGCTGTTGTTTGGTGCTGGCAAAAAGGTGACCACTGGGTGGTTGCAAAAACGAAGCGCACTGCCCCCGCAGGTGGCTTAAACCCAGCCGCGCAGCTTGACAGCCTGCGCCACACGGTTGATGGCAATCACATAAGCGGCTGTACGCATATACAGCCCTTTTTCCTGGGCCAGATTATGCACAGCGCGAAAGGCTGTGGTCATTTTGAAGTCCAGCTTTTCCAAAACCTCTTCTTTTGACCAGAAGTAATTGGTATTGCACTGCACCTGCTCAAAGTAGCTGCACGTGACACCGCCGGCGTTGCACAGAAAATCCGGGACCAGATAGATGTTTTTGGCCTTGATCAGCTCATCGCAATCAGGTGTTGTTGGGCCGTTCGCACCCTCGCAGATCACCTTCACCTCCGCGCTGATTTTCGTGAAAGTAGCAGGTGTCAGCTGATTTTCCAGCGCGCAGGGCAGTAGAATATCGACATCCTGTGCCAGCCACTGGTCGCCGTCGAGCAGCTCGCATCCCATTTGCTGCGCTTTGACTTTGTCGATGGTTCCGAAAGTATCCTTGATGCTGACCATGGCGTTGATATCCAAGCCATCAACCTTGCGGAAGGTGACCGCCTTTTTATCCTGGTTGTCCCAGCATGAGATCGCAATGACTTTACCGCCCAGCTGCGTATACAAGCGTGCGGCATACTCGGCCACATTCCCAAAGCCTTGCAGGCTGGCGCTTGTTTTAGCGATATCCAGGTTCAGCACCTTCAAGGCCTCCCGCAGGCTGTAAATCACCCCGTAGCCGGTTGCCTCGGTACGGCCCAGTGAACCGCCCATGCCAACCGGCTTGCCCGTGATCGTGCCGGGAAAGCGTCCGCCATGAATGGTCTCAAACTCGTCCAGCATCCACAGCATGTGCTGCCCATTGGTCATCACATCCGGGGCGGGCACGTCCAGTGTGGGGCCAATGACCTTTGCCAGTTGTCTGATATAGCCGCGGCAGAGCCGCTCCTGCTCGGCGAGCGAGAGATTGTGCGGATCGCAGATCACGCCGCCCTTGCCGCCGCCGAGAGGGATATCAACCACAGCGCATTTCCAGGTCATCCACATGGACAGCGCGCGGATGGTATCGACAGTCTCATGGGGATGGAAGCGGATACCGCCTTTGGCTGGGCCGCGCGCGTCATTATGCTGCATGCGGTAGCCGTTGAAAACCTGAGTTGTCCCGTCATCCATTTTCACCGGGATGGTGAAGTGAAACTCGCGGCTTGGCTGACGCAAGAGTTCACGGACCGGTTGCTCTAAATCAATAATGTTGGCGACTTCGTCAAACTGTCGTTGAGCAGTTGTATAGGCGTTGTATGCGGCTTCTTTCATTAATTGCGCTCCTGGGTTAAAATAATATTCTGTGATGGCAATCAAAAATAATACAATCTAGGCGGACGGAAAACAAGGGGAAAGTTGCAAAGCCCAGCAATTCTAATTATGACCGCGTACATGTTCAGAAAACACGCTAAAGCGTGAACTACATACGGTTTCCGGGGTATGTAGTTCATGCTTTAGCGTGTCTTCGGCCATAATTAGAATTGCTGTGCAAAGCCGGTAAATCAGTAATTCTTGTAATGCAAGCTGGTTGCAATCCTTGCCGATCGGTTTAGTAGCCGCTATGCGGTGGATGGCCGGCAAGTATATCCGCCGCTATGCGGTGGATGGCCGGCAAGTATATCCGCCGCTATGCGGTGGATGGTTGAGTAACAAGCCGGGCTAAAGTCCGATAGACAACTTTTTGGAAAGAACAACTAACTGTTCTTAGACCTTGAAGTACTCTTCCCAGCCCTTGCGCGGGGGTTCGCCGATCTTGAGCAGGGCATCAGCCACGGGATGATTGGTGATTCTGCGGGTCTTGAGGTCAAAGTCGATCTTGGCGTTGACGTGGGTTGCAATCACTCCGAGGTTCATGAATTGACTGAGTGGTCCTGAGACCGAGAAGCGCGAACGGCACTCTTCTGCCCCTTTCACGCCAAGCAGGAAGTTCTTGTAGTGGTTCGAAGGGCTCTTGGGGTACTGCGGCAGTTTGGCCTTCACCGCATCCGCAGTGGGCCCGATCGCGGAGAGCGTTGAGCCATGCGAGCCGCCTTTGAAAACAAAGCCGTCGCCGTAGATCTCCTTGCCTGGAGGCAGGTCTTTGCCGAACCCTGAACCACCGCCAGAGGCTGGCGCGTCGGTTTTGACGGTCGTGGCGCTAAAGCCATCGGGCAGTTCAGGGGAGTTGTTCTGCCCCTCATACCAGAAGACATCGCAGGCGGGCAGACCTTCGCCGCGCGCCGGTACCTTGAAGAGCAGGGTGCATTGCATCGGGAAGGTGATTGGATTCCAGCCAGTCATTTTGATTGGCTCCACTGAGGTTGGCAGTCCCCAGTTCAAAAACTCGTGTCCAGTGTCCAGAATGTGCGCGCCCCAGTCGCCGAGCGCCCCATTGCCAAAGTCGTAGAAGCAGCGCCAGTCGCCATTGAGGTACTGCGGGGTGTAGTCGCGCTCAGCCACGTGTGCCAGCCAGGTATCCCAGTCCATAAAGTCGGGCTTGTCCTGCTTGACGATTGCGGCCTTGATCTTATTAACGTCGCCGCCCCATTTGTGCCAGCGCCGCCCGCCGTTCATGTGTGCGACGAATTTGGTAATGCCCTTCATCATCCCTGCCTCGGCATAGCTCTTGAACTGAAAGTAGTTGCCGTCGGAGTGGCCTTGGTTGCCCATTTGGGTGGCCACCTTGTATTTTAGTTCGGCGGCCATGAGCAGGTCGAGCTGGTGAAAGGATTGCGCCAGCGGTTTTTCAACAAAGACACCCTTGCCGCGCCGCATGGCTTCCATTGTGATCACGAAATGCGAGTGGTCCGGTGTGGCGATGAGCACAGCATCGATCTCTTTGTCGTGCTTGTCGAGCATCTTACGAAAATCGGTGTAGCGCGGCGCATTCGGGAATTTTTTCAGGATATCGCCCACGCGGGCTTTGGAGGAGGTGTCGTTGATCTCAGTGTCGCACAGCGCGACGATGTTGCACAAACCAGTGTTGTACAGGGTGTTGATGTCGTTTTTGCCCTGATTGCCGATGCCGCAGCAGGCTAGGTTGACCTTTTCGTTGGGTGTGGCCTGGCCTTGAGCTGACGCCCGGATAAAAGGAAAAGCGGAAAGTGCTGAAACAGCCGCAGTGCTCTTGAGGAAGGTGCGGCGCGAGGCGATGTTGATGCGGTTCATATGTGTCCTTTGCTTTGTTTGGTTATGTGAATATAAAACGTTCAATAAAACTTCTATTCGGCTGCTTTGGCGGTCACGGGCGGAACCGGGTCGGCGCGTCCGGTGAATGCGTTGCAGAGGCTCTGAATTACTTCGAGGGGCGGCATGACGCCCTCAGCCACCAGGAAGCGGTAACGGAGTGTGCGCGTTTCACCGGCTTTGATGGAGGCAGTCGGGAACATACCGAACCGTCCGTAGTTGCGGTACGCCGAAATACGTGTCCCGGCGGGGTTGTCCGGATGGTTCATTTGGACAACGCTGTAGCTGCTCCCTTTCAAGGTGAAGGTCTCTCCTATCCACGCCAGATCCCTGGCCTGGTGGGGGTTCACAGCTTCGCCTGCATAGAGATAGGTGGTTTTGGCGCGATCCACCTCGTTGGCAGGTCGGAACTGGATGCCGGCATGTTCAGGGTCGCCGTCGAGCGTGATATCACCCGCCTTGGCTGTGAGATCCGCTTGGAAGTCGATCAGGGCATAGGCCGGGGCAGGGGCGCGGCGGAAGGTCATCGTGCGCTTCTCCACGAGCAGAGGCTGGCCTGCCTCGTCGTTCCAGTGCACGGTCGCGGTGATTGTCGCGGCGTCCGCGCTGATATTGGTCAGGGGCGCTCCTTGAACAACCTGCTCACCGCCTGACATGTGCCAGCGGTCGTAGTTTTTCTTGTTGCAGCCGATCTTGTTCCAGCCGATAAAGATGCCGCGGTGGTGGGTGAATTCGCCGCCAGCCCCTTTGGTGATCGGCGCTGTGCCCCGGGCATCAAAGATGTGCAGATAGGGTTTGTAGGTCTCGTGCTTCCGTTCCTTGGTTGAAACATCGTATGCCAGCATGAAACGCCCGACAATCTTGTTGTTGTCAAGTATGTCCAGTCTCTCCCCGTTTTTTAGGTCAAAAGTAAATCCACTCTCAGTGTCAGCGTGCACCGGAGAGCACCAGCCCGTTAGAACTGCAATTGTGAGGAGCCCTGATACGATTCGCCTAACGCTGAATACTTCTGCTCTGCTCGATAAACTAAAATCGTTTAAATATTTCATGGCACAAGATTAGCAAATGGAGCGGATATGTACAACTCTAAAAAAGTTGCTATTCAACGCGCTCGATGAACGACATATGCCGCTCATAAAGCGACATCGGTTGACGATGATGTGCGAGGATGTTGGCAGACGATTGGGATCAGGCGTGGGCTCGTCCACCAGCATCGTCGCCGCCATCGTCAACCGCAGGCGCGGCTGACCAGAGTGCGTGCCCGGATCACTCGCGTGCCACCCGCGGTCGCCTGCATAGCGGACGACTTTCTATTCCGCGTCTTGCCAATTGGAGTAAGCGCGGAAGGAGGTCAGTCGCTATGCGGCTGACTCGCCTGCGTGGCTGATTTGCTACCCTCAATTTCAGCCACGA
>JAQUCE010000160.1 GCA_028686345.1 Kiritimatiellia bacterium
CCGCAAGTGATAAGATCGACATCACAAAGTGGGTGTATGATACCGCAACCGGACTGTTGACGGATAAAGTGTATGCCGATGGCCACGGCCCCTCCTACACCTACACGTCTGAAGGCAAGCTCAGCCGCCGAACCTGGGCACGCGGCATAACCACCGACTACGCCTATGATTTCGCGGGAGCACTAACAAACGTGGTTTACAACGATGAAACTCCGGCAGTCGCCTACACCTACAACCGCCTCGGGCAGCAGCTCTCGGCGACAACATCGGTTTCAACCAACATCTTTGTGTATTCGCCCACAACCCTCGAACTCGATTACGAGCTCCAGAACGGTGCTAAAATAGACCGCTCAACCGACGACCTGGGACGCAACACCGGCTATGCTCTTTATAATCCTGTTGATCCTGTAAATCCGGTCAAGGAAATCGTTTATGGGTATAACAATCTTGGTCAATTCATTTCTGTGCTTTCTGCTTGTCAGGGCGTAGCGCAGCAAAGCCTGATGGTTACAAATGAATTTGATTATAGTTATTTACCAGGCAGCGACATCCTTTCCGGCTACACCGCTTCAACCTCTTCAACCGGTTCTACCATTTTAACCGTATCCCGTTTCTACGAGCTCAACCGAGATCTGATCACCGCCATCACAAATTCCGTGGGTTTAGCGCCTTTAGTGGTCAGCTCTTTTGACTACACCAACGACACCCTTGGCCGTCGCACAGCCCGCAGCGATTATTACATCAATCGCGGCTCGACTGAAGCGAACACCTTCGGGTATAATGCATTTTCAGAGGTGATAAACGCAAACATGGGAACCAACACATACAGTTACGCCTACGATCCGATAGGTAACCGGGATCAATGCACAATTGACAATGGACAATTGACAACGACCAATGTGTATGCTGCTAACGGCCTTAATCAGTACACCAACATCACTGGTGGGATCGCAGCCATGCCGGTTCACGATCTTGATGGAAAGCTCGCAAGTTTCAACGGTTGGCAATACGTGTGGAATGGAGAAAACCGATTGATCCAAGCCTCGAACGACACAGCTGTCGTGACCTACACCTACGATCATCAAGGGCGCATGGTGACCAAGACAATTAACGATGTTGCTCGCCGGTATCTCTGGGACAACTTTAATATCATCCAGATCCTGGCATACTCACAAAACCACACATATACAAACTCCTTCGTCTGGGGATTGGATTTGAGCGAAAGTCTCCAAGAAGCTGGTGGTGTCGGCGGGCTGTTGGCCGAAATTCAAGACGGCACGCCCTATTTCTCCGCATTTGATGCCAATGGAAATGTAACGGAGTACGTAAGCACCAATGGTAACATCTCCGCCCATTACGAGTACTCTCCATTCGGCGAACTGACCTTGCAGAGTGGCGACCTCGCCGCTTCCTTCACTCACCGTTTCAGTACCAAGCCGTGGTGCGCGGTAACGGGGCTGAGTGAGTATGAGTTACGGAAGTATAAACCGCGCATGGGACGGTGGCTCTCCAGAGACCCGATTGAGGAACGGGGCGGGGTGATGCTGTATGGATTTGTGGGGAACAATGCTGTTGGTCGTTGGGATTTGCTGGGGATGAGCTTCTGGAATTGTAAAGACGACTGCAAAAAGGATGATATAGCTTACCTTAAAATTGATGTCAGGCCATGGCCTAGAGAGGGAGTAAGAGGTAATCCTGCTACGATTGAAAAGGGATTTGCTATATTAGACGCTCTTGCTAGTAGCTCCGACTCAGGTGTTGCGGCTGAGCTACTGCAAATGTTGGGTAGCAATCCCGGTCAGATATTACAGTCAAGTTTCATTGTTTTAATTAAACAACTTGCTGGTAAAGACGTAATACCTCGTGATCACTTGGGTTCACTCAATGATCTTTTTGTTAAGATGTATGGAGAAGCTAGCGGATTCAAGGTAATGGTTGGATTAGAATATAAGAAGTGCGATCAAGAGAAAAAGTGCTGGAAGAGGGATTGTTATCAAACTTGGGGAATGAAGGAAGACAAATGGCATGAGTGCCGCATAGAGACAACCAATGGTATGCCGCCTAACGATGATCAAAGTAATTGGCTTAAAACAGCTGATGATTTCGCTCGAGTATCTTTCAAGTGTATGTATGAGGCGATGGAGGCACTAGATGAAAAGTAGCAAATTGTCTTATGCTATATGGATTTATGCATCATGTTTTGCGATTCTTGGATGTGAGGATAGCTATGAAGAATTGTATGCAAACCTTGTTGTTTCTATAAAAGATGACGTAAAACGATATCAAGATTGGCCCGAAAGCAGCGCGTATCATAGAGCGGTAGAAAGTCTCGAAGTTGTTAAAAATGTGGGAAGAGATGAACTCCTTCATGGGGTCATATTTTACGCTAAATATGTTGATCATAGCAGTCAGAATGGAGATTATGCTTACTTGTCAATCGATTATGTTTATGCAAAAAAGTATCCCGATTTCACACATATTGCTTTTTATCATGAAGGTGAAGAGGTGGCAAAAATTGAAACTGATTCTAATTTAGACCTTTTAAAAGAAAGCACACCATCTCTGAGTTTTAATGAATATCACCATTTTCATAGAGATATTTCGCCACTGGCATCATGTGATCATAAAAATAATTTACAAATAGCACTTGTTAAAAAGAATGGAAAAAAGACAAACTTTTATTCTCTGTTTTTCATAGATTGTAACAAAAGTAGACCGGGGCGTTCTATTATTGAAGCAGAAGGTCGAAAAGTATGGCCGTGAGGAAAAACGGTACAGGTGGCAAACAATATTAGGATTGCATCATGATCGCACCAAGCTAAACTCCTTAAAAGGATCGGTTGCAGGGTCATCCAGAAAGTGCCGTTTAAAACCGGTGGAGAGTAGAGAATGAAAGAGTCTTACAATGAAGGCGTAGCGCGCCACATTGGCCCCGAGTCGCCTGCGTGGCAGCACAGGCAGATGCGTTGATCTTCCGCGAGGGGATAGCGAAGCGTTGAGAGTGTTTATAGGGTCGAGAGGGGTTTCAGTAGAAGGAGAGATGCGTGAAATTTCGTCTTTGCAGGATTAATTTCTGGCGAATTTTAGGGGAACAACCGAATTTTGATGCGAGAAAGCGAACCGCGCACTAGCTCGGCGGTGCTAAAGAAAGAAAAAAGTTTACTAGGCTTGACAATAACAGAAATTGAGCAGACTGCCGAGGCGTTTGGACTTTTTGACATTTAGCATGTGTTTGCATTTGACTTAGACTGCATTATGGGTGTACTCTTTGTATTGATTATAGATACAAGGAGTATGTGTGATGGAAAAATATTTGAATAGATCCACGCTCGATCTCGCTATGAGGTCTCTCGCAATTAGGTTGGATGAGAATGGTGCTGATGGTGTGCAGATTGTGGTATGCGGTGGGTCGGCCCTCATTCTTACGGGAATGGTGCCCCGTACGACCAAGGATGTTGATATTGTTGCATTGATTAGAGCGGGAGTGCTAATTTCACCGGCCCCGCTGCCGCCATCACTCTGTCAGGCAGCTCAGGAGGTTGCTGAGGATCTGGCGCTTGCCCCGAACTGGCTGAACAATGGTCCTAGTAGTGGAGAGGGCGGATTGTTCCAGATGGGACTACCTGATGGGTTCATTGATCGACTGACCTCGGAGTCCTATAATGATCTTTTGATCGTTCATTTTATTGGTCGCTTCGACCAAATTCATTTCAAGCTCTATGCTTCAGTCGATCGTGGTGGCTACCATATTGAGGACTTACGATCTTTAAATCCGACACCTGATGAGTTAGAAGATGCTAGTCGGTGGTGTATGACACACGATGTGTCCGATGGGTTCTCGATGGTACTCAAACGTATGCTCAAGGAGTTAGGATATGAAAACGTTGCTGACAGACTTTAGATCTGAGTTCCGTGACAGAATACTCGACTTGTTGTGGCGGCAGTGGAGTGCTTTTGGCGTTGCTGGTCATGGAACTCAGTGGTACGGTTCTCCGATTGATCCGGAGGCTCTATTGTTGCTGACTTGTACTGTTGGACGGTATGATGCCCGCCTTTTTGATGGGATGGTCGAGTGGATGGAACTCAATGGTCAGCTAATCAACGTCCAGCGACTGAAGCGGATCATAGCAACTGAACAATTCGCGGGTGAACAGGTTCTTAGGGCAGTTGCAGCTACAGTGAGTGATTCTGTTTCGGCTGCGAAGTGGGCAACAACGGTCATATCAAGGGATGATGCATGCCAGCCTGTGCCACTGTTTTTTCTGAAAGATGGAACACCTATGCCGATTGTAAGGCAACCTGACAAGCTCTTTGCGGGGCATGGCCTTAAGAGAGACCCATACGAGGCCCGTGGGGTGGCACAGGTGTTCCGGGCTGAACTTGTGCCTAATTTAATACTTCGTCTGCGCGCCTTTTTTGGGGTGAACGCTCGTTGTGAGATCATTGCCTATTTGTTGCTGAATGAGCAGGGCTCCCCGAGCTCATTGGCTCGGGATGCGTATTACTTTCCTCTGACGATATCGAAGGCGCTGGCCGAGATGCGTGGCTCCGGCTTCCTTGTGTCTCGTGTCGAAGGACGTCGACGCGAGCATAAATTGGTTCCGGGAACCTGGCGTGAACTGCTCCTGGGTGAGGAATGCCCCCGGTCGCTCGTATGGCCTCGTCTTTTCCGCGCCATCGAGATACTGTGGGAGTTCCTTGGAGACAGTAAACTGACGGACAAGGAACCATTAGCCCAAGCTTCAGCACTGCGACGCGTCCTGAGCAAGTCAGTTGTTGACAGAGCAGAGACCTCTGGCCTCGATTTTGCATTTGGCAATCTCGCTGCCAATCCCGGAGAGACGCTCATTACATTTGCGGTGGGGCGTATCAAGACCTTACTTACCATCATGGAATCTCCGAATAACAAATAAGCCCTAAAATTCCTGAAGACACTTGTAAGGATCTTCCAAAATGCTGTGAAATTGGTCCAATTTCTGCAGATGTGTCGTTGAAGATTGAGGGATCAGTTTCTGGCACGATTTATCCCATTTTTTGTGAGTGAGTGTGAGTGCAGTGCGTGCGGGGTTATTACTGCTAATGCGTATTCAGTACGTAAAAAAAGATTGCGGAGTGTTGTGAAAATGATTAATTTAATAGAATTGAAATGTGGGTTAGACAAAATTATAGAACGAACAATAGTCTCGAGCTAATTATATGTATTTGTTATTTTATTAGTTGTAGTTGGATGTATGCGAAATCCTATCTCGCAACTAGAGCAGCCATTCTTGACGGAAGTTGATACAGCCACGGGGATGGTAGAATTAATATATGTTTCCGTTTTAGAATACAAGAATGATAAATCCACTTGGCCGATTCGACAAGAACAGTTAGAACAGTTTATGGCGCAAAAAGGCTCAAGATGTAGGTTTTACGGATCAAACATATTGGAATTTACTCTAAATAATAACGGGTCTTTGCTGTGTGAATATATTTTAAGCGGTACAAGTCAAACTAATTTTTTTCTAAAAGAAACATTTTATTTCATGAACAAGGGCCATAACGGGGTTATCCAGAAAGCGCCGTTTAAAACCGGTGGAGAGTAGAGAATGAAAGAGTCTTACAGTGTGAAGGCGTATCGAGGCACATTGGCCCCGAGTCACCTGTCTGTGCTTCGCACGCAGGCAGGCCTGCCTGCGTGGCCGCACATGCAGATGCGTTGATCTTCCGCGAGGGGATAGCGCGTTGACAGTGCTTATAGTTTTTGAAAATATTGGGTTGTTTGTTTATTTGGTTTTTTTGCTATAATGAAGACGATGTAAAAACTTTAGAGGTATGCATATGTTAACTTTGCGCAAAAAAATAAAATCTTCGAATGGATTTATAACGTTTCAAGTTCCAAAAGAATTTTTAAATAAAGAGCTTGATGTTTTTATCTGCCAATCGCAAATTGAGCCGAATAGCTCCGGTGATTCAAAAATGAAAATTAGAATGAGTGATTTGCTAGGTAGTTGGAAAAACGATATGACAGTTTCTGCTGATTTTGATGCTCCTTTGGATGATTTCAAGGACTATATGGAATGAAACTCTTGTTAGATACCAATATAGTTTTGTGCTTTCAACGTGAAGATCAGCGTCTGAGTACAGAGGTAAAGAATTTGATTCTTGATGAAAAGAATCAGAAGTTTATAAGCATGGCATCAATATGGGAGGTTTCGATAAAGTTTTCATTAGGAAAGCTACACTTAAAAAAAGGGTTGAAGTTTTGGCTGCAGGAGCTTGAAAACGTTGAAGATCTTGCCCTTTTACCCATTGTCGAGACACATGTTTTAAAGTCGGCTGAGCTTCCGTTTTTTCATCGAGATCCATTTGATAGACTGATATTTGCGCAGAGTGTTGTTGAAAATATGCGTTTGTTGTCATTGGATGCAATCTTCGATCGTTATAGAATCGATATGAATTGTTAAGTTATGCTCGCAGGATCTAAAAAACTCGCTCGTGCATGAAAAAAGAAAATGATGCAGTGTTTATAGGTCGAAAGGAGTTTTAGGAGAGTGAAAAACTGCATGAAATATTGTCTTTGCTGGATAGATTCCGTTTGTTGTTTTATAATGAACGAGATAAAAACCACCGACATTCGCGGCAATGAATCAACTTCGCTGCAGCTGCTCAACCGCGATCAGAAATTCTCAATTGGCCTTTCTTCAACACCGGCTTCAACCCTGACCAACGCCTCCATAACCCTTGCCGGCCTTCAGGCAAAAACAATCAGCTCAACCGGTGTTGTGACACCAACTGGTCACGGGGCGTTCCAGTTTAATTAACAATTCGGGATTGACTTGCTGTATCCTTTAGGCTACACTGTTGGCATGTTTGAAATTCGCAAAACTGACACATTTGCTAAGTGGCTCGACGGGTTACATGATATGCGCGCCCGTGCACGTATCCAAGCAAGAATTGAACGTCTTGCACAGGGAAATGCTGGAGATGCTAAACCGGTTAGAGAAGGAGTATCGGAATTGCGAATCAATTATGGTCCAGGATACAGAGTATACTTTAAGAAACAGGGTGATGTTGTCGTAATATTATTGGCTGGCGGAAACAAGAATACGCAGGCCAGAGACATTAAGAGAGCGTTACAACTGGCCCACAATCTTTAGGAGAATTTTATGAGCAAGACAAAAACAACAAAATATGATGTCGCTGAACATCTGCGGACACCAGAAGAAATGGCCGCATACCTTGAGGCTTGTCTGGAAGAGGCGCAAGGAGACGGGGTATTTGTCGCTAAGGCTCTCGGTGATATAGCCAGAGCAAAAGGAATGACGCAGATAGCCCGTGATACCGGTTTGTCGAGAGAAAGCTTATACAAAGCTCTGTCTGGGGATCGCATGCCGAGTTTAGATACAATTCTTAAAGTTGTTCAGGCACTTGGTTTAGAGTTGCATGCTGCCCCTGTTCAAGGTTGATTCATGCTTTGTACTAGTTTCCAGCAGGGAAGTCCGTTAGTAACAGTCCTGTGAACAACGAGGACTTCAGAGTTTCCTATACCGCATATTCGCCCGAAGGCCAGGTTCTTGCAACCTACGGCAACGCTTATCCCGTCGCCTACGAATGCGACGATCAGAACCGCATGATCGCCATGGCAATCACCAGAAATGAATGTTTGCGAAACCTCAACCTGCTGACATAGCTCCCCGCAGGAGAAACCCTCTCATCACATCAAGCCGCCGTACAGGCAGGCCTTGTGTCTGTCTTGGACATCACAACTTGGCTTTACGACGAACCCACCGGCTTACTAACAAACAAGCTCTATTCCGATAGCCACGGCCCCGAATACACCTACACCCCATCCGGCAAGCTCTCCCGCCGCACCTGGGCGCGCGGCATAATCACCGACTACGCCTATGATTTCGCGGGAGCACTCACAAACGCGGTTTACAACGATGAAACCCCGGCTGTCGCCTACACCTACAACCGCCTTGGCCAACAGCTATCAGCGATATCCCCGATTTCAACCAACATCTTTGTATACTCGTCCACAACCCTCGAACTCGATTATGAGCTACAGAACGGGCTAAAATCGACCGCTCAGCCGATTCTCTCGTACGCAACACGGGCTATGCTCTCCTTAATTCAGTCCAATCTCTTAAAGAGGCCGCACAGAGTAGAGTTCTCAGATTTTTTTACCCGCGAATCTCCGCGAAAGGATAAGGGTATTTCATCCCCGCCACTTGTCCCGGCGTAGTTCCGCTTGCGGGACGAAGACGGATGCGCGGGGTCGCTAATCGCTTGAAATACCCTTATCACAAGATC
>JAQUCE010000161.1 GCA_028686345.1 Kiritimatiellia bacterium
CCGAAGTGACCAAAAACATCGTAGAGATCGTACCCGCCCATGTTTTCAAAATCACGGACTATTTCGGGGTTGTAGTGCTCGGCAAGCAGATGCTCTATCAACGCCCGCCGCCGCTTCTGCTCAATCCACAGCTGACGGAACTCCTCAATGCTGTAGGCCTCGCTCAGTACACGTTTCACAACTCGGCTGCGATACTCCTCAGTTGTGATAAAACTATCCCTGCCATCCCGGCTGATCACAATAAACCGCCCTTCTCCATGCACCTTCACCGACTGACCGCCCATCTCCGCTACGGTTGGGGATAGCTCCGGCGGCTCTGGTCTCTCACCGCCATCATCGCCGCCACTTCCGCCACCGGAGCGCGGCGGTGGGGTGATGAAGTCGGTTCCAAAAAGGCGGGTCACATCCGTATAATCGTAGAGCCAGAATTTATACTTCTTGGTCTCCTCATGAATGCGTGTTCCGCGCCCGACCATCTGATAGAATTTTATCGACGACTCCAGATAGCGGAAAAAGACAACAGCGTTCAGACGCTCAATATCGACCCCGGCCTCCAGCAGATCCACTGTGCAGGCGATAAAGGCCCGTGAGCCGGAACCGCGCATGGGCTCAATAAAATCCGCCCCTTTGTTAGCCCCGCCCATACATTTGAAGGCATAGAGATCGGTCTGCTCTTTTCCATGCTTTGTACACCACTTGGTATAGAGGTTATTCATTCTCATGGCCACGCGGTCGGCGTGTATTTCACGGGTGCAGAATATGATGACCTTCTGTTCAGGCCCGCCATTCAGGCAGAGCTGCTGGAAGAGATCCTCACACATGGCCGGAGTGCGCAGTTCAATAAACAACTTGTCATCAAAATCTTTGCCGGTATATTGCTCTTTGGGCAGATCGTCCGTAGTGAGTAGCGCTCCTGTCCGGATATTGACCGCCTTGGCTGCCAGAATATCATCCCGCGTGAAAATGCAGTTATCAATGTTGGCCTTGCGTTTTACAATTTCACAGGCCGCGAGATATCCATCCTCCTGTGCTTCAACCAGCGTGTACTCATAAACCGGCTCGCCAAAATAGAGGAAATTATTGGAGGTGATCTCTCGATCTTCTACCGTTGCATTCTCCGATTCATGCAGCTGACGCGGCGTGGCCGTTAGCCCAATATGAATGGCATTGGGGTTGCGTTCCAGCACCTCTGACCAGCGCCCCCAGGCGGAGCGGTGACACTCATCAATGATAATCACGCTGAACGCATCCTCTTCATAGTGTTCAGTTAGAAAACAGGCAAAATCCTGCGCATCGTCATCCAGTCCAAGCGTCTGGTAGGTGGCAATGTGGATGCGGGCATTACGGGCCGCATTCTGACCCCGGACACTCTGTACCACTCGCACATTGTCACCAAAAGCCGCCTTGAGTTTGTTATAGGCCTGCCCCCGCAGCTCATCGCGGTCACAGATAAACAACGCTGGTTTGGGCAGATGCTCCGCCTGATGCAGGCGCCAGAGCAGATTGGTGGCAATAATGGTTTTGCCAGAACCGGTTGCCAGACTGAGCAGCACGCGCGGCTGAATGCCTTCATTGCGGCACCGGATGATTTTCTCGAAAGCTGCACGGATAGCGGCATCCTGATAATAACGACTCTGCGACCAGGCCGGACTGTCCGCCATAAAGAGCATTTTGGAGTCGGGTGCACTCAGGTCAATTCCCATGGCCTTCGCATAACTGCTAGTTAACTCCCTATGCGAGGGAAAATCTTTTAATGGGTGAGCTCCTGTCTGCAGCCTTGTAAAGCCGTTATATTCGCCGTAGAGGTGTCCGTTTGTGGCATAGACATATTTGATATCGAAACGTTTACAATCCGCATAGCCCTTGGCCTGCTGCATACCCTCTAAAGGATCCGCACCTTCTTTTTTCGCTTCAATCACGGCAACCGGCAGCGGACGGGGCATCCCATCGGCCTGCACACAGAGCAGGTAATCGGTTCTACCCGAACCCTTGCGGCGACGCCCCTTAGTGCCGATCGGATCCACCGGCGCGGGTGTTTCCATCTTAATCCACAGTGGATCATTATAGCCCTTGGAACGCAATAAAGGGTCGATCAGATGAAAACGGGTTTCCTCTTCGTTATAATTCATGACCGACTTCCCCACTTGTAATAATTACTTTATGCTCACCACACAACTGTTCAGCTGATTATTATAGCATCTGTCGTTTTTTGTGCAATGGCACATTTAATGGTTTATGTGAAACAGTAAAACGATTTTAGCTTATCGATTTTAGCTTTGACAAACAACACACGTAAGCGTATTGTTAAAAGTACTTTAAGTCGTAAGGGAGTACTTTCATGAAGGCAATAGCAGCAAATGACATAAAGCAGCGGGCTTCTAATCTTCTAACCTTTTAAGGGTTGAAGTCGAGCAGATGCGCATATCAAAGTATCACTGATTGGGCGAATATGCGACGATGACGTAGCTCCGATTTCCAAATCGGACAGTCCGATTGGAAATCGGACCTACGCAACAGCCGTCCGATTGGAAATCGGAGCTACGTGACTGTCCGATTGGAAATCGGAGCTACGTGACAGTCCGATTGGAAATCGGAGCTACGTGACTGTCCGATTGGAAATCGGACCTACGCAACTGTCCGACTGAAAGTCGTTAAGATGCAACAGCTGTTCGATTGGAAATCGGAGCGACGGAGAGAATTTATGAAACCACATTCAAGATTGCACATTTTGACTTTTACCGCCGTGATGACGCTGTGCGCCGCCACGGCTGGCAGCACACCGGCCGTGATCACCGACTCTGATGGCGCTGTGTTCTCCGGTGAACTGAGCCTCATCGGCGCGCGCCCTTTGACCATGGTGGCACTCGGTGACAACCGCCAGCAGAAGTTCAACCTCGATGATATTGTCGCCATTGAGCAGCTGGTTGAGAGCGCCACCATGGAGCGTCCCTGGGTCTTTAAAGAGTCGGGCAAGGCTGATAAGGTCTACCTCGATGGACAATATCCCTTGATAAACTTTAAAACCACCCTCACCCTGGTGAGCGGCAGTGTTGTCACAGGACATCTGATCTCAGTTGCCTTCAATTTTAAATCCGAGGCCGCTAAACGCAAGATCTTCCTTACGCGTCAGATCAAAGGCGCGAAAGAGGAGCTCTTGGATGATATCATTTATGTGAGCAACATCCGCCTGACCGCTAATGCTGTGGCAGGTGGCGGGTCCATCAGTGGCAGGGTGGAGGGGTTTGGCGCACTGATCTCTGTGTCTGCGCTGGACAACGCCCGCGAGCAGCCGGTTTTTGCCAAGGTTGCAAAGGATGGCAGCTTTGATTTCGGTGCGCTCCTGCCCGGCAGCTACGACCTCTGCGTGCTGACCGACACCCATGTGCTTTGCGGAATCTCCGACGCCACTCCCGCCCCTCAAGCAGGCGGCGACCCGCTGCAGGCCGAGGATCTGGCTGGCATCAACTTGAAGTTTCCGCTGGCCGATGATTTTTTCAACGACCGCTGGATTCTAGGGCTGCGCGGGAACCGCAAGTTTGCGAAAGTGCTTGTATATAAACGCCGGGCAGACTATTATGAAGCTGAGAAATGGACTCCCGGCGGCTTTCTGTGGCACCTGGAGCTCTGGAGCTGGCATCTGGCCGGCTCAGAGTGGAAGATCGACCGCCGCTCAATCCTGATACGGCATAAACAGCAGGGGGGCGAAAAAAACCGCAAGTTGCTGACAACCCCGTTGTTTGAAGCAGTGCCCCTCGGGCGGAGGCTCGATATCCGAATAGGAGATGATAATGAACCGTGGACCTTTATACGCGACCTTGACTAAAGCGGCGCTGCACCGCCGCCTAAGTCTCACTCTGCGCCTGCTCCTGCTGGCTGGTGCGGGGTTGCTGACCGCTGCCTGTGCTGTGCTGGCAGCCGACAACCTTTTCAACCTCACGCCTTTGACACGGGCGGTTGTTGCCACGGCCTTTGCAGCAGCTGTTCTCAGCGGCATGGCCCGCCTCTTCTATCTTTACTGGCGCGCGCCGGTTGACAGTGCCAAGATGGCGGTTTATCTGGAGCAACGCTACGGCATTGATGACAACTCTCTGATCAATGCGGTGCACTTTGATCGTTCAGCCTCGGTTCCTACTTATATCAAAGAGTTGTTTGTTGGCCCCGCTGCTGCAACCTGCCAAGGGCTCAAGTTGAAGCGGGTCTGGCAGCACGCAGGCTTGAAACCCGCTGCCATCTGGTGCGGCGGTGCGCTGCTGCTCTGCCTGGCATATCTCGTTCCCTTTGGAGCGCATGCCAAAAATGCCTGGCTGCGCTTCCTGCATCCAGCCACCTCGGTTACGCCGCTGAACTTCACCCAGTTTACAGTGCAGCCTGGCGACACAGAGTTGATTGAAGGTACGCCTTGCCTCATCACCGCGGCTGCCACCAAGCATGGCCGCGCGCTCGCGGCGCTTGAGATCCTGATTCAGGAGGAAGGCGCTCCTCTGCTCTATCCCATGCGCGGCA
The DNA here is from genome assembly GCA_028686345.1 of Kiritimatiellia bacterium. Classification (GTDB taxonomy): domain Bacteria; phylum Verrucomicrobiota; class Kiritimatiellia; order RFP12; family UBA1067; genus M55B167. Next base: position 4,504 of record JAQUCE010000161.1, read on the forward strand.
GCGCCGATGGCTTTGTCTTTGAACTGCGCGATCTCTCTCGCAAAACCCGCTACGCCCTGCGCAACGGCAATGATCAAAGCCGTTGGCATACCATCTCGGTTATCCAGCGTCCGCGTCTGGAGGAGCTGATCCTGACCGTCACTCCGCCGGAGTATACGGGTGAAAAGCCGTGGAACGTCGGCCCCCACAAACGCGAGATCGAACTCCTTAAAGGCTCGCGCGTGACTGTGAGGAGCAACGCCTCCGCGGAGCAGCAGGTCGTCTTTTTTCAGGATAACCAACCTGTCACAAATGCAACCGATGAAATCGCCTTTGAGATGACAGCCAACACCACCCTGGCGCTGGATGTCAAGGATAAACGCGGGTTGATGCACACCGGGGTCTGGCAGTGCCGCTTGACTATGATCAACGACCGTATACCCGAGGTGCGTTTCCTCAACCGGGAGCTCAATGTGGCGGCTGCCATTGGTCAGACCCTGACGCTGAGCTTGGAGGAGCGCGATGACTTTGGCATCACCGCCCTGGAGCTGTATATCATGCAGAATCAGGAGGAGAGGCTCATCAAGCGCATCAACTACCGTACCGTCAAGCGCGAGCGCGCTGAGGTTAGCGCACTTGCGATCGACGAAACTCTCTTTGCCCGTAACGCATCTTACAAACTCTGGGCCCGGGTTTACGACAACCATGAGCCTGTTCAAAGCGGTGTGGTGCTGACCCCCTTGACCATCCATATTTCGGATCTTGCGAAAGAGATGATCACCGGCGACAAAGATGACCCTTATGTGCGCCTTTTCGCGCTGCTCACCGAAGCGCTCGACACCCAGAAAGCCCTGCGCGATTGGGTGGCCGCGCGCGTTGAGAAGGATCGCAAGGAGCGGATCGCCGCGGTTATACAGCAGCGGCAGCAGGGGGTGCATGACCGTATTGTGCGCGGCGCGGGCCTGGCGCACGATCTTCACAGCAAGAATAAGATCCGCAAGGGGCTGAGCGAGAGTATCACCGAACTTCAGAACACCCGCTCCCACCCTCTGATCCTTCGATTGCCGCTGATCGCCGGTTATGGGGATGACCGCCGCCAGGCGGAACTCAACGACGTGGTGCTCAAGCAGAGTGAAATTATCTTCGCTCTGCAACGGATTCTCGGCGCGGTCACTGCTGATAAATCGCTCCAGGAGCTCAAAGAGCAGCAGCTGGCTGAAGAGGGTCAGGATCAGAAGCTCTTTGACAAGCTGCAAGCGCTGAAGAGAGATATCTCCGGATTCAAAGAGGAGCAGCGTAAAATTTTGGCGGACACTGAGGCAATCGATAAAAAAGAGCCGGAGGACTGGACTGAAGAGGATGAAAAACTTCTCGGTGACCTGGCAGCACGGGAGCAGGAGTTTGCCAAATTTTTTCAGGCAGCGTTTAACGATCTCTCCAAGCTGGAGAATCAGGATTTCTCCAACTCCACTATGGCCGACGAGCTGATAGAGATGATTGAAGAGCTGCAGAAGACCGGTGAGGCGCTTGAACGCAGGCACATTGAGATCGCGACTGTCGGTGAAGAGCTGCTGGGCGAGCAGGCTGAGAGCATTGAGACCAATCTTGAGCGCTGGCTCTCCGATGTCCGTGACTTTATTAAGTGGAATGGCGAGGAGTCGGGTTTGATGCCGGATGTTCCGTTGCAGGATCTGCCTGATGAGCTGACTGATATTATTGGCGAGCTGATTGATGATATCGCTGATATGGAGGATGTGGAGGACTCAACCGGCTCCTCGCTCAGCGCCTTTGATCTGGGGATTGGCTGGGGGGTGAGCGATGGCAACATGGACGATATGTCAGCCAAGGGCATTACCGGCAATGTGATGCCCAACAACAACGAGGTAGGTGGGCGTTCCGGCGAGGGGCGCTCTGGAAAATCATCGGGTCAGTTTGTTGAAAAAGAGGCGACTGGCAAGGGGGGGCGCGACACCCCCACGCGGCTGGTGCAATCCCCCTTTGAAAAGGGGACTGTGAAAGACACCTCCACTGATCCTCAGGGCGGCGCAACCGGTGGCGGCAAGCAGTCAGGGGTGGGCGGGAATGGGCTGCGCGGTATCACCCCTGACCGCAAACCCGATGTGGAGCAGCGGCTGCCCGGCAAGCAGGCTGAACTCAAGCAGAAAGCCGAAGCCATACTGCGCGAACTCAATGTGCGCAACCTCCCGACTGGTGATCTGGAAGAGGCGGTCAACAAGATGGAACAGATTCAGATGTATCGCTCCTCCGGCAACGGGTTACAGGTTCAGCAGGTTAAGAGTGAGCTGGCCAGCACCCTGAGGGATGCCCGTACTGCGTTAAACTCCGGCGCCCTCGGCGGTGCGGAGAAGAGTGCCGCCTCCTCCCTGCGGATCTCCACCATCCGCCACCCTGAAAACGAATCCACGCCGGATGGCTATGAGGAGAGTGTGGATGCCTACTTCCGGGCATTGGCGGAGTAGGTGTTTAATTGCTGTTCTTTCAACTCCTGTCGTGAAAACAAGAACTTCAGATAGCCATCTTCATAAGTGCAGCCGTTTTGACCACGTCACAATACTTACACGGGTGGATATGGCAACACGTCGATGGCCTTAAACTTCCCATCCCAGCCCGGATCAATGGCGCGAATGCGCTCCTTGAGTGGCGGGTGCGTGGACATTGCTCCAAGGAACGGGTTACTCAGCCCGTTGACAAAGAACATGTGGCTGGCTTCCCCGGCGTGAACGGATTTGATCTTCGAGCCGGCGCCGCCGATTTTTTGCAGCGCACCGGATAGACCCGCCGGATTGCGGGTGAATTGCACTGCTGAGGCATCACCCAAAAACTCCCGCTGACGGCTGAGCGCGGCTTGGATGAGCCGGCCAAAGAACACGCCAATTGCACCAATGACGATCAGAGCCAGCCCCAGGAGCATCAGTGGATTACGGTTCCGTCCGCCGCGCGAGTAGATCAAGATCCGGCCAATGACCGCAAGACACAGGATGCCGAAGATAACGCCCATGATGCGGAGGTTCAAGCGCATATCACCATTCAGAATGTGGCTGAACTCGTGGCCAATGACACCCTGCAGTTCATCGCGGTTGAGCAAGGTCATGCAACCGCTCGTAACACCGATGGCGGCATCTCCCGGGGTATGCCCGGCTGCAAAGGCATTGATGCCCTTTTCATGGTCGAGCACATAAATCTTGGGAACAGGCAAGCCGGCGGCAATGGCCATTTCCTCGACCACGTTCCGCAGCTGGCGTTCAGCGGGGTGGTTTGTGCTGGGATCAATGAGCCGCCCGCCGAGCGATTCAGCGACAGCACTGCCGCCTCTGGCTAAGGCGGCGGTTTTGTAGAGGCTGCCAATAATTACGACGCCAAGCGTGCCAACCACGACATAGAGCAGAAGCTTGGGATCCCACAGGACAAGCTCAGGCAACGGGACACCGCTCTGTTGATTGATGTGGGCGCCATAGAAAATCAAAAGGCAGGCGAGATATACCGTCGCGATGATGCACAGGACCGCGATCGCAAAGTAAATCACCAGCACCTTCGTGTTTTTCCTAGCTTTATCTTGATGTTCAAAAAAATCCATGCGTCATATCCCTCATCAAGAAAACGAAACCTTGACCGGCTCCCGTTGCTCCGCCTTTTCAATGGCAAACAGCTCGGCAGCGGTGAAGTGGAACATGCCGGCGATGAGGCTACTGGGAAAGATCTCCCGTTGCGTGTTGTAGGTCATCACCGAGTCATTGTACGCTTGCCGAGAGAATGCCACGTTGT
>JAQUCE010000056.1 GCA_028686345.1 Kiritimatiellia bacterium
AAACTGACGGGGTTTGAGGTGCTGCAGCATCAGGTCGACATCCTCACCCTCGCGGCGCAGTTGACAGGCTAAGCGGGTGGCTGCCAGTCGCTGTTCGGGCTGCATATAGCCGATAATCACTCCACTGCGCGGGCTGGAGGCTGCATGTTCCAGGTACTCCTGCAGGACCTCCATGATTACCACATCACCGAAGCCCAGGCCCACAGCGGGGGTCGGTGCGCCGCCGATGGCTGTGAGCAGACTGTCGTAGCGACCGCCGCCGAAGATGGCGCGGAACTCCCGCTTTGCATCAAAGGCCTCAAAAACAATGCCGGTGTAGTAGGATAGGCCGCGAATAATAGAGATATCAAAGCGCAGGCGCTCATGGATGTTGTAGATTTCAGCCAGTTCGAAGAGGGTGCGCAGCTCCCTTATCGCAGGTGAGCCGGGTGCGGCCAGCTCTGCGGCCTGCTCAAGGGATTCAACACCCAGGAGCTCAAATGTTTTGTCAATAGCAGTGCGCGGCAGGTTTTCTTTCTCCAGCAGGGACTTGATCTCATTATCGGAGATCTTGCCCCTTTTATCCAGCGCCAGAAACACGGCGGCATGATGGGTGGGTGGAATTCCTGTGTTTTCGAGCAGTTCAGCCAGGAGCGCGCGATTGTTGATATGGATGAAATAGGCATGCTCTGGAAGGCCCATGTGCTGGAGGGCCATGACCGAGGCGGCGAGCACTTCAATCTCAGCTGAGATGCTCTCCTCGCCGACAATGTCCATATTCCATTGGTAGTGCTCGCGTTTACGTCCGCGGGTCATGCGTTCATAGCGGAAGCACTGGGCGGTTGTATACCATTTGACTGGAAAGTTCAGCCGGCCCTGACGGGCGGCTATCATACGGGCCAGGGTGGGGGTCATCTCCGGGCGTAGCGCCAGTTTGCGTCCGCTTTTATCTTCAAAGTGATAGATTTGGTCAGCGACCTCCTCGCCGCTTTTGCGTTGCAGGAGTTCGAGCGACTCCACCACGCAGGCATCATAGGGCTGAAAGCCGTAGGCTGCTGAGGCTTTACGCCACGCGTCAAAGACCTGGTTGCGCAGGCGCATGTCTTCAGGGTAGAAATCGCGCATACCGCGCGGGGGGGCGAAAGATGGGGGGGTGTTGCTCATGGGTTTTTGGGGTTAGGGGTTAGGGGGTGAAGTTAAAGCTGGTGATCGAAGCTGGTGCCGTAGTTGAGTCAGTCGAGGTAGTCGAGGTAGTCGAGTCAGTCGAGGTAGTCGAGTCAGTCGAGGTAGTCGAGTCAGTCGAGGTAGTCGAGGTAGTCGAGTCAGTCGAGGTAGTCGAGGTAGTCGAGTCAGTCGAGTTAATCGAGAGCTTCGAAGTGTTAACGGAGGCAGTTAATTCACTTGCATTTCAATGCAAGGTGGTGCTCACAGAGGTGTTGGTGGCGGATTGTTCAGCATTTCGCGCATGCGTTTGCCGGGTTTGAATTTAATGACCTGCCGATTGGGAATCAGCACCTCATTCTCAGGTTTATTGGGGTTGCGGCCAATGCGACCCTTACGCTCAACCTTCTGGAAAACCCCAAAGTCGCGGAACTCAATGTGCTTGTTTTCACCGAGCGCGTCGATAATGCCGTCGAGTGTCAGCTGCAGAACAGCTAGAATCTGCGGCTGTGACAAGCCTTCGCGGATGATGTTTTTATTGGCAGCGATATAGGCCACCAGCTCTTTTTTTGTCAGCGAGGCACCCGGGCCGAATTTTGTTTTTTCAGTCATGTTTATCTCCTCAATCGTCATTTTGTGCGTTAGTTAGTAGTGTTTCTGTGAAGGCTTTGTCACCTGAGTTGAGGGCTGATGCTGTTCGAACAGCTTACTCGCCAGCCCAATGATGCATTCGGCGGCTCCCTCAACGGTCGTCGCGATTGCCTCGTGGGAGCCGCGTTGTTTGACCTCAATGGTGTTGCTTGTCAGGCCGCGGGCCCCAACAACTACACGCACCGGGCAGCCGATCAGGTCGGCATCCTTGAACTTCACGCCAGGGCGTTCGGTTCGGTCATCAATGAAAACATCGAGATGTTTGTTGGCCAACTCCTGCTCCAGTTGCGCAACAACGTTGTTGACGTGTTCATTGGAGGGATCCAGATTCAATATGGTTACGGCGAAAGGGGCAACGGTGATGGGCCAAATGATGCCGTCTTTATCATTGCTTTGTTCAATCACAGCCTGCAGGGTACGGGTAACACCGATGCCGTAACACCCCATCACCATTTCCAGACTTTCGCCGTGCTCATTCAGGTATTTGGCATCAAAAGACTGGGAGTATTTGGTGCCCAGCTTGAAGACATGTCCAACCTCGATGCCGCGTTTCATTTCTAGTTTTTTCTGGCAGCGCGGACAGCAGTCGCCCTCCCGCACAATCACAAGGTCCTCATACGCAGTGATTTGTGCATCGCGTTTAAGATCGACATTACGGATATGAAGATCGGTTTTATTAGCACCGGCAATAAGGTTGGTCGCATTTTCAAGAGCGGTATCCGCATAAATGCGGGTTGTGAGGTTCACAGGGCCGGCAAAGCCGACCGTCGCGCCGGTGACACATTGGATAACAGTGTCATCTGCCATGGTCAGCGTTTTTGCTCCTAGCATTTGTTTCAGTTTGTGCTCGTTGAGTTCTCGGTCGCCGGGGATGAGCACTGCAACCGGCTGTTCATCGGCCAGGTAGATCATGGTTTTGATAAACTCAGCGGGTTGGCATTTTAAGAAGGCGGCCAACTGGTCGATGGTTTTGATGGCAGGGGTGGCGATCTCTTCATTGGCTGGGCAGGGGGCGGGAGTTTTTTTTGCGATAAAGCGTTCGGCTTTCTCCTGGTTGGCAGCGTAGCCGCAGGCAGGGCAGTCGATGACACCATCCTCGCCGGAATCAGCGAGCACCATGAATTCGTGTGACCATTGGCCGCCGATATCACCTGTGTCGGCCTCCACTGGGCAGGCATCCAGGCCGCAGCGCTTGAAGATGCGCACATAGGCATCGTACATGGCCCTGTAGGAGGTGTCGGCCTGCTCCATGGTGGTGTCGAAGCTGTAGGCATCCTTCATAATAAACTCTTTGGCGCGCATCAATCCGAAGCGTGGTCGGATCTCATCCCGGAATTTGGTTTGGATTTGATAGACAGTGCAGGGCAGTTGACGGTATGAGTTGATCTCAGCGGCGAGCAGTTCGGTGACGACCTCCTCATGGGTGGGGCCGAGGGTCATCAAGCGTCCGGTGCGGTCTTTGAGCTTAAACATGCCGGGGCCCATGGTTTGAAGGCGGCCTGAGCGTTCCCAGAGTTCGGCGGGTTGCAGAGCTGGCATCAGGATCTCCTGAGCTTCAGCGCGGTTCATCTCCTCGCGGACAATGGTGATTATTTTTTGCAGTGAGCGCAGCCCAAGCGGCATAAAGGTGTAGAGGCCGCCTGAGAGTTTGCGCGCCAGTCCAGCGCGGATCAGCAGTTTGTGGCTGTTGATTTCAGCGTCCTGCGGGTTTTCCCGCAGGGTGTTTAAAAGTGTTCGCGTCCAGCGCATATAATTGGTGTCCTTCCTAACCTTAAATCCCATAAGAAATTAAGGTTCTATTTGAACGGAATTTCGGGTTTTAATCAAGCGAAAAATTCAAAATAAAAACACTTGCGTTAAAAGCCAATAAAAGGGAGAATAAAGAGAAGCTAAAAGGCATATTAGGAGTGCGATGAATTTAAGAGAAAAAGGGTTCACATTAATTGAGTTGCTGGTCGTCATTGCGATCATCGGCATGCTGTCAGCTGCGCTGATTTTAACCTTCTCTAAGGCGGGAGGTATTGCGCGAGATATGACATGCAAGGCCAACCTCAAAAATTTAGGGCAGGCCGCGTTGGCCTTCTCTGTGCAGAATGAGCACTTCCCTGATTCCTATCCTTATGAATGGGATGACATCGGGATGTTTCATGGATCGGTTGCCAGAGTGTATTATGATCGGAAGGGGTGGGTGAACTGGACTGGAGCCGGCCGCTGGACGAGCAGGCATCCGCAGAAAGATTTGATGACCATGCCTAAGATCACAGGTAAGCTGGCTTATGAGGCGATGACCAATGGCACCTTGTGGGCTTACACCAGCAAGGATCCCTCCACCTATCTGTGCTCTACCTACAAAAAGGCTGCGGCTGCCGAGGGGCTAAAGGATGTGTGGCGCTCCTATGTGATGAACCACCGGTTCCACTGGCATCGTCGTGGCGACAACACCGGGCCGAACATGCATTGGCTCAGCCGCTTTACGGTGAGCGGGAAGAGTACTGACCGCAGTGCTGAGATGGTTTTACTGTTTGCGGAGCTGCCAGCGGATAATATCGACACCTCGGTCAAAGCCGCGGATGGTAAGCTTGATCCGCATAATGACAAAGAGCATATTGGTTTCAATCACAAGATTGGAAAGCGCAATGTCGCGCATGTTGTTTTTGCGGATGGGCACGTGGAAGTGCTGCTGGAGCCTGTTGGTGCAAGTAAGGAGGATATGCTGACCCTCACCAAGAATCTCTGCGACGGCGCGGCTATTAACAAGGACGTGCTTCAGCGAATGCGGTAAGAGGATTTTGTTGGTATGTTTTATGCTTATAAATTTGGGACCGAAGAGGTGCCGGGATAAACACAGTGTGGGTTTTAATATGAGATTTTACTTAAATATTTTTTATGCGCTTTTGTTAACAGCAATGTTCAGCTTGAGCGCAGCCGCGCAGTATACAACGCTGCCAGCTGAGCGTATGGCGCAGTTTGATGACTATGATAGCCCTGAGTGGACGCATACGGGTGACAATGCGCCGGGCCTGAGTGGAAGGGTTTTGTTAAATGGAACATCGCATACGCATATAAATGGGTGGAAAGTAACGCAGGGTCGCACCGGTTATGCGGGTGGTTATGGAACTATTATTCCTCCTGCCAGCAGAAGTAATTATGCAGCCAACCTGCGTAATGTGGCTGGGGCATCGGTTGAGTCGCCGTACTATGCCGACGGTATTGGCACACTTTACTTTGAGGCAACAAACTCTGAAAATCCATATCCAGCTGAACCTCTTTATCTGCACGTGTATATTGCTACCAACATGCTCTCCGGCAGTGGTGTGGCACCCATGCAGCCAACCGAAACAGGAGGGTTAACCTATAATTGGCAGTTGGTTGAGGCAGTGCCCCTGAACTACAGCAGTGATGAGTTCGAACGATCTGCATACAAATTCAACCATGATAGAGCGACTAAATTTAAACTGGTTCGAGAGAGCGCCACACCTGGGTATCTTTCTTTAGATGATCAATTTCTGGTGATTGATAATATCCGCGTCTCTTACCCAGCCTCATATGTTGCTCTGAGTCAGCTCTCCGCGGCGCTGGCACCTGCGCCGGATTTCATGTCCGGCACACTAACTGCCCGTTGTAGGTTGAATCAATTCAAAGCCGAGTTTTCAGTTGCAATGCCAACCATGTCAGTGGTTTATCGTACTGCCCCGCCAGTAGGCGCGTTCGGTGGATGGGTGAACCTTCCCCTTGCTTACGTCACTGGTAGTGGCAGTGGACGGCTTGGACTTGAGTTTGAGGGCACGGTACCACTGCCGGTTGAAGGGCGGATCGAGTATTATTACACTGCCGGGTTTGATGGATACTATGTTTCGCCTGATTTCACAGGGCTTAATTACACCTATCCGACTGAGTCTCTCGCCCCGCAAACCTTATACCAGAATGGCATGGGTGGCTCTGCCCCATTTGCGAAAAACTGGAAGTTCGAGGCTGTGCCGGATGTGACAGAGCTGCCGGACAGCAGGATCTTAATCTTTGACGATTATTTGCATCCAAAGTGGAGCCACACAGGTGCAGCTGCGCCCGGACTATCAGGAAGGCTTTTGCAGAACGGGACAGTCCATACTCAAACCAATGGATGGCGCATATCAGAGGCCAGAACTGGTTATGCAGGGGCTTACGGCTTAGTCGTTCCGCAGCAGTTGCCAGGCAATTATGCGTGTAACCTAAGGAATCTCGCCGGTTCATTCATTGAGTCACCGCTCTATCACGATGGAGTTGGGACCATTTATTTTGAGGCAGTCAACTCAGAGGATCCTGTTGATTTGCACCTGTATATAACAACGAATATGTTTGATTATAGTAATTGGGAAAGTGTTGAACTGGGCGAGGCTGAGGGCGGGAGTATCTCCAATGTGTGGCATAAAATAGATGTTCTGCACCTGAACTATACAACGCAGGGTGAGTTTAGGCGTTATGTTAACAAGCTGAACTATCGCGGGAAAATCAAGGTCAAGTTAGTTCGAGAGCTAAATCACCCTGTTTATACAGGTCTGGATGATCAGTTCCTGGTGGTTGACAATCTCAGGATCTCGGCACCGCCGAGCGATGTGGATATCTTTAAAACAGAGGTTGTCAGCAACCCAGGTTATCCCAAGGTTGACCATGATTTCACGGTGCGTTGTTATGTGAGTAACACGGATCAGTTTGTGCCGACCCAGCAACGCGCGGTTTATCTGGTACATCGCTGGCGCTATCTCACGCAGCAGGTGGATGCCTGGAAGACCAACGAGATGGAGCATGTTGTAGGCACAGGTGACGGCAACGGCAACGATGAGATCTACGAGTACACCATCTCCCCTCCGGAGCAGACCGGCGATATTGAATATTACTACACCAGCTTTTTCGGGGGCTATGTTTATAAGTCGCCGGATTACACTGGCTTGTCCCACACTTATCCCTCGGAGAATCTCTCGCCGCAGGTGTTCCGCGGCAACCTCGCTGAAGATGGTGAGTTCACGCTGCGTCTGCGCGAGTTTGCCTCTGAGTACGGCGCGGTTTACGTTGTCACTGATCAGCATCCCAACCCGATTAAAATGGATTTGACGGGCGACCACCAGTGGCGCGGTCTGGTGCCGCTCAACAACATTGTACCAACGAATCTGAGTTGGAGTCTGATGGCGGTCGGGGAGTATTTTACCGGTGCCGAGAGCTATGCTACCAACCGCACCTACTGGACCGCTGGCAGCTCGGTGAGTGTGACGCCGCCTAACCTGCCCTATGGAGGGATCTGTGTTGAGACCAATGCGAGTGCACGACTGACGGTGCAGGTTGAAGATACTGGCTACATGATGGTCTCATTTGACAGTGAAACACGCGAATTTCTGATCAGCCGTGCGCAGTATCAGAACTTTAATGCCTGGCCAGCGCGTGATGATTATTTCTCGGAGAGCAGTGGACAATCTGATAAACAGCGCTTTGAGAACACCTTTGATGAGTGGCCTTTGAGCGAGGATCAGGTTTTCTTTGAGCCCTTCACTGCGTATGTGTCAAACACAAATATGTTTCAACGTGATCCTTTTAAAACACCGAATGAGTGGAGCGCTGGCAGCGCGGCTTATATCTCAGAGCGGACGCTGGACTTAAAGCACGGACCTTCGGGAATCACTAATTACCGCAATCTGGCACTGCGTCTCAAAGGCGGCGACCCAGTGCTTGGCTTGGGGTATGTCCATAACACGCGGGCCACCTTGTCGGACGGGGTGAAGCAGATCAAATTCAAGGCACGGGTGGGCCAGAAATCCGACAACACTCAGATTTGCTACCACCGGAATTATTTCACAAAAAACAACTACGTTGTTAAAGTCAGCGCTAGGGCCGGCGAAAAATCTCCGGAAAATCCATCGATTTCTGTGATTGTTTACTATCAGGACTATCAGAACTTCTATGAGTTCCGTGCTGTGCAGCGTGCCAATCCGGGAGATTGGAGTGGCAACATCAATGACAAAAGAGCCGACCTGTTTCTGTACAAGTGGGTCAACGGGGTTGCGTACCAACTGAAAACAATGAGCCCGACCGCTGACCTTGATTTGGGCACTGAGACTGAAGTTCATGTGGGAGTGTATAATAATAATGCGGGTTCGACTTATCTGAAATGCAAGTACGGACGTTCCGGTTCCGCTATAACCTTGGATTATACTGATACGTCAGCCCCCTTCCAGCAGGGTACATTTGGTGTGCTTTCATCGGAGTGCTTCTCAGGCTTCTTGGAGATGAGCTTGGAAAACTCCCTTGCCACAGGCGAAGCTGTTGCACCTGAAGTGAAGATAAATGTGATTGGACCCGCTCTGGCAGATATGACGCCAGCGCAGATGGACGGTTGGTTTGTGCCTGCGGGAGTCTTTGCTTTCGATAAGAATGCCACACCCCCCGGTATTTACAAGGTGAAGCCGAATCAGAAGCTGGACGTGTATCTGCAGGAGTCCGATTATGATCCTGATTCAACAGAGGAACCCTCTGCTTCGGGAACCTCAGCCTGGAAGAAGTTGACTGAAATCAACGTGAACAGTTATGAGTATATCGACATATCGCTGGATATTAAGCGGTGGAAGGCGCACTTTGTGATGCTGCAGGTGGGCGCGGGAGCGAGCGATGTGGCTGTGGATGAGCTGGAGCTTCGCTCATGGCATGGCCAGAAGATCGGTCTCGGGGCGAACAACAACAGAGAGTGGCTGGCCACCGAGGCTTGGGTTGTCTCCAACGGTGTTGGAGCAGCCGCCAATCAGGTGATGCATCTGGACCACAGCCGAGCTAATCCTGCTGAGCCGCAAGCGGTTCAGTCGCCTTTGCTGCAAAACGGCATGGGCTTGATGGAGTTTGATTACCGCGTGCTCAGAGCACCCGCCAAGCTGACTGTGCAATATAAGGAAGAGCGCGCGGGTGTCTGGGTTGATGTGAACAGCATTGAGGTAGCCAATACGACCGATTGGGCGCACCTGACCGCCTATCTGGGGTCGTTTGAACCCGGCAGATTCAGAGTGGTGAATCAGCGTAGCGGCGCAATCACCAATGCCATGGTGGAGATCAACAATGTAATTGTCTGGGATGAGCCATATGTTGATGATAAATCTTGGACAGCTTACAACACCAAGATTACCGCGGCTGATCCAATGCGCCTGCTGCTGGACAAGAGCAAGGGATGTTTTCTGAACAACAGCGAGACCGCTGGTGCCAACCCTTCGCCCATGGACAGGGATGTGCCGCATCTTCGGAGTCCCACGCTAGTCACTGGTCTAGGAACGCTGACCTTCAAGGCGCGGGCCTATGATCCAGGTCAACCCGGTACCCTTTATGTTTACGCTTCGACCAACGGATGGAACCTGGCGCGCGAGTTTTGGACTTTGGTTTATCAGGTTGACAACATTGATCACAAGTACTACCAGACCTACAGCTTCAAGCCGATTGACGGAGCCAAATATGACGCGATTCGCTTAGAGACAAAGATTGGCGTGGGTTTGAAAAGGGTCTGTGTTGAGGAGGTTATTATCTCGGAGCCTGTGCATCCCGGATTTGATATTGTCAATATCAAGTTACGGATGATGGAGCGCGACGGGGAGCTGGGGGCCCGCCACCAGCCACTGGCTTTCGAGGACGTGCACGTTGAGGCCATGGTGGCCAATCAGCAGCTCTCTCCCTCTAACATAGTGCTGTACCTGAGTTACTATGTCGGCGATGGTGTCTGGGGAGTTGACAACTGGCCGGCAGGTGATGTTGTCACCAAGCGGATGCACCCAGTCGCTGGTGTGCCGAATCTCTACCGAACCAGGGATGACGAGGGTGGTGTGCCGGGGCTGTCGCAAAACTTGATTGGCGGCATTGTGGGACAAAGCGAGGGTACGTTTGTGCAGTACCGCGTCTGGGCCAGCTACATGGGGGGCATCCCGCTCTTTAAATATCAGAAGAAGGAGTCGTTTCAAAATCCCGCCTGGTATTACCCAATGGATATCAACCAGCAGCGCAGTGCTGAGGGCTGGTCTCCCTACTATCTTGTTTACGGGGTTCCTGAGCAGACGGTCTGGGTGAATGAGATCAACGTGGGTGATGTCGTGCTTGACGCCAATTATAAGCAGCGCCGCGGTGTCTGGGAGTGGGCGTATATCGAGATTGCAATGCCGGCCTGGCTCGATCTTGGCGGCTGGAAAGTCGATCTGGTCACGCAGAACAGCTATGTAACGCACACCATCCAGATTCCATACGGGCTTCCGAATCAGGCACCGGTCACCAATGGCTACGCCTTCTTTGTGATCAATGAGTCCGCGCGTCCGAGCTCCCAGACACCGATGTTGCCAAAGTCGGACTTTGCTTATGCCGGGCTGGGCTCTGTCTTGCCGAGAATTGTTCCTGGCGGGATACGGTTGCGCAGACCGGAGGGGATGTATGAGCAGGCGATTGTCTTTGATGATGCGATGTGGAACGGATCAGGCAGCAGCTATAGCGGCCAGCGCTGGGCTGAAAATGATCCGGAGGGGAGATTCGTGTATGTGGGCGAAGAGCAGAAAGAGGGGTCGCTTTCCCGAACAGGCTGGGGCGATTCCACTAATACCTGGGTCTATCCGCTCTTCCCGCAATGGACAGCTGCAAGTACGAATTTCGCCAAGAACTATACCCCTGGCATGCCCAACGGCCTGCAGCCGTTGCCGAATGGTGATGAGCTCTTCCCCGGGATCTCCAATGCGCTGATCAACTCAAGTATCACGCAGCTGAAGGGGACGCAGAATGGACGCCGAGTTTTGAATTACTCATTGCGTGTGCCCATGGGCGCAACAACTAACATTGTCTATGACATTGATGATTGGTACCGCCTGGTTTCGTTAAAATCAAATAATGTTGAGCAGTTGCCGCCTGCGAGCGCCTTCACTAGCTACAATTATGATGTAATGCAGATTCAGGGAGACACGTCTCTGACAGCGAAGATCAATCTGCGCGAGGACTTGCAGGAGTATCAGGGTGACTCTGCGGTGTTGAACTGGGTGTTGGGCTTTACCGAGGGACCGCTGATTCCAATGTTTTATAACGGACGATATCTGACGCTCAAGGAGCAGCACTGGCTGGATGCGAATCCAACGGTCTCCAACGAGTTCCGCTGTGTGATCAGAGATTTCTCGCTGGACGCTGCAACAAACCTGCATGTCCGGCTGGAGATGAAGCTGAATGAGTCCAATATGGAAAAAATTCAAGGTGGAGCTGTTCTGAAGCTGCAGGCAAAAGAGGATCTTACAGATAACAAATGGGATATTCTGGATCAGTTTTATCTGACTCCCGACTCATTTGATAGCAATAATGAGTGCCGCGTGTTTGTCAGAAATCCGTTTGGATACATGGTGCCCCGTTATGATGGGAGTAGGTTCTTCCTGCGCTGGGTGATCGAGATGGACGATCCCCGTCTGGATATCCGCAAGCTGGTAGATGAGGGCAACCCGTGATTATGTTCAAACGCCACGCAGGGTTTTCACAATAAAACCGAGCAGAACCAGCAGCGCAACGACGATTAGGGCCTTGCGCTCGCTGGGAGTCAGCCACGTGAACAACGACGCACGTTTACCTAAAAGGGGCTCGTCTGTTTTTCTGGATCTCATTTCAATTGATTCCTTCTCTTGCACTCCGAATCCTCTTATCTCTGAACTGGCATAGGTTGCATGACTATGATACTATATTTCCCCAAAAGCATGGGACATTAATATGACAAACAATGAATACGATTTCGCGGCCATCGAGAAAAAATGGCAGTCTTACTGGGAGGAACATAAAACATTCAAGGTGAATGATTTTGAGGAGGGAAAACCCAAGTTTTACTGCCTCGATATGTTTCCTTATCCCAGTGGCTCGGGATTGCATGTTGGCCACCCCGAAGGTTACACTGCCACCGATATACTCTGCCGTTACAAGCGTATGCGTGGCTACAACGTGCTGCATCCAATGGGGTGGGACGCATTCGGGCTGCCAGCAGAGCAGTACGCGGTTGAGACCGGCACCCATCCGGCAAAGACCACTGAAAAAAATATCAATAACTTCAGGAAGCAGATCAAAGCACTCGGTTTCAGCTATGACTGGGATCGGGAGATCAACACCACTGACCCAGGTTATTACAAGTGGACCCAATGGATTTTTACCAAGCTCTATGAAAAGGGGCTGGCGTACATTGCTGAGGCCCCGGTGAACTGGTGTCCCGCGCTGGGAACCGTGCTCGCCAATGAGGAGGTTGTCAACGGGCTCAGTGAACGCGGGAGCCACCCGGTGGAGCGGCGCCCTATGCGGCAGTGGATGCTGCGGATCACGGATTATGCCGAGCGCCTGCTGAACGACCTCGATGATCTGGATTGGCCGGAGGGCATCAAAGAGATGCAGCGCAATTGGATTGGCAGATCAAGCGGCGCTGAGGTGGAGTTTGAAATCGCGGGAACCGGGAAATCCGTTACGGTCTACACCACCCGCCCGGATACGCTGTTTGGTGCCACCTATATGGTGCTCGCCCCTGAACATGCGCTGGTGGAGCTGGTGGTCAGCGACGCGCAGCGCGCCGCAGTGGCGGCGTATCGCAAAGCAGCCGCCTTTAAAAGTGATATGGACCGCACTGAGTTGAACACGGATAAGAGCGGAGTTTTCACCGGCGCGTATGCAATCAACCCTGTGACAGGCGGGAAGATTCCTATCTGGATCGCCGACTATGTGCTGATCAGCTATGGCACTGGAAGCATCATGGCTGTGCCCGCGCATGATGCGCGCGACTTCGAGTTCGCCGAAAAGTTTGATATACCTGTTAAATGTGTTATCGCCCCGGATGCCGCGAGCGCAGCAGCTCAGGGCGTGAGCGTCGAGGCCGTGCTGCGGGGTGAGTGCAGCTGGAGCGGCGCGGGCACAATGATTGATTCCGCCAATGACCGCGGCTTGGATCTCAACGGTCTCGAGGTTGAAGACTCCATTGCAAGAACGATTGAGTGGCTCGAGAAACAAAAAATTGGCAAAGGGGCGGTAAAGTATAAGCTGCGCGACTGGCTGTTCAGCCGCCAGCGCTACTGGGGTGAACCATTCCCGTTGATTCACATGGAAGATGGCAGCACGAGAGTTATTGCGCAGGAAGAGCTGCCGCTGACGCTCCCTGAGATGCAGGACTTTAAACCGAACGCAGATGGAGCCCCGCCCCTGGCCAAGGCAACAGAGTGGCTCGCCTATGTTGATCCCGCCACTGGCCTGAAAGGGCGGCGCGAGACCAACACTATGCCGCAGTGGGCTGGCTCTTGCTGGTATTATCTACGCTACATTGACCCGCACAACTCCGAGGCGGCCTTTGACCTGGAAAAAGAGCGCTACTGGATGCCGGTCGACCTCTACGTGGGTGGTGCTGAACACGCTGTTTTACATCTGCTTTACGCGCGTTTTTGGCACAAAGTCCTCTTTGATCTCGGGTATGTCTCGACCTGCGAGCCATTTCAAAAGCTGGTCAACCAAGGGATGATCCTGGGCATCTCCTATAAGGATGGTCGCGGAACATTGATTCCCATGGAGCAGGTTGAGCATCGCTCTGAGGGTGCCTTCCACACTGAGAGCGGGGAGAAGCTGGTTGAGTTCCCTGCCAAAATGTCTAAATCTTTGAAGAACGTTGTTAACCCTGATGATGTGATCTTTGAGTACGGCGCTGACAGCATGCGCCTGTACGAGATGTTTATGGGGCCGCTGGAGGCGGTTAAACCCTGGAACACCAAAGGCGTTGAGGGGGTGTTCCGGTTTTTAAAACGCGCCTACCGCATGGTGGTTGAACAGACTTTGACTGATGATCCGCTCGATCGAGATCAATTACGAATCTTGCACGCGACCATCAAAAAGGTCACCGATGATCTGGAGTCCATGGATTTCAACACCGCGATCAGCCAGATGATGATCTTTGTCAACAACTTCTCCGGCAGCCAAAAGACGCTCAACCGCCAGGCGGCCGAGACCTTTGTATTGCTGCTGGCCCCCTTTGCTCCGCATGTGGGTGAAGAGCTGTGGGAGCGCCTGGGCCACAACACAACCCTCGCTTATGCCCCCTGGCCCCAGTACAATGAGGATTTTCTCAAGGTAGCCCAAGCCGAGGTGCTGGTGCAGGTTAATGGCAAACCTAAAGTCCGCATCATGATGGAGGCGGATCTGGGTGAGGAGCTGATGCGCGCGGCAGCCTTGGAGGGTGCGGCAGTGCGCGAGGCGATTGGGCAGAAAAAGATCGTCAAGGTGATCTGTGTTCCTAACCGCCTGGTCAATATTGTAGCTGTCTAACGCAGCTTTTCGTGGTAACTAAAAGGTGTTTGTTGTGCAGGCATCTGAGGTGGCCCGTTGGCGCGGGAGCAACGTAGGTTTGATTTCCAATCGGACGTGTCCGGTTGGAAACCGGAGCTACAGACGCTAGGCTTTGCTTTTGGTTGACGATGCTGGGCGACGATGCTGGTGGACGAGCCCCCCCGCATGACCCCAATCGTCCACCAACATCGTCGCACAGCATCGTCGGCCGCAGCGGTAGGGCACGGGGCCTCCACCGCGCCGCACGAACGACCTTGCTGCGCAAGCGTTAACTTTGTCGTTAACTTTGTCGTTAACTTTGTCGGAGCGGAATGAACGCGCCACGTTGTTTTTGAGGTGAAAAATGTGCATCCACCGCATAGCGGCGGACATACTGAAAGCAACACAGTATATCCGCTGCTATACTTGTGCAAGTAATCAGGAGAACCCCGAAGGGGTGTATTCTCCTTAGCCCGGGGCAAGCGAAGCGAAGCCCCGGGAGGTAAGAAGTTAGATTTGTGGCCTGAAAGGTCACCTCAAAGTCATGGTTGAGGTGCCCTTTCAGGACACATAAATGCGGGGTCCGGATACCCGGGACGTTGTCCCGGGCTATGGTGAATCCGGCCCGCTGGGCCAGTAATACGAACAATTCTAATCAAACAGCGGCTGCCTGTGGCTGGTCGAAAGAGATAAGGGTTGAGATTAGGACTAAAATGAGGATGGACCCACCGACAACATGTTTTTAAGGATTACATGTTTGCCTTGTCCTTTGGTAAGAGCCTAGGGTTGCACACTGCGTGAAGTGGCGAATAGTGAATTCTTTGGCCCGAACTTTGTCTCGCAGTTACTCTTGCTTGACAAAGTGTGAGACAAATAGACCCGCTTTGGTGTGACACCACAGCTCCATTGTTTGCTAAAAGAGCTAATTGGAGCGTGTTTTAACTGAAAAGGAAGCGTTTTGCATGGCAAAATCAGGCTGGTATGTTATTTGCTCTAAAAGTATCATAAAGCCGATCGAGCGTTAGCGCAGTGCAATGCGAGCCGTAAACTGCCAGGAGAGATGGGCAAGCCTGCTGTGTAGCGTGCTGTTGAAAAACGATGAGGTAACACGAAAGTCGGGGAGATTATGTATTTTTTTGATCCTTTATATTTGATAATGCTGCTGCCAGCGATCATTCTGGCTGGTGCGGCATCATGGCTGGTTAAATCGACCTTTAATAAATACTCTAAAGTGGCGGCTTACTCTGGTATGAACGGCGCTCAGGCTGCTGAGCGCATGATGCAGCGTAATGGTATTTATGATGTGCGGGTTGAGCAGACCAACGGGTTTCTTTCGGATCATTATGACCCAACGCATAAAGTTCTGCGGCTCTCGCCGCAGGTCTATAACTCAAACTCATTGGCCGCGATTGGCGTTGCCTGCCATGAGGCGGGACACGCCTTGCAGCATGCCAACAGCTACGCGCCGTTGATGTTACGCACCACCTTGGTGCCAGTGACAAACATCAGCAGCTCGCTCTCCTTCTATGTTATTCTGGCAGGCATGCTGTTTAGGTTGCCGGGTTTGATGTATGTCGGCTGCGCCATGTTTGCCATGGCCTTTATTTTTTCGCTGGTCACCCTCCCGGTTGAGTTGAGTGGGATGCGAGTGTCAGAGCCAAGCAGTACATTGTCAGCTCCGGGATTGTTTCGCCAGGCCAGGAGGCCGACTCAGGGAAGGTCTTGAACGCCGCGTTTCTGACATACGTGGCCGCGGCGGTAAGCTCATTGCTGACGCTGCTCTACTATTTAATGCGCACTGGGATTATCGGCGGTCGCAGGGACTGAGAATAATTAGGCTGACGATAAATTTTAATTAGACAAAACAGAGTTATAATAACAAAAGGAAAAGCAACTGATGAGCAGTAAAAAAAAGCACACTTTCAAAGCCGAGATTCAGCAGGTTCTGGATCTTGTCGTTCACTCCCTTTATTCCAAGAAAGAGATTTTTCTGCGCGAGTTGATCTCCAATGCCTCTGATGCTATTGATCGCGCGCAATACGCTGGTTTAACGGATAAGAGTATTGTTGCTGACGCGCCAGCGTGGAAGATCGATATCATCGCTGACAAAGACGCCGGCACCTTGGTGATCGCGGACAACGGCATGGGCATGAGTGAAGAGGAGCTTGATGAAAATCTCGGCGTGATTGCCAGCTCCGGCACCAAGGCCTTTGTGAAAGCGTTGCAGGAGAAAAAAGAGGTTAATGTGCCAGAGTTGATCGGTCAGTTCGGGGTCGGGTTTTACGCGGCGTTCATGGTGGCACAGGAGGTGGCTGTCATCTCCCGCAGGCGTGGTGATGAGAGCGGCCAGGCGGTTAAGTGGAGCTCAACCGGTGACGGAACATACACCCTTGAACCCGCCGAACGTGATCTCCCCGGAACCACGATCACACTCAAGCTGCGGGAAGATCAGCAGGAGTATCTGGATGGCTGGCGCATTCGCGAACTGGTTAAAAAATATTCAAATTTCATTGCTTACCCTATTTGCCTTGAGGAGGTCAAGGCAGAGTCAGCAGAGGATGACGAGGCCCAAGAAGATGCGGAGCCCAATAAGGACACGGAGCCTTTGAATGCAATGACAGCCCTTTGGAAGCGTTCAAAGAACGATGTTACAAAAGAGGAGTACAAAGAGTTCTACACGCACCTGACGCATGATCACCAGGAGCCGCTGGAAACAATTCACCTCGCCGTTGAAGGCGCGGTCGAGTTCCGCGCTCTTCTCTTTCTGCCGCGGCAGGCTGGTTTTGACCTGATGATGCCGAATCAGAAGCACGGGCTGAGTCTCTATGTGCGCAATGTGCTGATCGGCTCGGAGTTTGAGATGCTGCTGCCTGAGTATCTTCGTTTTGTCAAAGGCGTGGTTGACTCCAGCGACCTGCCGCTGAATGTCTCGCGTGAGATGCTGCAGGATGATGCGGTGGTGCGGAAGATCAAGAGCAATATCACAGGTAAAATCCTCAACGCTCTGGCAGAGATGATGAACTCTGAGCCAGCGCAATATAAACTCTTCTACACCGCGTTTGGCCGGATTATCAAAGAGGGCTTGCACAGCGACTGGAGCAACGCCGATAAATTGAAGAACCTGATCATGTTTCCCTCTGCTAAAACCGAGGAGGGATATCTGATCTCTTTGAAGCAGTATGTTGATGCAATGCCTCAGGATCAGGGGGCGATCTATTATCTGCTCTCAGAGGATTTGCTCACCGCCCGCCAATCACCGCATCTGGAAACGCTCTCTGCCCGCGGTTATGATGTGCTCTTGTTTGTTGATCCGGTTGATCAGTGGATTGCACAGTCGCTAACTGAGTTTGACGGCAAGAAGATTGTCTCTGTTGACAAAGGGGATTTGCAGCTTGGCGATGAAAAAGAGCGGGAGCAGACAAAGAAAAAGCTGGCAGATGCCTCGGCCGAGTACAAGGCGCTGATCGAATTTATTCAGGGGCAGCTCAAAGGCGAGATCAAAGAGGTGCGCCTGACTCCGCGGCTGACAGAGTCGCCATGCTGCCTGGTAGCGGATGAAAACGCCATGAACGCCAGCATGGAGAGGCTGATGCGCGCCATGAACCAGGAGGTGCCCAAGCAGCTGCGGTTGCTGGAGCTTAACCCTAATCACCCGTTGATCCAAAAGATGAAAGAGATGGCAGCCGAGAGTGCGCTGTCTGAGCGGCTGGCGGATTATGTTGAGTTGCTCTATGGTCAGGCTCTGCTGGGTGAAGGATCAGCGGTGAAAAATCCGCAGCGCTTCACGCGGCTGATCTCAGAGCTGATGGTTTGAAGGCTTCTTGTTTGAATGTTTGAATGTTTGAAGGGGCGCGGTTTTCCGGTTGACGCTGTTGGGCGGACAGCAAAGAGCACGCTGAAGCGTGAACAACAAACGGCTGCCATGTAAGGTTTGTTGTTCAGCCTTTAGGCTGCAGGCGTTTAGTGTTCCTAAACCAGCGGAGCCGGAACCAAACTGAGCCTATGTGATATGCGAAATTATTTCTCTCTCATTGAACAATTGTGTGATATGCCCCGCTGGTTTAGTCAACAACGCTATGCGTTGCATAGAAAAGATGGAAGTTCTTTCTTTTGCGCCTTTTTGCGGCTATTCCTTTTTTCCTTTGCTTCGCTATGTTTAGCCGCAAAAAAACGCAAAAGTCGCAAAATCTTTCGCAAACATGATCGGATTTAAGAAAAGAGGTACTAATCTCAATCTCAATCTCAATCTCAATCATAATCCTAATCAAATAACGCCTGCCTGAGGTTGGCCGAAAGAGATAAGGATTGAGATTAGGATTGGGATTAAGATTGGCAGCCGACAACATATTTTTAAGGAGCAACATGTTTGTCTTGCCCTTTGGCAAGACGCGGAAAAGGAAGTCGTCCGCCATGCGGGCGTCTGCAAGCGGCATGCGAGTGACCAGGCGCGCGGCATAGTCAGCCGCATAGCGACTGACCTCCTTGCTCCGCAAGTGCGGATCACCGGACATATGGGTCAAAACGGTTGCACTTTATTTTTGGAAACCACAAAGAACACATAGATCACAAAGGGTTTTAACGAATAACACGAATTTGCGCGAATAGCGCGCAGCTGCATAACATTCGTGTCATTCGCGTTATTCGTAGTTAAAAAACTAACACGCTACCCCATTTTTCTAGCCCTTAAAATTTTGCCCCGGAGACACAGAGTTTTTAGATGTTTGCAAGAGTTGTCGCACGTGTAGCAGCCGCTCTATGAGCGGCATTTTGCAACAGGCTACGATCGACAACTTTTTGGAAAGAAAAATTAATTGCTTTTTCTAGGCGCCTAAGCGACTAAAGATGCCCGTTGAACTCAGATAGTTGAGAATAATGTATAAAATTAAATTCGTGCGTTGACTTTACTGCCTAACTCTAGTATCCTGACAACATAAATGAGTTGTTTTCATTTGCGGTCAATGGTTCTGAGCCATAGTTTGGAAACGCCCAACCCAAGGTGCCTGTGGTTGTGAGAATAGCCCGGAAGTAAACAATGTGAATTTTGATGTGATTCCAACTTGCTAAACACTCTGATAAGGTGATAACATAGGTACCTCATTGATGGATAGAAGTTTTGAATTTTCAAAGAAAAGGTATTGCCACTGAAAGCCAATTTCATTTATTTTGTTTTAACGTGTTTTTTATTTGCCGGTTTGAGCGGGTGTCATTTGATTCCCTTTTGGCCAAAACCCGAAGAAGTGCCAGGCTATGATGCGCTGGCTGAGCACGTAGATGAGGGAGAACCGCTAATCAAATCAGGGTTGACCTTGCGGGTTGGGGTCACTGCTTCAGGGTCACCAGCTGTGCAGGATGTTTTAAAAGAGGTTGATTTGAACGGACAGATATTGATGCCGTTGATTGGCGCGGTTGAATGTGAGGGCTTGACAGTGGTCCAGCTACAGGATAAGCTTAGCACATCATATAAGAATTATTTTATTGACCCTCAGGTATCAGTCAACTTTGTGTACGTTGAGAACGGCAACATGAAATCGCCATGGGGACAGGTGTTGCTGATGGGCGAGATAGCCAGGCCCGGGCCCGTGAACATGCCGTCCACGCGCGATTTGACAGTGGTGAGAGCACTGATGATGGCAGGCGGTGCAACACCCATGGCGGATAAGCGCAAGGTGCGTGTTACGCGTAGAGAGAAAAATGGCGAATTGTCGCGTTTTATGATTGACATTGAAAAGATTGGGAAAGACGGACGGGCAGACCTGGATATGAGGTTGAAGCCAGGTGATGTTGTCTGGGTTCCTGAGTCTTGGTATTAGAAGTGAAAGGAGTTAAAAGATGAAGTTCGTAACAACGATATGTGCGATAACTGTGTTTGTTTTTACCTGCACAGGAGTACGCGCTGATGGGGTGCAACTTACGCGGTCACAGTGGCTGAAAAAGGTTGGAGCCTCTGTGATGGATGAAAGTGTGCTCACAGAGACTTTCACGCAAGTGGCTGAAGGTGAAAAGGTGGAATTTGTTCAAAGAGCAATGAACGCTATTTCTCGTATGCCAGTTGAACCGGAGCGAAAAGCGGCTGCATTTGTCAACACTGCAGTCAGCTGTATTCAGGCTGCCAAAGGCGACACTAGATATCATGTGATTGCAGAGGTGTTTGCCACTGTTCCAGTTCCTTTCCTGCCGGTTGTCACAGAGGAACTTTCCAAGCGTTTCAATCAGGAGTTCAATAAACTCTCGGATGAGGCGTATGAGGAGATCGCAACCTCGGTTATAGAGATCGCGGTCAAGCGCAATGAGCGTGCGGATGATGCGGCTGTGCGTAATACATTTGTTGCGTTGGCCTTCCTCAGAGGGACAACCAATAAAGCCTTGGAGGATAAACTTCTGGCGTTAATGCCTGATGAGCGGACAAACCGCTTGGTTGCCGGCTGGCTGCCTGCTGCGCTCAACGGCGATTACACATCGCTGCTGGCGGCGGCTGATGTTGAGCCTCTGGCGATCAGCACCGACGCTTACCAGCGTTTGGTGGGTCTGCCCAACGTGGGGCAGCGTCTTTTTTTGATTCAATCCAGTAGCTCTTTGGAGCAGACATTTGCGGAAGCTTGGATATCCACGGGAGGCAGTCTTAGCCAACCTACAGATTTCGGGATGAACCGTGTTCCTCGCCTGCCTGTAGGCTACCAGAATCAATCAACTTCGTACAGATCCCCGCGTCCCCCGCGTCGCCCCCCCTTCTGCGGGCCCTGTCAGCTGTGAGGCAAGAGAGTGATGCTGTTTGAGTGAGTGCAGTTAATTTCGATGAAGGAGTGCAAGAGTTATGACAAACAAAAAAACACCATTGGGTCTTAAAGCTGGCTGCGTATGCGCATGCCTCACTGTTTTGGCTCAGATGTCCTACGCTGATGAGGAGATTGGTTTCAAGTATAACAACTTGTCTATCTCTCCCTACGTCAATTTGGAGTATACCTATAATTCAAACGTGGATTACAGTCGAACCCAAAAAGAGGATGATCATATTTTCAGCATTAACCCCGGCGTGGACCTGAATTATAAGGGTAACGACTGGGGGTTTAACGCCAACGCATGGTACGATCATGATTACTATTATGACAATGACCGCCTGGACAAAGACAGCTTTGGCGAGAGCGTAGACTTTTATTGGGAGTCACCCAAAGGTCTGAAGCTGCTCTTGGGGCAGCGTTATGTGAATGCATCCCAGAGTGATTCTCTGTCCGCTAATAGCGGTAGCGGTAACGGCTTGTGGCGTGACCGCGACCAGCTGGATATTACCGGCGCGCTCTCATACCAATTCAGTGAGAAGACAAGCGCGACGCTGAGCGGTCTGTACTCTGACATGTCATATGAGAACGATAGTAACCGGTACGGCGGTCTTTACGGCTGGACTCAGTATTCAGTTGGTCTGCAACTGGCGCGTCAGCTGACAGCCAAGAGCGATGCCCTGATCAGCGGTTCTTATCAGCAATATGACAGCGATGGTGCGCGTGGCGGTATGGACAGCTCCAGTATCGGGTACACGCTGATGGCGGGTGTTGGTTCGCGTGCCACCGAGCGCATTAAATACTCGCTGCAAGCGGGTGCCGCTTGGTTTGATTACGCTAAAGGCGATCAAATGGTCGGTTTTGTGTATGAAGGCCATGTCAGTTGGCTGATGTCCAAAAAGTGGGCACTATCTTTAGCCGGCACCAGCAATTTCCAGCCAAGCGAACGCGAAGTCAACCAAGCTGAGCAGCTCTATGTTGTGTCAAGCAGTTTGACATACAAGACCACCAGACGGCTCACAACCTCGCTTGATCTCGCTTACCGCCGTGAAGAAAAGCAGATTAACACAGCGGATGCCAGGGATGGTGATGGCGATGACCGCTATTCAGCGCGTCTGATGGCCCGTTATAAATTGAGAAAATATGTGAATCTTTATGCAGGGCTGGAATATGAGGAGCAATTCTCGGATCAAAAGAATAATGAATTTAATCGCTACCGTGGCACCCTTGGCTTGAATCTGCGTTACTAGGATTCCAAGCGCGTTATTGACAAATGAATTTTGAAACGTCTGCTTATTGTTGGAAGATATGCAGACGTTTTTTTCTAAATAAATTTCTGTGTAAGTTCCATGCTGCAAAAAGTTCTCACAAAATACTGGCTTGCCGTAAGCATCGGGGTGACAGTCTTACTGACTTGGCTTGTTTTACCAGGCGAGATTGTATCTGCCACAATGGTTTCTTTGTTGTGGCTCTCGCTGTTATCAGCGGAGTTGTGCTTACTGCTTCCCGCTGTTCGCAAAGATGAAAACTTCTCAGTTGCGCGAACACGCACCTTGAGCTCTCTGAGCAGGGATCCGTTTTTATATGCCGGAGTGCTCTTGATTGGATTTCTTTGTGCGCAGTGGCTCAACGGAGGGTGCATCCCTGAGTATGATGTCAACGCCGGCATCTGGAATTACAGCAAGCCGGCCGTGAGTTGGCTGCCTTTCAGCGTTGATCGCATTGACGCGTTTCGAGTGTTTAATTTGATCTTCGCATGTGTTGTTTTTGGGCTGTGCCTGCGTCATGCTGTCGGCAGACAGGGCAAACGCTATCTATTGCAGTGGCTGAGCTCGCTCAGTGGCGTTTTTGCGCTCGTAATGCTCTGGAAAGGGGTGTCAGGGGTCGCTCCGTATGCAGCGCTGATGCACGAGCCGGCATCAAGCAGCCTCGGGAGTTTCTTTGGCTTTTGGATGGTGGTCGGCTTTGGCGCATTTGTTGATTCAGCCACCCGTAAACAGCGTTTGAATGTGGCCGTATATCTGCTGGGGATTATTTGTAATTTCTCCGGCCTGCTTTATTTTGCACCGTTGGCATCGTTGATTTTGTATGGGATTGCCGCGCTGTTGATGTTGATTTATCTGGGTGCCTATCTCTCAGGCTCTATCTCGAAAACTTACGTTATAAAGTTTTTTTTGCTAACAGCGATCATGATCGCGAGTGTTTTAGCTCTCTCAATCGTGTTGCTGCCGCAGAGCACCGTGACTGATAAACTGGGCCTGACCGCTGACCTCTCAGGATATTGGGAAGATCTTTGGATGACCAAGAAAATACGCTCCCAAGCTGCCCTGGATATCTGGAAAGATGGTATGTGGTTTGGCAAAGGCGCGGAGGGTTATCAGTATTACCTCGGAACAGTGATCAGTGAGAGAAGTTGGAGTTTGGTTCGGCTGAACCAGGGGTCTGTGTATAATGATTGCCTGCAGATGCTGTGTGAATTCGGGTTGCTGGGCATATCAATTTTTTCAGCCTTGATGTTGACAATGATTGTCCCGCTCTGCCATCGTGCGCACATCGCCTGGGGAAGGCAGCTCCGAGGGGATAAAGGTGGGTTGGCTTATTTACAGCGCATCTCGCCTTTTGTGGTAACAGGGGTTACGGCAACACTGTGCTCTCTGGGTGAGAGTTTTGTGTCCAGCCCTTACCGGTTGCCAGGTTTGTTTGTTTCAGTGTTTATAGTGCTGCTAACCATGCCGTCATTCCTGCCATCAAAGTAGCGTACGCGGCTTTCCCGCCGCCATAATTTACAGAGGAGAAGTTTCATGAGTGATCAAAACAGTGAGCCCAAAAGCAGCCGCCCGGTATATTATGGCGGGCAGTCGCCTGCTGCGTACACAAATCCGCCAAAATCTTCCGCGATCTACTATGGCGGCCATGCGCCGGCAGCCTATGCCACTTCTCCCCGCTCGCCCGCTCTCTATGGCGGCGGCGCCCCTGGATATCCCGGTCCTGGCTACGGCTATGGAGCTGGCGGCTATTATTATGGCGGAGCCGGGGGCGGAGGCGGAGATGATGAAGAGTCGCTGACCGGCGCCATTACCATTGGACGCATGATCCGCGTCTGCTCGCAGCGCTGGATTACCATCTTTGTGTTTGTAGTAATCGGCTTAGTCGCATCTTTTGTGGTTTTTAAAATTTCACCGGTGATTTATCAAGCGCGCAGCATCTTTGAGATGCGCATGCGTAAACCCTCGATCATGGGTGGCCGCGAGGCCATCATGGAGGGCGTTGAGGGCAATATCAGTGAGATATTTAATACACGTTTGGCTCTCCTGCGTTCCCGCGCGGTGATTGACCAGATTGTCACCCAGTACCGCAGCGACTATCCCAGCTCAACAGTCTCCGATGAGGAGCTGGTGAACACCTTGGTCAACTCCGAGATGGAGCTGCAACGTCGTTCCCGCTTGATCACCGTGACGGTGCGCTCAACTGATCCCAAACTGGCGACAGACCTTGCAAATGCCTATGCCAGCGCGGCGGAGAGCTTCACCTCTGACCAAAACCGCAGCGCTGCTGAGCTGGCCGTGGCCTGGCTCGTGCAAAACACTGAGCAACAGAAACGAACGCTCGAGCGGGCCGATAAAGAGATGCTCGATTTCCGCATTGCCAATCAAGTCGAGAGCATGGCTAATGCAAGCGAGAGCGCCAAGCAGGCACTCGTCACAATCAACAGCGATGTGCTCGAACTACAAACTCAGATCACCAAGAGCACTGAACTGCTAAAAACACTCAAGGCGATCCAGAATGAGCCCGAGAAATTTGGAAGCTTGCCTGATTCTATTCCGCGCACCGCGGAGATTGGTGTCGCGTATTCAAGGTTGCAGGAGACACTGGCTCAAAAAAACTCGCTGCTCGCCAGATATACCGCCAATCATCCCGAAGTGCAGGTGAAAGAGCGAGAGGTTGAGGTCTATCAGCAACAGTTCGCTGATGTGGTTTTCCGCGCTTTAGAAACTTGCGAGGCCAATCAGAATTATCTGCAGCGTCAGCTCGATGATAAGCTTCCGAAGCAGGAGGCGCTGAACACGAAAATCTCTGAGCTCGAACTCAAAATGATTGCCGCATCAATGAAGATCGACCAGCTGTCACGCGAGCGTGAGGTCGCGGATTTAAGCTATAAAGCCCTGCTCCAGAGAACCGCTGAAGCGCAAAGAGCATCCGATGAAAATACGGCAATTATTAAGCAGGTTGAAAAGGCCTTTGAACCGCGCAAGCCGATTTTACCAAATCCGATTCTGATATTTCCAGCCGGCCCCGCGCTCGGCCTTTTTCTCGGAATTATGTTTGTTTTGGTGCTCGACCATCTAGAGGATAAAATCGTGGGCATCTCCGATATCGAACAGCGGCTGCGCCTCAAAACCCTGGCGGTCTTTCCCCATGTGCGCCGCAAAAAACGTGAGCAACTCGCCAAAGTGGTCAAGGAGGAGAAGTTTTCGCAGTTTGCTGAGGCGGTTGCAGGGCTGCGAAACCTGCTGGACTCCCCGCGTTACGCTGAGATCAGCAAGGTGCTGCTGTGTATGAGCACCCAGCCCGGTGAAGGTAAAACCATTACCTCCTGCAGTCTCGCCATTTCTTGCGCACAAAGCGGACAGAAAACGCTGCTGATCGACTGTGATATGCGCCGCCCCCGCCTAGCCCGGATCTTTGAGAAAAATCACACTGAGTTCAAGAGCCTGCCCCATGCGATTAAAGAGGGCGGGACGCAACAGTTTGCTGACCTGCCAGTTGCCTCCGGGATTGAAAACCTGGATCTGGTTCTCTCCAAAGCGTCGTCCGAAATTAACCCCGCTAACTTGATGGGTAGCGGCGCGATTGATGAGTTCTTTGAGTGGGCCCGCGCTAATTATGACCGGGTCTTTATTGACTCTCCTCCCTTCGGAATTGTGGGCGATGTCATGGTCTTGGCGTCGCTGGCAGACGCGGTCATGATTATGTGCTGCCCTGATCGAACACGCTTCCGCCCAATCAAACATGCCGCCCGGACTCTGACAGAATCAGGGGCTAGGGTGATTGGCGTGATTGTCAATGATGTTGATTTTGGCAGACGCAACCAGTTCTCTCAGTATGACTATCACTACCGCTATGCCTATCGTTACACATCCCGCTATGGCGCTTACGGCCAAGGCAAAAAAATTGTTTTTGATAAAGGCGCCGCCGCTAAAAGCAGGAAAAAAGATGCGGTTAGTGCTGTTTTAGATGATGATGATGATCTGACCCCCGTGACGGCATCCTTGCGGCAGGACGCGGTTGATCACTCAATGATCGACGATGATGATTAAGCCACATGAAAGGAAAACAATCTGATGAAGAAGCGTGTACTTGTAACAGGAGGGGCTGGTTTCATCGGCTCAGCACTGATCCGCTATCTTGTGAAAAGGGGCGAGATCAAGATTCTGAATTTGGATAAACTGACCTATGCCGGCAACCTTGAATCGCTCCAAGAGGTTGCGGATAGCGGCGACTATCGCTTTGTGCATGCCGATATCTGCGACGCGCCAAGCGTCAAAGAAGCTTTGAATGATTTCCAGCCGCACGCAATCATGCACCTGGCCGCCGAGTCACACGTTGACCGCTCAATTGACGGCCCCTCCGCGTTTATCCAGACCAATGTGGTGGGAACCGCTGTCCTGCTGGAGTGCGCGACGGAATATTGGCGTGGTTTGCCGGAGTCCGAAGATCAGAGTTCAACTCTATCCCGCGCCCGTAAAAGTGATTTCCGCTTTCTGCATATCTCTACTGATGAGGTCTATGGCTCGCTTGGCGCTGAGGGCCTGTTTCGCGAAGAGACTCACTACGACCCGCGCTCTCCCTACTCTGCCAGTAAGGCCGCCTCAGATCATCTGTTGATGGCTTGGCACCACACTTACGGCCTGCCAGTTCTGATGACCAATTGTTCCAATAATTACGGGCCTTTTCATTTTCCAGAGAAACTCATCCCTCTGGTCATTTTAAATGCGCTGGAGGGCAAGCCGCTGCCAGTCTATGGACGCGGCGACCACGTGCGCGATTGGCTGTTTGTCGATGATCACGCGAAAGCTCTGACTCTGGTTCTGGAAAAAGGCGCGCCCGGTGAAAAATACAATGTTGGCGGCAATAACGAACGCACAAATTTGCAGGTCGTGGAGACAATCTGTGATACCCTTGATCAACTGTGCCCGGATTACCTGCAAAGATTGAACCTGAAGTCGTTTCGTGAGCTGATAACCTTTGTGGCCGACCGCCCCGGACATGATCAGCGCTACGCTATCGACGCATCCAAAGTTAGATCAAAGTTAGGCTGGTCGCCTGAAGAAAATTTCGACACAGGCATTGTCAAGACTGTTCAATGGTATCTTGACAATGGTTGGTGGTGGCAGCCCATCCGCGCGAAAAAATACAGCGGCCAGCGCCTGGGAACAAAATAACGCGGCCATTTATCCGCGAAAGGTGTTGATATGAACAATCGCAAGGGAATAATTCTGGCAGGGGGCTCTGGCACCCGGCTTTATCCGGTTACACAGGTCATCTGCAAGCAGCTTCTGCCAGTCTTTGATAAGCCGATGATTTACTACCCCCTCTCCACACTGATGCTGGCCG
The DNA here is from genome assembly GCA_028686345.1 of Kiritimatiellia bacterium. Classification (GTDB taxonomy): domain Bacteria; phylum Verrucomicrobiota; class Kiritimatiellia; order RFP12; family UBA1067; genus M55B167. The sequence continues at coordinate 27,471 of JAQUCE010000056.1, forward strand.
GGATCAAAGAGGTGCTCATTATCTCAACCCCGGAGGCCACCCCGGTGTTTGCTCAGCTCCTGGGTGACGGCTCGACCCTTGGCATGCGCATTGAGTACAAGGTGCAGGAGGTGCCGAACGGACTGGCGCAAGCCTTTGTGCTGGGCCGTGATTTTATCGGAGATGATCCTGTTTGCCTGATCCTCGGCGATAATATTTTTTACGGTGATGGTCTGCGCCGTATACTGACCTCAGCCTGCGGATCAAAGGGCGCCACGGTCTTTGGCTACTATGTCAATGATCCCGAGCGTTATGGCGTTGTCAGCTTTGCTGCTGATGGCAAGGTTGCGACCATCGAAGAAAAGCCAGTTGCTCCCAAATCCAATTATGCTGTTACCGGACTCTATTTTTATGACAACGATGTGGTTGAGATCGCCGCGCAACTCAAGCCTTCGGTGCGCGGCGAGTATGAAATAACCGATGTAAACCGCGCCTATCTCGCGCAGGAGCGGCTGAGTGTCAAGCTAATGGGTCGGGGCTTCGCCTGGCTCGACACCGGAACTCACGACTCTCTCGCGGAGGCAACCGCTTTTGTGAAAGCTATTCAAGATCGCCAAGGGCTTAAAATAGCATGTATTGAAGAGATTGCCTGGCGTATGGGCTTTATCGACACCACGCAGCTTCGTGCACTGGCTGAGAACTTAAAAAAATCGGTCTATGGCTCCTACCTCTTTGATATCCTTGAGCATCGATAGTCGCTCTGCCAGCGAGATTGGTTGACGATGCTGTGCGACGATAGCGGATTGCGATTAAAAACTCCGCCCTTGAAAATCGTCCACCAGCATCGTCGCCGCCAGCGTCAACCGCAGGCGCGGTCGATCTCAGCAGCTCCGGTTTCCAACCGGGCATGTCCGATTGTTGAGAAGTTACCCTCATTTCCCGGAACGCGGGGCGTTTGTTACTGTAGCAGCGGGCTCTTAATCACAAACTTCTGAATGATAGCGACGACCTCCCGCACACGCACAAACTCATTTGGTTGCGGCGGCTAGTTGCTTTAGTTTGTAGAGCCGGAGTTTTGATGGCGCGGGGTGGGGTTCAGGCGGTTTGCGGTCGCGGTTATTGGTAAGGGTTTCCCAACGCAGAATATAGCGCGTGCCGTTTTTATCCGCTCCGTTTTTATCGCTGGTTGTCATGACCCTCATGCCCTTGAAAGTGGACTCCAAACGCCCTATTTCATTGGGGTAGCTGCGTGGTGCGCGCTCTGTACCCAATGGCTGGAGGGTTTGCTCATCGAGAATGATCAGTCCGCTGCCCTTTTTGGCGTGGCCGTAGGCGAGCGAGAGCTTGCCCTCTGCCCAGGGTTCAACTGTGCCCACTCTAACCTCAAAAACAATGGAGCCTCCGCCGGTGAACTCCCAGCGGTAATCCCAGTTCGTGACCGGATGTGGCGCCCATTGGCCTGCTTCAAATCTGGCGACATAGAGCTGCGTGTGGCCGTTCGCATCAAATTTGTGGTAGCTGGCAATTGGTTGGTGGCGGGAGTCAAACCCGATCCTGAGAGCGCCGTTTATAATGCCGCCGCGGGCGGGGATAGGGTCGATCAGTGTGTTGGGGGTGTTGATGGTGATCGGCAGTGCGATGGGGTCGCCGCTCAGGGTTTCCCAGTTGATCAGGTCGCGGCTGCGGGCGCAGGATGGGTCGTGGTTGGTTTCACAGGCCGAGGTGTCGCGCCACACCCAGCCCAGGTAGAACCAGCCATCCGGCCCTAACTGAGGACCAATCATATAGGCGTTCATCCGGCCCTCGCCGTCGATCAGCGGTTTGTTCAGCAGTGGTTGCCAGCTTTTAGACCTACAGTCATAAAGGTTGTAGATCTCGCTGCCATTGCCGCTGCTGCCATCGCGGTAGTGAAAGATCAACTGGTTGTTAGCGCTCTGCATAAACACGGGATAGGTGCAGCGTGTCTCGCGCAGGCCGGTCATGGAGGGGATGCGCTCCAGCGTTTCGATCTCCCAGGGTTGGGCACTGCGAAAATAGATCAGGGGTGTGCAGTGCATATTACCGCTGAGATGCAGGTGGTTGTCGTTGTCCAGGGCCAGAGTGATGTAGTTGTGGCTGTCCCAGCCAACCTCGGATGGCAGCACCTTGTATTGCCATTGATCGGAGCCTAGGGTGCGAGCAGCCACTGTCATGCGGTGCTGCGCGTCATAATACGCAACAAACTGCCGTTCGCCTTTGGTCAAAAGACAGAATCCCACTGGGAAGGCGGCCGGCACCTCGGCAATCTCCCATGTTTTTTCAACTGCAAACAAAGGCGCTGGCCGCGGTTTAGCCTCGGTTGCGGCTAGGCTGCAGCAGCAGAGAGCCAGTAGAATGGAAAAAAAAGTAGTTTGAAATCGCAGTGTGTGCATGGTTCTTCCTGATATGATTGCAAAATAAATTATAGACTGAAATCGAATATATAACAAATGACCTGCGCTCGCAATGATATTTTCGGTTTGACAATTTTCAGCAGAGGTACCATACTAGCTAATTTCAACGGTGAAACAGCCCGTTACATCGGAATAATAAACGGAAGTCCGTGAGAATCGGACGCGGTCGCGCCACTGTAAACAGCTACGACCTCCCGGATACCATGCAATTGCAGAAGGTGGGAGGAAGATTTGAAGCTCTAAGCCAGGAGACGTGTTATTCAGATACTGCAAGACTCCTCCGCGGGATATGAGGATCAGAGGTATTGAAACATTGTTTCATATTGCTTCGGATTCCATATGAGGACTCCGAATTTTTTTGTTTTTAAGGTTCCGCCCTAACACCAACATAACTAACGTAAAGGCATGGAGCTATGAAGACAAACACTATCGCGCTAATACTCACTCTCCTGAACGCATCCGCACTCTATCTCAACGCAGCGCCGATACCCGGCAAATCCACTTATACCATCCAGGAGCTGGATAACACAGGTGAAACATCAACAACCTATGGCGGCTTGACCAAGGATGGCGATATTCTTTACTACGGCAACTATGACACAGTGCGGCGGTATGACCTGGCAGGCGCAACCAACTCGGTTTACGCGGCCACAGTGCACAATGCCGACACTAAAGGGCTGGCTAAAATCGGCTCAACTCTGTACATGGCGATAGACATATCCTATGACGCTCCCCTGCCTTCGAGTATCGGCACAGTTGATCCAACAACCGGTTTCACCGCCACTTTTGCGAGCGGCACAGCGCAGGGCGCGGTAACCTACTCCATTTACGATGCAGCAGTTTATAACGGGGTATATTATTTTGTCGCTAACATCGGAACTATTAACCCTGACGACCAGCAGTGGCCATACGACACCCGCATCTATCGCTACAATACCGCCGACCCGAGTGCTCCGGTTGAAGTCGCCAACATCGGCGGTTACTCCGGCGGGATCGCCTTCGACACTGCGGGCAACCTTTACTATGCGTCGCAGAACTGGGGCCAAGGCATCCTGAGGTTTGATGCCGCGGATGTTGCGCGCGGCGGGCTGACTGCCGCCGACGGCACAACCGTGGCGGATGTAACCGCAGGCTATCTTGGCTTCCTGCCGGACGGCCATTTGGTCGCCACAACCGGGTGGGGCGCCAGCCTGGATCTTTTCGATATCAACACCGGGGCTAAACGTAGAACAATCGCCGCCTCCCCTGATTGGTCTGAATCCATTGGCAAGTTTGTGGTGGCTGGCACCACTCTCTATTTAACTCATACTGTCTGGTACCCGAAAGAGGGGGCTCTCTATGCAGTCAAACTGGTCGAGCCCGCGGGCTATGCGGGCTGGGTTGCCGATAACTTTCCCGCTGTCTACCCCGGTGACGATTTTGACAGCGATGGGGATGGATTCTCCAACTACGCTGAGTTTGTGGCCGGCACATCGCCAACCAACAAAGCGGATGTCTTAACTATGAATATCGAGATGACTGAGGGCGAGCCAACCCTGAGCTGGACTCCCGACAACATTCCTGGGCGCAGTTATACGCTGCAAGGGCGCGAATCTCTTACCGCCGGAAGCTGGGGCGCCACGAATGCCAGCGCGCGCTTTTTTCGAGTTAAAATCGAGCTGAGTCAGTAACGGAGTCAGGGGCAGTAAGCAATTAACCAGGTCACCAAGTCACCAGGTCAAAAAACAGCTTGCCGCATCGACAAAGCTCGCGACAAAGAGAGAAGCTACAAAAATGCGAAAAGCAATAAACATACTGAGGAACACAACCTTCGCCTTAAGCGCGCTAATAGCTGGCTACAGCTCTGCGCAGAGCAATATCGTGGTGGTGGTCACCGCTTCGCGCCTTGACTCGCTGACCCGGGATGTGATGCAGGTGCCCGGCGATCTCTCCGTGATCGACCGCGAAAGCATCGCGCGCTCGCGCGCCCATAGCGTCCCTGAACTGCTGCGCTCGCACGGTAATATTGTTATGCGTTCATCGACTGGCAAGGGCAACACCGGCGAGCTTTCCATGCGGGGATTCGGCGAGAACAGCGGCCTGCGGGTGCTGGTGGTAGTTGACGGACAGACTATGAATCGCTCGGATATGGGGGTCCAGGATTGGCAGCAGATTCCCCTGGATGAGATTGAAAGCATTGAAATCCTGCGCGGCGGTCAGAGCGTGCTCTATGGCAACCACGCCCTCTCCGGTGTGATCAAGATTACCACAAAAAAAGGGGGGGAGAACCGCACCAAGCTCAAGGCCTCAGCTGGCAGCTACGGTTTTCAGGAGTATGGAGCCACGCATCAGGGTTCAATCGACGCTGTCAGCTATGATGCCGGCCTCAGCTACCAGCGCGATGAAGGCTATCGCGATAACTCTCTCTCCTGGAGCAAGAACGCCAATGCCAGCCTGAGCTATGACATTACCGGCGAAGACACCCTGACCTTTCGTTTCTCCGGCGGCGAAAATTACTACCAGCTGCCAGGGCCGCTGACCTATCAGCAATACAAGAAAAACCCCAAAAAATCCAGCAACCGAGGAGACCAGGATGCGCACACTGATAGTGGTTTGATCACAGCACTCTATGAAGCGGAGCGCGACTGGGGCAACATGCAGCTCAACACAGGTCTCAACATGCGCAACATCGACTGGGAGATGAGCGGCATGCACGGCTGGAACCAGCAGCGGGGATATTCGCTGTCGCCCAAAGTTTTGTATGGCGAGGAGGATGACTACTCCATTAGCGGCGGGGTCGACCTGCTCTACGATACACTGGATTTCACAGGCCAGAACAATGTTAAGATTAACTATGCTGAACTCAATCGTCTGACCGCCGGTCCATTCCTGCTGGCCAAGAAAAAATTCTTTGATGCCCTCACCTTCAGCGCTGGCGCTCGCTATGAGCGGGCACGCACCGATGGCAAAAACCTGCAATACAACAAGGCGGACATGATCGAGGTGCTTGAGCCGCCCTATCCCTGGTTGGAACCCATCCCTAATCCCAACTATCCAGCCCGGCCAATTAAGGAGGCCTCTTTTAATGATTCGTTTTATAAAGAGGGGTGGTCGTACGAGGCCGCCATGCTGTGGGAGGCAAACGAGAACTTCAGCCTCTGGTGCCGCTACAACCGGGTCTACCGTTATCCAGCTCTTGACGAAAGCGCCTCCTACCAGGGCTACCCCCTCGAACACCCTCTCAATGCTGCTCTTGAGCCTGAGACCGGCGATAATTTTGAGGTTGGCGGCAAGCTGCGGTGTGGCGCATGGAGCGGCTCGGCTACGGTCTTCTATCTGATGATGCATGATGAGATCTCATATGATGACCGAAAAAAGCTAAACACCAATATTGGCGAGACCGAG
>JAQUCE010000057.1 GCA_028686345.1 Kiritimatiellia bacterium
TGTACTCGGGTACTTCCATTGCGGTTTATTCCCCAAGAGCCATAACGCTACCCGCCTGGTTAATTGTCAATCGTTGTCCCACTCGATGCTGTCTTGGACCCCGGGGTGTCGGTTTACACTCGTCATTCTCGTGTTTGCCGCTTGGCCTGCACTCAGGTAAAAGAGGTCGGCACAATCCCAAATTTCATCTTTTCTCGGAGCTATGTTTCAGATTCAGGGCTACACCCTTCACCTCGTAGGACTCGTTTCCTTTCTTGTTCGGCTCTATGTCCGATTTAGTCTTTCCACTACCGGGCGGTTGACTAGACCTTACCCGGAGAGGCTTATTTAACTTCCGTTAAACTCCTCTTCGATTGGCAACCATTGCCAGGTTACCTTACCTCCAAAATCTTTTACCTTAACAAGTGCTGCAACAGGTTTTAAACAGTTCATTGATTGCTGTAACTCGATTATTTAAAATTTTCAAAATATTTATGTATGTCCATTCTTCCATGAATGACTGCGAGTATATCTATTTGTGTTTTACTAACAGTAAGGTATGCAATTCTGTAATGCCCATAGACTATAATTCTAACATTAGAAATGGATGGATTACCATATTTGTACCCAATATCTGGAAACTTAACCAAGAGGTCAACCTTTTGGCAAATGCCGTCTATGACTTTTTGCGCGGCAGTAGCATCATACTGCGCAATGTACTCAAAGATATGTTTCAACCAATACTTGGCTTCATCAGTCCAGTTCAACTCGACCATGACGAGATTTCTTTTTTGAAGTCTTCGTGTTTTGTTATAAGGCCCTTGCTTGAATCTTCCAACCCACGGTCAATTATCTGGGCAAATATCAGCTCTCTTATTATTTCATTATAAGAACTGTCATCTGGTTGTTTTTCGACCAGCTTGTTGATTTTTGCTTTTGCAATAGTTACCATGTCATAATCCTTTCTTTAATATTCACTAATATATTTGCTTAAATTATATCAATAACCTGGCAATCAAAGCAAGGTTACATTGTGAATTGCTGGGCGTAGGCGGGTTATCTTGTGCGTACCGTGCAAAACATGATATGACTAACGCAGTTTAAGAGATGAATGCAATGCCGCTCATAGAGCGGCTACTACACCGAATGACAACCCGTGCAAATGGCTTGCAATCCGCCCTGCGTAGCACTGTAGCCGCGGGCCGTGACCGCGGGGGGCTCGTTTGTTGTCAATTGTCAATTAATTCGGTTCGCGAAGCACCACACTGTCGTTTGCCGGCGCGTTCACGGCCCGCGCCCTACAGCTTCGGCCTGGCAACCACTCGGTTGACGCGTTCCCTATGGCTCGTATTGCCTGCCACTCGGGCCCCTTAGGGACAGGCACTGGTTTTGCCCGAACGACAAGGCAAGCCTTCACTCTGGTTGAAAATGTAGGGTTGGCAGAACAAACCTTAGGCAACAGGTTTTTCTGTCACGCTCTTCTTTGATTCTGTTCACTCTTTTATGTTGCTTTTGAAGATGAACCTAGTACTTAAATCGTTAGCCGTGATTTAAGCATCTTTTAGGGACAGGCACTATCCAACGTGAGAGAGGCTTCCAGCCCCTCTAAGGCTGCCGAGGGGCAGGATGCCCATCCCACGTTACTTATAACTCGGTTGGCGCGCGCTATTGCTGCGGCACTCTTGGGCCAAATGTGAGGGAGGTTTGAATGGAATAGCCGCAGGTGCAACCTGAACTGGCCTCTGGTATCATTATCAATCCGCCAGCAGGTATAATGTTTATCCAGCATCCGGGACGAGTAACCTGCGTCAACCGTTTCGCACTTTCTCCGCTCTCCGGAGCAATCATCCATGGATTTCCCCCACGCCAAAAAAGGCTGTTGCCTGATCCGGAAACGCCGCCGCAGCCATGACCACGGCGGTCCATTACCCAGTTTTCGACTTTTTTCCCTGTATCAAGGTTGTAGGCGTAGGGCCAGGCATAAGCAGTGCTGTTCATAATGACCGGGTGCCTGTTCTGCTGCCCATGTCCGTCATTTGCTTTTGTCTCAAAGCAGATATGCGAGGTCTGCCATTTATCCTCACCTGTCTCGGCATTATAAGCGTAAAGGGTGTATCGCAAGGCCTTGTTCTCCGGCTTTGATCCGCTTAACAATAAAGTTCCGCTGGCTACCTGCAGATAAACAGGCTCGGTGAAATCGAGTGCATTGATCTTGCGCCGAAAGATCTCTTTGCCGGTAGCAATTGACAGCGCAACGATCTCCTGGGTTCCTTCAGTGAACAGCTCGGAAACTTTCATGCGGCTCACGGTGCTGGTTGAGGCCGTCGACCCTGAAACCTCTAGAAAGTACAGGGTTTTATCATTGAAGACTATGGTGGTATTTAAGATCTTACCCCCTGAATAAACCCACCTTTTTTCAGCTGTTTCCTTATCCAGCGCGAAAACATTCACACTCGTGACAACACGCATGCCTGAGTACCAGAAGAAATTGTAGGCGGCCTTGGTCTGTTCGGAGTAAGAGGCGCCCTTCATGCAAGTTGACCCAAGCAGAAGCTCGCCGGTTTGCCCAACAAGGCCCCACTGCAGTGCTCCCTCCATTTTTATGGCAGGCACTTGATAGGTCTTGGAGAGAGTGCCGCTTTCAACATCAAGTGCCACACACTGGTCAGCAGCGGCCACATAGATGTTGTTTTCATCAACCGCCATACTGCCAGCATCAAGAAATGGTCCGAGGCGTCGGGAATCAGGGATCTCCTTTTCCCATAATACTGTGCCGTTATATGGGTTAACCCCATATGTTGAACTATATCCAGGGACAAAGAGTCGTCCGTTGCTATACAGTGGAGGGACAGTTCTGAAATGACGATCCACCATCCCGCTCGGCCCAGGTTCGCCGAACCACTGTATGTCCATCTCCTGATTGATGGTTGCATCGCCGCTACTCGCTGTGCCACCGCCATCACCATAGGCATGTGTCCATGATCCCGCCCCCTCCAACGCGGCTCTGCGAAAGATACCAACACTCCAATCCTGTGCTGTAACAACACTCCAGTTTTGAAAACACTGTTTGCCCCAATCCTCCAATGCGCCCTGTTTGGTTTGTGCAGATGGCATTGTTAAGGCCAGAAGCCCTCCATCTGGTCGCACATAATTGCATAGCTGCTTGGGGGCAGAGGGAAGTTTTCCGTTTATAAACGCAGCCTCGCTCATGATCAAGTCAGCAAAGCAGGGGGGATAGGGCAGCTCGCTGCCGGTGATCTCATGCACCACAACTCTGGAGCCATAAATGCCTGCCTTTGAGAAACGGTTTCGCAGCCTCTCTGTCACAACAGGATCAGAGGAGATTGCAATCACTCGGCAACCAGTGGAGGCTGCCGCAGCTGACGCGAGTGTTCCGTCAACCGAATCAACGATCAGGCAGAAGCCGGGGCGCTGGCTCAGCCCATACTCCTTGAGAGTGGTTTGAAGAATTTTGGGCAGCACCGAGCCTTCCGCAGTTGAACCCGCAACAGAAGATCTCTTCGGCGTTCCTTCAACATCATTTTTCAGGCAGTACACAGCGCCCTGATCAGTTGAGGCAAACAAAGCTCCATCACTGATGGACATGCCGTAAACTCTGCCTTTGAGCTCCTGCTTCCAGATTTCAGATCCGTCCGCCAGTGAGTAGGCGCAGATATAACCATCGAAACCCGCGTAAAGGCTGTTAGTATCCAACAGTAGTGAGTATGGGCGTTTTACATTCGTTTTCCACTGCCAAACATTTTTCTTTAAAGCGGTATTTTTTTTAATTTTTTCCTCAAGAGCTTTAAGCGCGGCATCAATGTGAGCAATTTCGGCCTCAAGCTTATCCTGGATTTCTTTGGTAGCCTCCCGCTGCTCTTTCAACTCTTTAGTTTGTAAGTCGCGTTTTGATTTCAGGGTCTTGGCTTCAGCTTCAAATTTATCTGTCACACTCTGAATCAACAGATTCTCTTGATTGATCGCGCGGTGGAATGATTTGAGTTGAAAAACCTCTTGCCCGGCAAATAAAGGCGTGACGCTATATATGGAGGTTGCATTGGCAATGACTCCAATGGCGTCAAGCTTCGCGACCTGGATGGAGGGAGCCGCAATATCATAAACGTGTGCCTGTATGCCTTCACTCGGCCCGGATATCAGCTGGTCATCAATCAGAATAGCATCGCTGCCGCCTGTAAGATCTTTGCCCCATGATTTTGTTTGTCCGTAATGGTTGATCTTTTTGCCGGTTGTTCTGGAAAAAGAACTTACCGGGGTGTTGCGGCCAGTTGTAATAAACAGAGTATCGCGCGAAGCCAGCATATGTCCCTGAGCGGAGACATCTATCTCTGAGCGCCATATTTCGCTGCCGTCGGCGATCTTTAAAGCATGTAGAAACACCCCCTCCACCGGAAAAAGACCAGAGGTGAAATAGAGTGCTCCATCATCAACAACTATGCCGCATCTGATCGGCCAGCGCGATATCATGCGTCCATTTCCTATTAACATTCTCGCGCGCAAAGTTTCGATGGGTCCGCCAGTGTATTTCCAGAGCTGCTTGCCTGTATCGAGATCAAGGCAGTATAAGTTGCCATCATCTGAGCCAGCGAAAAGAGAGTTGCCGGATATAGCCGGCGGTATTCTAACGGGCGCGCCGGTTACAAATTTCCAGATCAGATCGCCTGTCTTTGCGTTAATGCAATAAATGGTGTCATCTGCTGATGATCCATAGTATAGCTTTCCATTAGCAATAACCGAGTGATAGCAGCGGTCATATGTCATCGCGTTTTCGAGCAGCTGCCCGGTGGCGAAGTTGAGGTTGGCCGGTGCCGGCCATGCCGGAGCAGGGGGGTGGGCTGAGGTGTGGCTCCAGGCAATGTGCAGCGGTAACGACAATGTTTCAGAGGATCGTCCGCTCCTGCTGATCGAACCTTTGGCTGTTGGCCAGTCAGCAGCCTGTGTGATAAGAGGCAATAAAATCGCTAACAAAAATATTTTCATCATCATGTAAATCCTCGACTTGCGGCCAAACCAATCTGCAAAATAACAATATATATGAAAGTGTTAAGCTCTGCAACCTGATAATTCCTGCTTGAAACGCAAGGGGTGCATCTGTGAATTGGTGCATATTACCGGATAGCCTTGAAAATCATTGTTGTCCACCGCATAGCGGAGGACATACTTATATTGCAAATAAAGTAAATCCGCCGTTACACGGTGGATTATTGCAACGATTCACAGATGTGCCCAAACACAAGCCTGCTGTTTCACATACTCTGTTTTTGCTTTTCCAACGGTATGCTCATGACTAACGCTCCCAGTGCCCGCGAGCAGGCGCTCGCCGGTTGCCGTCAGAATATTATCGCATTTAGAATATCCATAATGCCCTGCGCACAATAAACCCGATTTCGTTTAGATGCATCAACTTGCACTAACACGCCTGATTCTATTAACTTATCAACTCCCCTCTGCGCGGTTGAAAATGCCAAATCCAATTTCTCGGATATCCGCTTTAACGTACAGTATGGATTTTCCTCAATCATCTCTAATATTCTTAATGGCACTTTGCTTCGTCCTATTGCTTGCTGACGCCAGATAATCAACAAAGAGTTCATTCTTCCCGCCCTGCTAAGCGCATCCTCCGACATGCGGGCAACACCGTTAAGGAAATACTCAATCCACTCGTTCCATGCTCCTTTTTGGTAGTCCCTTTCCAAGACAATACTCCAAAATCATGTTTCAATAACTCCGCGACTGCAAGATCTTGCTTGGCCCAAAGTTCCCCTGTAAACGACACATTAAGCTCCACGCCTTCATAGCGTTTATCTTCAACTACGACAATAATCCCCAACTCCTGAAAAAGAACCAGCAAATCATCAAGACAACCACGGGGCAACCCGATGTACTCACCGGTATCATCAGCGCAACCAATAACGCGTGGTTTTCCGTAAACAGAAAGTCGCATAGATTGCGCTTTATAAAATTCAGGATTCTGAAATGCGGCCAACCTCACAATTTCATTTAACAAATAAACTGTTACCGCATAAAGCTGCTCCTCTCTGCAATGGCAATGCAATCAAGTTTCCGAATCCGCCGCTTGGTAAATTATCCTGATTAGGAAAGAGCCTGTCATACGAATCGAGCCCCATATCCGGTCGAACCATCATCGCTTCCGTAATGAGAGAAGAACCCATTTGCCTCGCCAGACGAGCAGGAACTTCTTTTTCGAAAAATATCCAAACATGCCCGCCGTTTCCAGAACGGGAGCGCTCTAAAGCAACTGGAATGTCCCGATTCCCACATCTCCTGTTTGCCGCGATATTCCATAAGATCACCGATCTGCCAGTTGATGGACATCGGCACCGAATAGCAACCATTTTGTAAACTTTTTAATGTCTTCATTATAATCCACTGAATGAACTTATTGCATGGCAGGCAAAGAAGATTTTGTTTGTCATAACACCTCTAACATCACACCGGCGGATAGCAGGGTTTGCCCCAGGCTTCCTCGGCATTCTCCATAATGATATGAATGATAGCAGGAACGAGATCCTGCATAATGCGATACCCATCGCGCACCTGATCGCGGTTGACCTTGCTCTCCCAGGTAGCCCCGCCATGCACCAGCTGGTTGCGCAGCACATACAGGCGGTCAAAAAGGATACCGACAAAAACCACCGTGTCCTTAATTGCCAAAGCTTTCTGGGCCATAGCGCGGCTCCGCTCAAACTTCTTAACCCATTGTTCCTCTGTCAGCCTGCCATTGTGATAATCCCAAAAATAGCGCGACACATATTGATTGTCGATGAACAGACGGATCTTGCCGGAGTAATTTTTCCAGACAATATTGTAAATCAGATCTTCGTTGTCCAACCGCAGAAGTCGCCCTAGAAACTCCTTGAACGAGTCACGCTTCATCAGCTCCTGACCGGGCTTAAACTCCTGTGCATACGCTGCATTAAACGCGATCCACAGGAAGATAAACTTAGCATCCGGCGACGAGCTTTCATTCGCCGCCTTCAACCAGCTCAACGCCCGATGCACCCGCAGATAAACATCCTGCGGCAACGTCTCCCCCAGCTCATGCTGACGAGTTTTTAGTGTGTCAAAATTAAGTTTCATTTAATAACTCCTCCTGTTTTCAAAACTTTCTTTCTCTAAACCTTTATCATTTGAATGCAGCTTCAACTCTCGCACTCAAGAATGGTTTTAAGATCACATAAATGAGTTTCCACAAAACAGATGCCAGTATTCTCATCGCCGAGTGATATGGGAATTTCGCAACTGTCTGCACTTACAACCGCTTCCCATAAATCACCCATCACATCATCATTCACAAATTCTTTGTACTTGGCTGCACAAACAGGACAAAGTGCTAAAAAATTGGCTTCATCTTCCTTGGGTAAAAACTTGCGGGCGAGCATCTCCTTTTTCTCAAAATAGTGAGTTCCATCGCGCTTCTTAAAAGGCATCTCCCTTTTACATATCTGGCAGATCATCTGCCCAGCATCATTGGTGTACTGATTACGAAGCCACGTAATTGGATCAATTGCGTTGGTGGTGGTTCTAACGCTTCTGCTTCGTTTTTCAAATTTTTTATTTGGCGCACCAGATAATCGCTCCTCTGTTTTTTCCTGCCGCCTTTCAGGATTAACAACTGGCTTGTCTGGGAAACTGACAGGTTGTTGTCTTTGCGATTCGATTTTATTTTTAAATCCCCGATAACCAGTAGTCAATGCAACACGTCACCCTTGCAGCGGGCACACTTCCTGTAAATTATGGATTGGACATATTTTGACATAGTCATGCAGCCGTTGCAAGGGCAAATCTGGCTATAAAACAAGCCGAAACACACGTTTTCTCCGAATAGTCAAACTTTCGATGGGAGTTTTATGAATTTGTACCGGCAAGCGAAAGTGGAGTGCAGTGCGAGCCGCAAGCTGCCAGGCGGTTGACCGCGAACGAGCCCCCCGCGTTCAAGGCCCGCGGCTACAGTGCTGCGCAGGACGGATTGCAAGGCATTTACAAGAGTTGTCGTTCGGTGTCGCTCATAGAGCGACTACTACACCTGCGCTGCACTTTGAAGCCCCAGCCGTCATGCACGCCTTGTCATGCGGTGTAGTAGCCGCTCTACCAGCGGCAGCCCATGTTTTGTATCGCGAGTCGGAACGCTTGATGATTGGTCATAAAAGCGCCACCCTGCGGTCATGGCCAACGCACCTTTTGAATTCTGTCTTCTGTATTACAACATGGTTCTTGCCAGCGGAGCTTCGATTGTTTATTATATCCGCTAATTTTTTGCGCAATGAAAAGTATGAAAGCAGGTAGATGGATGAAGCAGATTGGCGTTGGAGTTTTAGGGTTTGGGACAGTAGGTGCCGGCGTGGCGGCCGGCTTGCTGAAAAACCGTGAGTTGATGGCTCAACGGCTGGGGGTTGATGTTGTTCTGCGGGGGGTGGCTGATCTGGATATCGAGTCAGACCGTGGCATTGAAATTGATCCGGCCTTGCTGACAACCGATGCAAGCGCGCTGATTGCTAATCCTGAGATTCAGATTATTGTTGAGCTGATCGGCGGTACCGGTGTTGCCAAGAGTTTGGTGCTGGAGGCCTTTGCAGCTGGTAAATCTGTGGTAACCGCCAACAAAAAGCTGCTGGCCGAGTGCGGGGATGAGATCTTCGGTGCGGCTCAGCAGAGAGGCGTTGACATCTATTTCGGCGCCAGCGTGGGCGGCGGTATTCCGATTGTGCGGGTTCTGCGTGAAGGGCTCGCCGGCAATCAGATCACCAGTATGCACGGCATACTCAATGGAACCTGCAATTATATCCTGACCCGCATGGAGAACGAGGGCCTCTCCTTTGCAGAGGTGTTACGTGACGCGCAGGCTGCAGGTTACGCTGAATCTGAGCCGAGTTTGGATATCGACGGCCATGATACAGCGCATAAAGCCGCGATTTTGGCCTCGATTGCATACGGCTTTCATGTTCCCATGGATCAGCTGCTGGTGGAGGGCATTCGCCACCTCTCCGGCAACGATGTGCGCTATGCCGCTGAGTTTGGGTATCGGATTAAGCTGCTGGCCGTGATCACCCGTAACAACGAGGAGGTTGAGGTGCGCGTGCATCCGACGCTGGTGCCGCTCAAGCACATGCTGGCATCGGTGAACGATGTCTTCAATGCCGTAATGGTGAAGGGCGACCTGAGCGGCAACACCCTTTATTACGGGCGTGGCGCGGGGAGCGAGCCCACGGCCAGCACGGTGATCGGCGATATTGGTGATATTGCCAGAAACATTGCTGCAAATGGCGCTCGTTTTGAGCGCGGGATCAATGTGGCCAATGATGGCAGAGTGGTGATGCGCAGCCCCGGCTCGGTCAGCTCGCGCTATTACCTCCGCCTGATGGTTGCCGACAAGGCTGGTTCACTGGGGATTATGACGAATATTCTGGGCCGCTACGGCGTGAGCATTCTGGGAGCAACGCAGAAAGCACATGGGTGTGATGATGTGCAGGAGGATTATGTGCCGGTTGTCATGTTGACGCATAAGGCCCGTGAGTCAGATGTCAACCAGGCTTTGAAAGAGATCTATGAGACGGGCGTGGTGTGTGAAATGCCGATTAAATTGCGGATCATGTAAGTGACATTTCCGCTGAGATGATGAAATAAAAGAATGGAAGTTTTAAGCTATGAAAGTTTGTAAGTTTGGTGGCTCATCCTTGGCCAATGCCGAGCAGGTCTCTAAGATTGTTGATATTGTGCTCTCTGACAGCCAGCGGCGTATTGTAGTGGTCTCCGCCCCGGGTAAACGCGGGGATGATGATACCAAAGTAACTGATATGCTGATTGAGTGCGCGAACAGGGCATTTGTTGGTCGGGAGTATGGCGACATCTTGGCCGCGATCATTGAGCGTTACGCTGAAATCCAGCGTGATCTCAATCTGCCGGCTGGGATTATGGCCGAGATCGAGAAAGATCTGAGATTCAGGCTGGCTGGTGACAAGAGTCATAAAGGGAGCTTTCTGGACTGTATGAAAGCAGCGGGCGAGGACAACAGCGCCAAGCTGGTGGCTCAGGCGTTTCAGAGTCGCGGCGTAAATGCGGTCTATGTTGATCCACGTGAAGCAGGGATGTTTTTAAACGATGATTTTGGCAACGCGCAGTTGCTGGATGAATCGTACCTCTATCTTTACCGGGTTTTGGCGCACCGTGATGACATAGTGATCTTTCCCGGCTTCTTTGGTTACACCCGGGATGGCAAGGTGGCCACTTTTCCGCGTGGCGGATCGGATATCACCGGTTCGATCCTGGCCGCTGCCGTAAAAGCGGATGTCTATGAAAACTTCACTGATGTGGATTCGGTTTATCCGGTGGACCCCCGTCTGGTGCCTGAGGTCAAATGCGGCATAGCGGCGATGACCTATCGTGAGATGCGTGAGCTCTCCTACTCCGGGTTTGGCATCTTTCATGACGAGGCGGTCATTCCCGCTGTCAAGGCCGGCATTCCCATCAATGTGCGTAATACCAACCGCCCGGATGAGCCTGGAACGCTGATTATGCAAGCGCGGCGGGTTGATCCAGGGGCCGTGGTTGGCATTGCCTGCGCCGACGGTTTCTGCAGCCTGTATGTTGACAAGTACATGATGAACCGTGAGATTGGCTTTGGCCGCCGCTTGCTTGAGATACTGGAGGACGAAGGTGTTTCATACGAGCATATGCCCTCCGGGATTGACAACGTTTCGGTGGTGTTGCGGGAGAAGAACTTTGACCACGATTGCGAGGCGCGCGTGATCAAGCGCATCCGGGCCGAGATGTCCCCGGACGATGTGATGGTCCAGCGCGGCCACGCCATGGTGGTGGTGGTGGGCGAGGGGATGCACTGCACAGTTGGCCTGGCCTCGAAGGTTACCACCGCACTGGCGGAGGCTGGTGTTAACATTGAGATGATGAACCAGGGCTCCTCAGAGATCAGCATGGTTTTTGGTGTGAAGAGTGAGCAGCGGACTCAAGCTGTACAGTCACTGTACCACGCCTTTTTTACAACGCAGCTCTGATTTTCAATCGGGTATTTCCGGTTGGAAACCGGAGCTGCTGAAGTTTGGCTGCGACTACGGTTTACGATAGCGGCGACGATGATGGTTGACGAGCCCCGCATGATCCCAATCGTCCACCAACATCGTCGCACAGCATCGTCGGCCGATGTCGCTGGTCGAGCGGCCGATGTCGCTGGTAGAGCGACTACTACACATGCATTGCACTGCGGAACGCAAGTGTTGTTGTTCGGTGTAGTAGTCGCGCCGAGTGCGGGCTTAATATCTTTGAGATGAGGTGAGCTATGGACAAGGTCTTTATCTATGACACAACGCTGCGCGATGGCGCACAAGGTGAGGGTGTCTCTTTTTCTGATGCGGGTAAGGTGCGCCTGGCATGCATCCTGGACGACTTGGGCGTGGATTATATTGAGGGCGGGTTTGCCGGCTCAAACCCGCGTGATCGCAAGTTTTTTAAAGATGTCAGCAGAGAGAATCTGCGCCACGCGCGAGTTGTGGCCTTTGGCAGCACCCGCCGGAGTAACATGGATGTCAAAGATGACCCGCAGGTTAAAGGGCTGCTGGCCGCTGAGACCGAGTGGGTCACGATCTACGGAAAATCCTGGCTGCTGCATGTCACAGATGTGCTGCGCACGGACGCGGCTGGCAACCTGCGGATGATCGCCGACACAGTCGGACACCTGCAGGCGCATGGGCGGCGGGTGATTTTTGACGCAGAGCATTTTTTTGACGGCTTCAAGAGCGACTCCGGCTATGCAATGCAGGCCCTCCAAGCGGCTGTCAATGAGGGAGCCTCGGCAGTGGTGCTCTGCGACACCAACGGCGGCACCCTGCCGCACGAGGCCTTTGACATTACATCCCTGGTTTGCAACCGCTTCCCCGGCTTGGAGGTTGGCATCCACACGCATAATGACAGCGGTCTGGCAGTTGCCGGCGCGCTCGAGGCGGTGCGGGCCGGTGCCCGCCATGTGCAAGGCACAATCAACGGTTATGGGGAGCGAACCGGCAACGCCAATCTGATTACGATTCTGCCCCTGCTGGAGCTGAAAATGGGTTTTAAGTGCGTTGGCAGAGAGCGCCTGAAGAATCTGTGTAAGGTTTCGGTGGTGGCCAATGATCTCACCAACCAGCGCAATGACCCGCGGCAGCCCTTTGTCGGTAAAGCCTCTTTCAGCCACAAAGCCGGAGCGCATGTGAATGCGGTGCTGAAAAACGCCGTTACCTTTGAGCATATCCAGCCCGAGGCGGTTGGCAACCAAAGGCATATCCTGATCTCCGAGCTCTCCGGCGGTGCGAACGTCAAGATGAAGGCCGCGGAGCTGGGGGTTGATGTTACGAAAATCGGGAAAGAACAAATCCAAGCAGTTCTGGCGGCTGTGAAAGAAAAAGAGAACCAGGGCTACTCTTACGAATCCGCCGATGGCTCATTCAAGATTTTACTGCACAAGGCACTCAATCAGCACACGCCGTTTTTTGAGTTAGAGGGGTTTCGCTGTATTGTGGAGAAGCGCGGGCCGGATGCGCCCTGCCTCTCTGAGGCTACCATCAAGCTCAAAGTCAAAGGGGAGACCGCCCTGACTGTCGGCGAGGGCGATGGCCCGGTGGACGCGTTGAACCAAGCCTTGCGCAAAGCGTTGGTGCGCTTCTACCCTGAGATTGACGCAGTCATGCTCTGCGACTACCGAGTGCGGATTCTGGATCCCGAGCGGGCTACCAGCGCTGTCACCCGGGTGCTGATCGAGTCGGGCGACGGCGAGCGTGTTTGGGGAACAGTCGGTGTTTCCGAGAATATCATTGAAGCCTCGTGGCAGGCACTGCTGGACAGCGTTGAGGTGAAGCTGTATGAGTGCCAATGAAATATGCCCATATTCACCAGCATCTCTCAGGGTGTTTATCTTTTTAGTCTGTAGGTGTTTAGGATTCTGCGAAAGCAGGATGAAGGCTGTTTTAAAGCAGGTTATTGAGATGAAATTTTATCTATACCGGAGTGAATAAAACGGAGAATCGTGCACTTTGACTACAAAAGGTTGATAGTTGGTGGTTGTTCAAGACATCACTCTGGCGCTAATTTTGGAATTTTATAAAGTGAGGCTACGTAAAAAATAATGACAATGAAAAAATCAATTATGCCGCTTTGCGCGGCAGCAGCTATCTTAAGTGCATCACACCTTTGGGCTGCACCGGAGTATAAACAGCGGCCAGCGGTTAAGATTCAGCCGCGGGGCGGAATCGGCCATGTGATGAACAAGATCAACGCCGGGCAGGAGGTCGTGATTGCCTATCTGGGTGGATCAATTACCGCTGCCAATGGGTGGCGGCCAATGACAACCGCGTGGCTGAAGCAGAGGTATCCAGACGCGCAGTTCAAAGAGGTTAACGCGGCGATCGGGGGCACGGGCAGCGATCTGGGTGTTTTCCGGGTTGGCCGCGATGCTCTGCAACATGATCCTGATCTGCTTTTTGTCGAGTTCGCGGTCAACGACGGGGGTGCGGCGCCTGATGCGATCTGGCGTCAGATGGAGGGCATCGTGCGACAAGCCTGGCATAAGAATCCGAAGACGGATGTTGTCTTTACCTACACGGTTGCCGATGGCATGACCAATGATCTCAGACGCGGAGTCTGTCCGCGCTCCAGCTCGGCCATGGAGATGCTGGCTGATCACTATCAAATCCCGTCCGTGAATTTCGGCGTGCCGGTGGTCGAGCTTCTAAGGCAGGATAAACTGATCTTCACTGCCAGCGAGCAGCCGGCGGACGGGAAAATCTGGTTTGCCGGCGACAGCTGCCATCCACGCAAAGAGGGCCATGAGATTTATCTGCATCTGCTGCAAGAGGCATGGGCGCTGATGGAGCAGAGTTTGCCGATGGATCACGCAACGCAGCTGACGCGTTGTTTTGTTGAGGATCATTGGGCAGCTGCCAAAATGGTGCCGCTTGAGCAGAGCATGCTGAGCGGCAACTGGAGCAAGTTAGCGTCCGATGATCCGCGGCAGCGCTCTTTCGGCGATCGCATGGGGCAGATCTGGAGCGCTGATGCGCCAGGCAGTACATTGAAGTTTAAGTTTAAAGGCCAAGTTGCCAGGCTCTATGATCTGTTGGGTCCGGATGGCGGACAGGTGGTGATCACGGTTGACGGCAAGACCAGGGACAAGCCGGTTCCGCGTTTTGACAGCTATTGCACCTATCATCGGATTGCCACGCTCCATTTGGTGGGGGGCAGCTCCGCGGATGAGGTGCATGAGGTGACAGTTGAGATCCACCCGGATCAGCCGGATCGCAAACCCGTTGCCTTCCGTCTGAAAGATCCGGCGCAAGAGCTGGCTGCCCCGAAATATCAGGGCACCCGTGTCTGGGCCAGCCAGCTGATGCTGCTTGGCGAGCTGGTCAGATAAAAAAATACGCAAAAAATAAGGTTGCTATGACATTTACTGCAATAGATTTTGAGACAGCCACTGGTTACCGCAACAGCGCCTGCGCCATTGGCTTGGTACGGGTGGAGAACGGTGAAATCATCGACACTTTCTGCTCTTTGATCCAGCCGCCCAACAACGAGTATTGGGGAGGAAACATCGGTGTCCACGGCATCAGGCCGGCGGATACCCGGGATGCCCCCACCTTTGCGGAGCTTTTTCCGCGTATGAATCAGTGGATTGAGGGTCGCAAGCTGGTGGCGCACAATGCCTCGTTTGACCGAAGTGTGCTGTCCAAGACAATGGAGCACTACCTCCTTGACTACAACTCCCTGAAGATTCCGCAATGGGAGTGTACACTGAAAATCTATCGTACTCTCGGGTTCCAGCCGTGCAAGTTAAGTGATTGCTGCCGGCGTTTGGATATTGAACTGAACCACCACGAGGCCCTCTCGGATGCGGTTGCCTGCGCGCATCTTTTTTTGAGAGCGCGGGGGTGTTAGTCGCTTCCAAAGAACAAGACAAATGTTTTGCTCCTTAAAAACATGTTGTCGTGGCCCAATCCTAAACCAGCGGAGCCGGAACCAAACTGAGCCTATGTGATATGCGAAATTATTTCTCTCTCATTGAACAATTGTGTGATATGCCCCGCTGGTTTAGTCAACAACGCTATGCGTTGCATAGAAAAGATGGCAGTTCTTTCTTTTGCAAACATGATAGGATTTAAGAAAAGAGGTACTAATCCTCGTCTCTTTCGGCCGTTTTTGAGCCTTTGACGAATAATCGCCCGGCAGACGCTAATTGCTTCTGAGAAGCAACCCTACAACCCGGGGCGCACCTTTCGCATGCCTGTTGCAGTATGCCGCTCGTAGAGCGGCATCGGTTGACGATGATGTGCGACGATGTTGACCGACGATTAGGATCATGCGGGGGCTCGTCAACCAGCATCGTCGCCGCTATCGTCCACCAAGCAAAGATCAGGTAACCATGTCAACCAATTGGTTGTGGTTCCTCCCGCATGGCCTCAATAATCTCGATCAGCTTCACGCCGAGGTCAACCTTGGACATCAACGGCAGGTGTTCCGGCTCTTTGTCGGGGTAGATAAGCGTGACGCGGTTGGTATCCATGCCAAAGCCGGCATCGCTTTGGGTGATGTCATTGGCCACAATCATGTCGAGCCCTTTTTCGTTGAGCTTTCGCGTTGCTTCCAGGAAGATGTTATCGGTTTCAGCGGCAAATCCCACAAAGATCCGGTTGCCTTTTTCCGGTTGAACGGTTTTCAGGATATCCGGATTTTTTCTAAACTCAATCACAGCAGGCATAGTTGCTTTCTTGAGTTTGTGGTGGGTCATGATTCTGGGGCGAAAATCAGAGACAGCGGCGGTCATAATCAGCACCTCCTGCTCTGGCAGCTCCTGTTGAACAGCAGCGAGCATCTCGCGCGCGCTGTCAATATCAATCCGCTTGACATTGGGGGGGGTATCGAGAGTCACGGGACCAGAGATCAAAGTGACGCTGTGCCCTTTTTCCGCAGCCGCCTTGGCGATTGCGAAACCCATCTTTCCTGATGAGCGGTTGCTCAGGAATCGGATTGGGTCTAAGTACTCACGTGTTGGACCGGCAGTTATTAATATTTTCATAAATAAAACTATAGAAGGTTTGTGTTGACAAGTCAACCGGATACTTGAAATAATTAGCACCCTAGCAGGGGGGTGAATACATCGCTGACTTTTGTTGTTTGCTGGTGCTGTTTATTTACCATTCCAATTGATTTTCTGCTATTTTATTAACCAAAAGGGCTGGTTTGCAGTTGTTGCGATTGGCTAACACACAAGGAGTACGGAAATGTCGGAAAAAATGTCGGTGAATACGCGCATCAAATTGAGCGCAATGATGTTCTTACAGTTTATGATTCTTCCGGTCTGGTTCATACCAATGTTTCCGTATATTAGAAAAATGGCCCCGGAGGGCAGTCATCTGCCTCTGTTATGCGGTATGATTATGGGATTTGGTGCCCTGGCATCGCCGATTGTCGGCATGTTTGCTGACCGTTTTATGAACAGCGAAAAGGTGCTGGCAATTTGTAACTTCGTCTCAGCCGGTCTACTGGCCTATGCTTATACCGTTAAATCGCCGCTGGCTTTGTTTGTGACGCTGTTGCTGGTCATGGTGTTTTATATGCCGACCTGGTCGCTGACCGCGACAATTGCAATGGCGAACAGCACAACCGAAGCTTTCCCGCAAATTCGCGTCTTTGGCTCGTTGGGCTGGGTGGCGGCGGCAATCTTCAGCGTTATTGGAACCAAGGTTTTCAATATTGCGCAGTTTGACAGCACATCTTATATCTTTGTGGGTGGGGCAATCGCGGCTGTGATTGCAGGCGTGCTGGCTTGCTTCCTGCCGCCTACCAAACCGCCGGCCAAGGGGCAGAGGATGTCGCTGGTTGATGCTTTGGGGTTGCGGGCGCTGGTGCTGCTTAAACGCCCGGATTTCCTGGTGTTTTCGCTGTTGATCCTGTTGGCAATGGTGCCGTTCCAATGGTATAACGTTTACAATAGCATGTACCTGCAGGAGCGCGGTTATGAGTACCTGACAGCAGTTATGAATCTCGGGCAGGTGCTGGAACTGGCGTTTATGCTGATGATTCCCTTTATTTTGAGAAAAGCCGGCTACAAGTGGGCGATGGTTATCGGCCTGATGGCGCTGGTCTTCCGTTATGTCATGTTCTATATCGGCGCCCGTACCGGCGTGAATGTCGGTGATTATGCCGGTATTCTGATCCATGGTTTGATATTCGGTATGCTGATTGTTGGCAGTCAGATGTATGTTGACGCAGCCGCACCCAAGGAGCTGCGTAGTCAGGCGCAGGGTTTTATTGGACTGATAATGTTCAGCCTCGGCACCTTTTTGTCGAATTTTATCTTTGACAAAATCCTCAAACATAGCTTTGTCGCCGAAACCGGGACGCATAACTGGACGACACCGTTTCTGATTGCAATCGGCATCTCGCTGGCTCTGGCTGTGTTAATGGCAGTGGGTTTCAAACCTTTGGTCAAAGACAAGAGCAATACTTAATTGCTGCTAGACTTTCATTAGCTTAAATTCAAGGAGGGGCAGCGCAATGGTTGCCCCTTCC
Organism: Kiritimatiellia bacterium; assembly: GCA_028686345.1. Taxonomy (GTDB): domain Bacteria; phylum Verrucomicrobiota; class Kiritimatiellia; order RFP12; family UBA1067; genus M55B167. The sequence continues at coordinate 17,572 of JAQUCE010000057.1, forward strand.
TTTTTGGTTTTTTTTGAGGTGACAAACCTTAGAAGTGAAAAACGGACGTCCACCGCATAGCGGCGGACATACTCAAAGCAACACAGTATATCCGCCGCTATGCGGTGGATGGGTGTAATGTATATCCGCCGCTATGCGGTGGATGGTTGTAAAGTATATCCGCCGCTATGCGGTGGATGGTTGTAAAGTATATCCGCCGCTATGCGGTGGATGGTTCCGAAGCAAGACGCAATAAGGCCCGACAGACAACTTTTTGCAAAGAACAATTAATTGTTTTTTATAGAGGTAATAGTTTTATGCGCGGTTTATCTGTTTTTATCATAGCTGCTTTTTTATGGATTCATGCTCACGCTGCCAGTGCCGATATGTGGCAGGTCAATGGCTCAGGGGGAGTTTATTTCCTGGTTGAGCCGGGTCAATTCAAGGTTGAGTTGGATATTCAACTGCTGAAACCTGAAGCCGCGGGTGTTTTTGTGCGCGCGATACTTGCCGCTCCTGACAGGACGGTGTTGCATGATCAGTATATTTCTGCGAAGGATAAGAGTCTCTCTGTGCCGGATCGCGCTAACATCTATCGTCTGTCACTCAATGCGGATGTTTCCAGGCGTGGAGTGTATGTGCTTAACCTTACGCAGACCCGCGATCGCTTTGGCAGAGCCTTTAACTGGTCAATAAAAACGAATGCAGGAAAATTTCTCATCGAATCCTCACGGGGCCATGAAGACAAGGCGCATGAAGAGCCATTGTGGCTGCGCAATCGCGAGGTTGCAGGCAATGTGTGCTTTCTGCCGCGAAAAGGCAAGTTCACGATTGAAGCATCGGCGCTCGTGAATAGTGTCACAAATTTGACTCTGTTCGATGGAGCAGGCAAATTAATCTCTGATCTGCCTGTGAAGGATGGAACTGCAAAAGGAGCCTTTGAAGCAAAAGAGATCAAGGCCGATCAACCTTGGCGATTGCATTTTTCCGCTTTTCAGGGAGACCTGCATATTGACGGGGTTACGCGTTGGAAACCGGGCGAAACTTATGAGAATTTTTCAATCTGGACACCGTGTCAGAGTTCCTGGTTTCCTCTGCACTCCAATCGATGGCTGTTGGCTCCGTATTCACACAAGCAATATGTAAGGTCTCAGTCGCAGGGTACAGCCGCATTCCAGCTGCATAACAACGCTACTGTGAAGCGTGCGTTTAACGTGACTGTTTCAGATCCATCCGGGGCGCTTAAAGCCATGGTTAGCCCTGAAGGCCCAATCGTCGTGGCTGCAAAATCAATAGTTAATCTCACTCTAACATATACAGTGCCGGCGGCAGGGGAGTCGTGGTCGCTTGCGCTTCAGGCCACGCCAGTGGAGACACCGGAGTTTTCAACTTACAGTACCCTGCATCTGATAAAAGGCTCAGCTCCGGCCGACAAACTGCTTAGCATGCCGATACTCTTAAAACCCTATTGCCACGAGAATGTCCAGTTCGGGTATGACCCGGATTATCCGACTGAGCAGGAGATGTATTTTGATCTCAATAACAGGCCGGCGGCATTAATGCAAACAAAGATTGCAATGTTTAACGGTGAGAAGTGGGTTGAAACCGCAGCCATTGACGGCTCTTCAATCTCAATGCTCAAGTCGAAGATCGCATTCGATAGCGACAACAACATGTATGCGCTGGCACGAGTGAAGGGAAAAGACTCCTTGCTCCGCTCCTGCGACAAAGGAAAAACGTTTACCGCCTCTGTCCTGCCAATGAGAGGCGTTTATGATATAGAGCAGTTCAGCGGACATAATCAATCCGCTGGACCACCGCCCTTTGTTGTGTTCACAACGAACACAAGCGAACCAAAAGCGCATGATCATAAACTAATGTGGCGCAGCGTGAATCATCTTGATTTGTTTGTGCCTGAGATAAGCAGCGATGGCATCGCGGAGATCGGTGCAGCCATTCGAATCACTGACTTCAGCATTGGGCTGTCGGCTCACTCCGGTATTCCTTCAACGGTTGTTTCGCGTGACGAAAATATATATGTAGTCTGGGGCGAAGCCACCGATCCTGAAGACAAAACCATCCCGGGTTTGCCCGCCTACGTCGCCTGTTATAACCGCCGGACAAAGAAACTGAGCGACAAGGTTTTGATCGGCTATGGCCCGCCTGCCAACGACATTCACAACTCACCGAGTGTAACCATTGATAGCCAGGGCACTCTGCATGTTATTGTAGGCACCCACGGCAGCACCTTCAAATATGCTTGTTCTGTGACACCAGGCGATATTTCCGCCGGATTCACGGAGGCAGTTGATATTGGCAGCAATCTGCGGCAGACCTATGTGGGCCTTGTGTGTGATCCTGATGACACTCTGCATCTTGTCTTTCGTATCTGGGGAAATGACACGTCGTACTTTCCCGCATCCCATCACGCGGAGTTGGCTCATATGAGCAAGCGTCCCGGTGCAGCGTGGTCACAGCCTAAATGCTTGGTTGTTGCGCCCTTCAGCGAATACAGCATCTACTACCACCGCCTCACTATTGATCGAAGAGGCAGCCTCTTTCTCTCTTATGACCATTGGTCCACCTCCTGGTTCTACCGTAACGATCTTCGTCAGCGGCCAAGAACATTGATAAACTCGCCTGATGCCGGAAAAAGCTGGAAGCTTGTCACTAATGAACTGTTGAGGTTTTAGGCGTTGGCCGACGATAGCGGCTGATATACTTCGCAATCATCCACCGCGTAGCGGCGGATATACTTCGCAATCATCCACCGCGTAGCGGCGGATATACTGTGTTGCTTTCAGTATGTCCGCCGCTATGCGGTGGACGGAAATTATAGTCGCAGCCGACCTCCGCGCCCGGCGCGCGACTTGCGAGCTTCATCCAAGTTGAAAGTGTAGGGTTGGCTCTCAGAGCCAAACAAAGACAATGAAATCCCATGGCGCGCCTTTGACGAACAATCGCCAGGCAGACGCTAATTGCTTCTGAGAAGCAACCCTACAACACAGGGCGCATCTTTCACGAGCCTGTTGCAGTATGCCACTCGTAGAGCGGCAACAACAACCCTTGCACTCCGGGGTCAGCGCATGTGTAGTAGTCGCTCTATGAGCGACATATGCCGCCTGTAGAGCGGCATCGGCGGATATACTTCGCCGTCATCCGTTGCATAGCGGCGGATGCCCATTTTCACCATTGAAAGTTTTTCACCTCAAAAACAACGTAGCGTGTTCATTCCACTCCGACAAAGTTAACGACAAAGTTTGCGCTTGCGCTGCAAGGTCGTTCGGGGACATGCCGATTGGAAAATAGAGTTGAATTTCATGATGAAATTTGAGATAATGAGCGTATTTTCCAAGGGTAGAAGTGCGTTGGCTACGCAATACATGCGCGCGCTGGTATAACAAAGGAACGTAAAACAAAGGTAGGTCTCAATGATATCAAAAATATTGTTTTTTGCGCTGTTGGTGATGTTCACTGCAAACAGCTTTAGCGCAATCAAAATTTGGGATGGCGGCGGTGCGGATGCCTATCTAGCCACCCAGGAAAACTGGTCGGACAATGTCGCGCCGGTCTCAGGCGATTATCTTGTCTTTGCAGGCTCGACGCGCACCTCTGTGACAAACAACTATGACCCAGAGACAACCACCTTCAAGATGATTGTCTTCTCCAACAACTGCACAACCTGCTCAGCTCCGTTTACGCTGTCCGGCAACGAGATTGTCCTGACAGGCGCTGTCAAAGATGAATATCCAAGTGTGCCTTTCAACAAGTTTCTTCCCGCAATTGGTGTGGCGCAAGTTAACTCTTCTTCCATCACCGATACTCTGGAGCTGGATGTCAGATTGCCTAATAACTCCAAACTCGGAGCTACTGACGCGCAAAACCATCACCTGACGTTCAAGGGCACGGTAACAGGGGGTGGCGGTGCGCTGCAGTCATGTGATCAGTATAGAAGCACTCTCACTTTCGAGGGTCCGGTTAAGAACTTCTCGCTGGTGAGACGTGCCAACGGCAATGCTTTGATTTGGCTCCGTTCCTCAGCAAATGAGTTTACCTCCTCCACATTCACACACGAAATGTCTCAAGGCACGCTTAAAGCGGATAGTCTGGATGCATACGGAGGAGATGCCGCCAGCATCAAGTTGGGACAACCCGCATACAACACGCCTGCCTGGTTCATCATGAATGCTGATCTGGACACCCGTATCAACGGGAACCTGACTGTCTACGGGCCTCGCTATAATGCGATAGCCGGCACGTTCGTAAATGCGGTGGCGGATACGCTGCTCACCCTGGGTGGAGACCTGTATACCGTGACAGGCATTGAGTCTTCTAATCCAAAATCCAATATTGGTACAATGGTGAGTTTTGACGGGGTGGGGAACGGCGTCTTCCTCGGGAATGTGACCACAGCCTCGACATGGTTGGACAAATCCGGTGCAGGCACATGGGAGTTTGCCGGCAGCTCAACATCGGGTTCAACCGGCGATGTCACCATCTCACAGGGAACGCTGATCATGAATGGCGATTATGCCTCAATGAAAAAGACGACCGTAAAATTGGGCGCCACGCTGGCAGGCACAGGCACGGTCAACAACGTTACGTTCGAAAACGGAGCGAACTATCAGGTTCTTGCAAATACCACTGGTATCCACCCGTTAATCATAACAGGAAATATGGCGGTGGCAGGGAGTGCGGTTGTGACGATTTCGCCGGAGGCTTTCGCAAACCTGACTCCGGGAGTGGAGTATGAGATTATCCGCTACACCAGCAGGTCAGGGATCGGAATGTTCATGGCAGGGGAGGGGCTCGAATCCGCCCTCCTGACCGAGAAGTCAGGGAGTCTCGTATTGCAGGTCGCTGTCGAGGTGGCCAATATCAGCTGGAAAGGTGATGCGGCCGATAATGTGTGGGACACAACCACCTCTAACTGGATCGACAGCGCCCTGTATTCGGATGGCAGTAATGTGACGTTCTCGGACGCAGCGGACGAGGGAACAACAAACGTGACAATCTCCGCAACAGTTCGCCCCCTCAAGGTCACGGTGACCGGCTCGCGGAACTATACATTCTCAGGTGCGGGGATCGCGGGAGGGGCCATGGTTGAGAAGCGATCCGGAAGCTCGATCCTGACATTGAACAACACAAACGCTTACACGGGAGTAACCTTGATCGAAACAGGTGCGCTCGTGTTAAACGGGACTATCGCTGATTCCGGCGTATGGATCTATGAAGGTGCTGCTTTCACCAACACGGCCAGCGGTCGGTTGACCGGGAGCTCGTCGCTTGTTATCAACGGCAGGGCAAACTTGAGCGGCAACAGTGATTTCACGGGAGGGTGCATTATCGCAGTTAACGTAACCGGTTTGCCGGGACAGACACCGGTTTTGGTGAACAACCCGCGCGCACTCGGCTCAGGCAACGTGACAATCTCAAAGGGAGCGGTGACGTTTCAGAGTGCTGGCGGCTCATTCGGACGGAATCGCACACTCACAGTCGGAGCGAGTAGCAGAACAGTGCTCTACGCCAGCGGTGTTGCGGTTGCATGGCTAGGGGATGTAGAGATTCCCAACACCCTACTCGAACTCCAGCCCCGCTCTGGATCTTCCTGGACATTCGGCGAGCCGGGTTGTTCCACGGAGGTGCGCGCAACGTCGACTGGCGGCTTGTTTGTGCGTTCAGACGGTGACCTTCACTGGTATTCGCGGCTCAAACTCGGGGGCGCTTCTTACGATCAGACAGATTACAATGTCTCCCACTTTTACGCGACCAGTAATGAATGGTCATATCTGTTATTGAAGGTAAGAGGCGCTGTTTGTTATGCCACCAACACCCTGGCACCGACCAAACTGTCAATGGGCCAGATTTGGGGGGAATACAACTTTCATCCTTGGATAGACCTGAACGGGTATGACCAGAGGCTTGCCGAGCTTGAGATGTTGGCGGTGAGCGAAGGCTCCACTCAGACCATCAAGAGCACCATGCCCGCGATGTTGACAATCTCGAACAATGCCGCTACTGTCACTGCGCGTCAGGGAGGGCGTATCGAGGGGGCGGTCACCTTACGCAAGCAGGGCACAGGCGGTTGGTCGTTCGGCTGCCGCAACCTGAGCGCAGGCGACTTTATTGTCGAGGGCGGCACTCTCACACTCACAGCGTCCGATACACTGCCGAGCGCGTCCACAGAGTCGCGTCTGACGATCCTCGCCGGTGCGAAGGTGGCAGTGCCCGAAGGGGTTAACGCTGCTGTGCCAAAGTTTTCGTACGGCGGTCTGCGTTATGCGGCAGGCGTGTACGGCGGCGAGGGCTGCACTGTGCCGGGTGCCCGGATCTTGCCGGAGTGTTTTGCGCCTGGCGCGGGTGCAATCACCGTGACGCGCGGCGACGGCGGGTTTATTATGATAATACGTTGACCGGAGACGGTCATACAAACCGCATGGTGCGTTGACCCTTTGTGAATAAAGGATGAGGTTATGAAAAATACGGCTCTTAACAGTTTTTTGGTGTTTTCTCTGGCAACCGCAACACTTTGGGCAAACAGCACAACTAAATACTGGGATAACAATGGCATTAGTGGCGGATTTGGAACAGCGGGTGGCAGCTGGGGAGGGGAGGCCAAGTGGAGCAGCGACAGCACTGGCGCAGCCACTCCGGAGTTCACCGATACAACAACCGATGACACTCTTTACTTTGGCACAGAGAGCGATGGCCTTGCCACAGGCACGATTACTGTGGAAGGCTCTGCTCAGGCCTTTAAAAGCATGAGCTTCGGAGCTGCATCCGGCGAGATCACACTCACCAACGGAGTGCTCAACCTGGCAGCACCAACATCCACTATCACTATCAACAACACATCCAACACCATCAACACCGTGCTGGCCGGAACCGGCGGCCTTGAGGTTTATAGGGAGGTAGCCAAATTAACCTACAACTCCTTCCTAACAGAGGTCCCGGTCACCATATTCACCAATACAGTCTTGGCGGATCATGCAGTTGTTGGCGGGCTCATGGATGGTGCCTCGATAACGGACGGCCCCATACCGGCAATAGCCTTTTACTTCTCCAATAACGGTTCAACGGCCACCTACCAGCTCCAGGCGCAGCAACATGAGTACATAAAATGCATCAAGATTGAACTGTCGCAATCCGGAGCGGATATCACGGCAAAGGTAATCTATGCAAAGTACATTAGCGGCGGGAGCCTCGGCTATGACTTTGATCTGGGCGGCAACCCCTTTAATATTGCCGCATCGCCAACTGCCGATGGTTACGGAGCTGCCGCAACAGAGCTAATCTCCACCAGCAACCGCGCCTGTACCCTGACTCTGACAGGAGAAAACACATACTCCGGCAACACCACCATCAGCAATACAACTTTAAGAATAGGCGGAGGTGGACAGCTCGGCAGCGGAACATACAACGGAGACATTATCAACTTAGGAACACTGTTCTACAACAGCGGCGCCAATCAGACTCTGAGCGGCAACATCTCCGGCCTCGGTTCACTCGTGATGCAGAGTGGCTACAAAACCACTGTTGACTTAGTATACCCAAACTTTCTCACAGCAAGTTCGACAACTGTTTTTCCAAACACCGAGCTGGCGGGTTGTGTGGGAGCCGACGGTATTCTCGGTGGATATTCAATCACCGGGGGCTCAACCTCGGGAGAGGTTTTCTTTTTCAATAATAACGGCACAACCGCCACCTGGCAGCTGCAGACAACCAATAATCACCCGCACACAAAGTGCGTCAAAGTGCAATTAACACAATCAGGTGCGAATATTACGGGTAAAGTACTCTATGCTAAGTACCTTGACAGCGTCAGTATGCTCGGGTACAACTTTGACACAGGTGGCCTCGATAACAGCATTGCAACAGCATATACAACTGGCGGCTATGGTGCCGCTGAAACAACGATCAGCATCGACAGCCACTCCACCCTGACCCTATCCGGCACAAACAGTTATTTAGGCGGGACAGTCATTAACGCCGGCAGAGTGCAGGCAATCTCAACCGCAAATGCCCTGCCCGCGGTTGGCGGTATTACTGTCAACAACGGCGGCGAGCTGGTATTCAATGTAACAGGGATGAGCGCAGGCAACGCAGGCGGTGTCGGTAACGGCAGCCCCATCACAGTTAATGCAGGCGGGATGCTCACCCTGGCTCAGGGCTTCAATGCCGGTCGTGAACGTCCGATCACAATCAATGGCGGCACTCTCAGCAGCACATTTCTTGAAGCAGGAAGAGGGGCCAACTATATCAACAACCTGAGATTGCAAAACGGAGCTCAGGTTGTGGGCTATGAAATTCGGGTTGGCTACTTCTCTGCCGCATCAATTATTGTATCAGGGACGAATGCATGCTCAATTCCCGCAGGGATCAACATGGTGAAAACCACTGAAAATCGTCCGCTGACCTTTGCTGTCGCCGATGTAACCGGCGATAGCAGTGCAGACCTCACCATCCCGGGTGTCATCAGAGATTACGACGAGAACCTGGCCAACATGCCGGCCATCAAAACCGGTGCAGGTACGCTCAGCCTATCCGGGGTCAATACCCATCAAGGAACTTTTACAATTAAAGAAGGTACCTTAGCTCTGGTGGCAACAACTCGCTCAACGTCAACAACAATATTGTGCTGAGCGGCGGGGCACTTGATATGGGTGATTATACTAACAGCGTCGGTACGTTGACCTTAGATGGCAACAGCGATATTGTTGTAGGTTCAGGTAAGATTGCTTTTGCCGACAGCAGCGCACTAACCTGGAACAATATACTATCAGTCAACGGTGTCTTGAACAGCGACAGCATAAGGTTTGGAAGCTCTGCCGCCGCTTTAACCAGCGCGCAGCTTGCTTTGATAAAAATTAACGGTGGGAGCAGCATGCTAACCGAGAGCGGTTATCTGGTTGCCCCTCCTGCTGGAAGCGTGATCGTGATCCGCTAGCAGTATGTCCTCCGCTATGCGGTGGACAATGCGCCAATTCACAGATACTGCATTGCAACGTTAAATGCGGCAAATGTCATTATGCCTGACAGCCTTTCTTAGGATTAATACACAGGGTTTATAGAAGTAATTACTTGCTTAACATCAAGGTAACAAAGGTGGATCAAATGTTGAAAAAAGGATGTTTTGTTTTATTAATATCGTTGGGAATGGCTGGCTGCGTGAGCAGGGGGCCTGACCTGACATTGTACGTATCGCCACAGGGCTCGGATGAAAACTCCGGCACAAAAGAGCTTCCTTTTGCCACGCTGTCAAAAGCGCGCGACGCTGTACGGGCCGCCCGAAAGCACAGCGCACTTTCAAACGGTGTTGAGGTGGTGATTGCCGGTGGCCGCTACATTCTGCCGGAACAGTTGAAGTTTGAGTCGCAGGATTCAGGCGTTGCCGGCGGAGAGGTTGTCTATCGCGCTGCCGACGGCGCACAGGTCTCAATCACAGGCTCGCGTCAAATTCCGTACTCCGCTTTTAAATCAGTGAGCGATGCCGGTGTTCTCAGCCGGCTGGATCCTGCCGCGCACCCGCACGTGCTGGCTGTGGAGCTGAACGCGCTAGGGTTTGCTAAGCATGCCAGACCAGGGGTTACACTCCGGCTGCCTTTTAATGTGCCTGAACTCTATGTGGATCGTCAGCGCATGGCGCTGGCCCGCTGGCCGAATCAGGGCTGGGCAACAATCGAAAAGATTATTTCGGAGGGAACTCAACTGAACACCGGGAGCGTCGCCGACAGTGCTGACCCTAATAAAAAGAGATCTCAGGAACGCAAGGGCGGAGTCTTTACTTATGACGGCGACCGCCCTGCGCGCTGGAATCTGGAGCAGGGTGTTTGGCTGCATGGGTTCTGGTGCTTTGATTGGTATGATGATGCCATTCAGGTGGCGGCAGTTGACTCGGACAGGAAAGAGATTACCCTCAAGGCACCCCACCAGTACGGTGTGCGGCAAGGAAATCCCTCACCGCGCCGCTGGCGCGCTGTCAACCTGCTGGAGGAGCTGGATGCGCCCGGTGAGTATTACATCGATCCGGCTCAGAATCTACTTTTACTCTGGCCAATGGAAAAGCTCACGCAGGAGAGCTGCATTGCGCTCAACTCTCTGAGCGCAACTCTGGTTGAAATGAAGAGTGTCGCTAATTTTATCTGGCAAGGGGTGACCTTTGAAGAGGGGTATGCCGATGGCTGCGCAATTGTGGATTGCGAGAGTGTTCGGGTTGAAGGTTGTACCTTCCGTAATTTCAGAAAAAGAGCTGCCTCAATCTCAGGTGGCAGAGGCAACACCATCTCGCGCTGTACGATCCATGACACCGGTGCCGGCGGGTTGAATGTTGCGGGCGGCGAGCGCAAAACACTTGAGCCGGCGGGCCATCGGGTAGAAAACTGTCATATCTATGACTTCTCTATACACCAGCTGACCTACTCCAGCGGTATTCATCTGCATGGGGTTGGCAACATTGCGGCGCACAATCTGCTTGAAGGCGCTCCGCATATGGCGGTCGGGATCTCCGGTAATGATCATGTGTTTGAGTACAATATTGTCAGTAATGTCTGCATGTCATCCGACGATGCCGGTGCGCTTTACAAAGGGCGCAACCCCTCCTGCCGCGGCAACATTATCCGTTACAATCTGTGGAAAAATATCGGCAGCCCGCGTGGACATGGCAACGCGGCGATTTACTTTGATGATGGCGACGGCGGCGATGTTGTCTACGGCAACATCTTCTATCGCTGCGGTGATCCAGGCAAAGGCAGCTTTGGCACGGTCTTTACACATGGCGGACATGACAATGTTGCTGAGAACAACATTTTTATTGAGTGTAAACGCGCGCTCGGAGCAGCACCCTGGAACGATCAACGCTGGAGTGATTTTATTAAAGCACCGCTGTGGCAGGCCCGCCTGCTGCAGGAAGTGGACATCACCAGCGAGGTGTATCTCACCCGCTATCCGGCACTGAAAGGCTTTATGGAGCCCCAACCAGGCGAGAAGCGGGTCAATTATGCCCTGCGCAATCTGTTTGTTAAATGCGGCGAGGTGTTTAACAAGGCCTGGGAGGTTGATGAGAGCAACTACGCAACTGACAAAGACCCTGGTTTTATGAACCTCTCAGGCGAGGACTTCAACCTCAGAAAAGACTCCCTGATTTATCGGCAGATGCCCGGTTTCGAGCCAATACCACTGAATAAAATCGGCCCACAGTAATTGCTCTGCGGAAGCAGGGCGGGTGCTATGAGCCCGCCTCTGTTTTTCGACTACCTCGACTACCTCGACTACCTCGACTTCATCGACTCCCTCGATTCCCTCGAAAAGCCTCACGAACCGCCATTTGCTTGGCGCACTAAACTCCAGCTGCCAGCTCCACCGCAGCGCGGGTCAGCTCTGTAATCGCGGCAAAGTTGCCGTTTGCGATCAGCTCTTTCGCGACCATCCAGCTGCCGCCGCAGGCGAAAACCTTGTTAAAGGCGAGGTAACTGCCGAGGTTGCCGGGGCCGATGCCGCCGGTTGGGATAAACTTAACCATGCTGTAGGGGGCGCAGATCGCCTTCAGTGCTTTTAGTCCGCCGCAGGCCTCGGCCGGGAAAAACTTCAGCACTTGAAGACCAAACTCCAACCCCATCTCAATCTCGGTCGGGGTGCAGACCCCAGGGCAGACAGGGATACTGTTTTCAACGCAGTAACCCACCACCTTGGGGTTGAAGCCGGGTGTCACAATGTATTTGGCTCCACAGTCGACGGCCTGTTTTACTTGATCGGCTGTAAGCACAGTCCCGGCTCCCAGGCAGAGCTCAGGGTAGCTTGACATGGCCTTAATGGAAGCCGCCGCCGCAGCAGTGCGGAAGGTCACCTCAGCGCAAGGCAGCCCGCCCCGGATCAGTGCCTCAGCCAGCGGAGCAGCATCCCCGGCATCCTCCAGCACCACCACTGGAACCACCTTCAACTCATGAATTCTCTGCATTACATTGTTCATTGATAAATCCTTTTTAACCTTTATTTTGTCTATAACTTGATCACTTTGGGGTAACTACTCCGTCATTTCACAGCGCACTGCGTGTCTTTATCCAATGCGGTAGGGGCTTCCAACCCCTCAAAGGCAGACGAGGGCTAGGATGCCCCTCCCACTCTTGCCAATCACTCGGCTGTCGCGTGCCTTGCTGCTTGCGGCTCGCAAACCGCTTAGCTGCGCGTCTCTTGCAACTCGCGAAGCACTGTAGCCGCGGGCCTTGAACGCGGGGGGCGTTCGTGGTCAACCGCCAGGCTGCTTGCGGCTCGCGTTGCCTGCAACTCGGGGTCGCTATCGGAATCGAGGTTGAAGGGTGAAAGAGGTCGACTTAGCGACTTCACGCCCTTTGATTACAGGCTACTCTCTCAACTCCTGTCGAAAAAAACAAGAGGTTCAGATAACCATCTTTATCCGTTGTTAATGAAAATGTTTTCTGCAAGCAAGATGCTTGCACTACTCCATAATCACTTTTACAGTAACTTCTCAACAACCCGCGTTGGAGCAGCCTTCCTCCTTCGCCAAGGCTACGGCGCGACAAGAAAGGCTGGACAACAAACCTTGTTGGCGAAATGATAGCAGATGTTAGCGCGATTGTCATCATGGTGAGGTTCAATTTAGTTTGCCGCTTCAAATTGCTTTAATCCTGAGATGCGTATATAATGAATCCGTTCTAAATTTATTTCAACAATCAGTATGACAAGCAAGGTGAAGCATGAGTAAAAGTGCATATGAAATTTTAAGGCAGGATATCAAGGACGGCGGGATTACGCTGGTGCTTGGCAGTGGTATTAATGGCAAGTTTGTCCCGGATTGGGAGCGGTTGCTGGAAAAGGTCTGCGGCGAGTTAGACCTGCCCTGTCAAATTGATGTGTTGACCACTCTGCGAGCTTTTGAACAGAAACGCGAAAATGATAACGCAGCCTTTGCTGAGATAATTCACAACGCGCTGTATGATGATTATACGGATAGCAGCTTAGAGAGGGCAAAGTCATTAAAGGCAATCGGTGATGTTTTAATCAAAGATCGTCAGCTGGATATTCCGAAAATTCGGCGGGTTATTACCTTTAATGTGGATAGCCTTTTAGAGGAGTATCTTTTGAAGTTCTCCAACAAGGAGAATGATGTTGTCCCGCATCCCATTACGCAGTGGTATCAGGCTGCCATGCACTACAAGCCCGGGATTGACATATACCATCTGCATGGATTCATGCCATCTGAGCATTTAAAAAAATTTGTGGAAAAAAAGCCAATCAAGCAAAAATATTATGAGAGCTCAAAGGATGTTGTTTTCGGCGATGATGAATATTGGGATATGACATCCAGCCCCGCCTCGCTGCCCAATGTGGTGATGCTCAATGCTCTGCATGATAGCCACTGCATCTTTATTGGGCTGTCAATGAATGACCCCAATATTGCCCGCTGGCTGGCTCTGCGTGCCAATGAGATCAAAGAGAGCAAGAGGATACAGCCGATGGGCGACGATGGAACCGACAATTTACTAACCCGTCACTATTGGTTTGAATCTGATCCAGCAAGTGCAAACAAGGGCAGTAAAAGCGAGAGGTGTATGAAAATCAAACAATTTAAATTGAAAAAATCGTGGTTGAAGTCGCGCGGAGTCAGAACCGTGGAACTTGGCAACTGGGAAGAGTTTCCGGATAAGTTTTTATCGGTGTTTGCCTAAGTGTGAAATTGCTTGCAGTTCTGTTCTATGAGTTGTAAGAGGCTTAAAAAAGGAGCACTCAATGATTTTATCTCTGGGCCTGAGCCCTGCTTTGCAGCGCACCATGGTTTTTAAACAGATGCAGCTGAAGCAGGTCAACCGCGTGCGGCAGGTGACTCTCAGTGCGGCCGGCAAATCCCTTAACACTGCGCGGGCGTTGGCCGCGCTGGGAGTTGAGTGCACTGCCACCGGGTTTAACGGGGGGCATAGCGGGGAGTTGGTCTTGGGTTTTTTGCGCACGTACAATGTTGATTCTGCGCTAACAGCCATGCGTGCGGAAACGCGCACTTGCGTCACTCTGATTGACGAGAGCAGCGGGACGGTGACCGAGTTGGTGGAGGAGGCCCCCCAGCCTGACGCGCGTGAGATTGCCAGCTTTGTGCAGCGGAATGTCGAGCTGGTCAAAGCTTGCCGCATGCTGGTTATCAGTGGCACACTGCCACCCTGGGCTGCCGATGATTTTTACCGTGCTTTCACAATTGCCGCCCAACAGGCAGGCGTGCCCGTGGTGATTGACTCTCACCGAGCCGCCCTTTTAACTGTTCTGCAGGATCAGCCCTTGATGGCCAAACTCAACTTACACGAGCTTGAACTCACTTTTAACCAGAGTGTCACGAGTGAGCCGCAGCTGATTGAATTGATGGGGCGTCTGATTACCGGTGGTGCCGGGAGCGTTTTTTTAACGCTGGGGAAAGAGGGTGCCTGCCTCCTGGAAGGCGCAAGTTTTTCCAAATACCCGGCACCCGCTATCCTGCGGCACTGTAATCCGATTGGCAGCGGCGACTGCGCCACAGCTGGCATTGCCTGCGAGCTGGCCGGCGGTGGCAGCTTGCAGGCAGCGGCTCGACTCGGAGTTGCCTGCGGCAGTGCCAACGTGGAGAGCCTCACCCCGGCGGATATCACCCGCGAGCGCGTGCTGGAGTTAAACAACGGTTGATTTTGTCATGGCTCCTTAGTACAATAATCGTAAAAAGGAGTCGTACGTGATTATTAAACATCAGTTTTACAACACCTTTCTATTAAAGATAGTTATAATATCAGCTATCTGTTATGGGAAGCCCGCTTCAGGTGTGGAGCTTTCTCAGAAATTCTCCTGCTTTGATGAAGCCTTCTATTTTCATGTAGCAGCCAATGCTGTCACGAATAAGGAGGGTGTTATTAAGTGCTATCTTGCTGACCAGAACATCTTCACCTACATTGCCCCGCCAATGGCCGGGCTGACTCTTTTTCAGCCAGGGCAAACCCTTTATATTCCCGATAACAATGATTTCACGGAAGAGTTCATCGAGGCGACACTGTCGGCCCAGGAAACCGGTGAGTACAGCACGTTTTTATGGGTCTATGAGGACGCGGAGAGGTCCGGACGCGAACTCGTGATTGAGAGTGACCAGGGGATGGAGCTGATCCGAATGGC
>JAQUCE010000162.1 GCA_028686345.1 Kiritimatiellia bacterium
AAAAACGTGCAAAAAAACAAGAATATGAATGATAGCAGTACAAAGAGCACAAAGAGCCGCGCCGGAGCTCGGCGTTTCCAGGGTTTCCCCATTTTTTACCTCAACATTTTTACCTAATAAACAACGCTGTAATCTTTGTGAGCTATGTGTTCCTTGTGGTTTCAAAAATTAAAGTGCAACCATTTTGACCCCCTATGTCCAGTGATCAGAAATCGGACCTACGTTGCTCCGCACAAAAGGCGCGACCTTTTTACTCGCGCACTCGCGCCCGGCGCGCGACTTGCGAGCTTCATCCAAGTTGAAACTGTAGGGTTGGCTCTCAGAGCCAAACAAAGATTATGAAACCCCGGGGCGCGCCTTTGACGAACAAGCGCCCGGCATCCGCTAATTGCTTCTGAGAAGCAACCCTACACCCCGGGACGCGCCTTTCACATGCCTGTTGCAGTATGCCGCTCACAGAGCGGCTACTACACCCCGGGACGCGCCTTTCACATGCCTGTTGCAGTATGCCGCTCACAGAGCAGCTACTACACCCCGGGGCGCGCCTTTCATGAGCCTGTTGCAAAGTGCCGCCCGTAGAGCGGCATCGGCGGATATACTTTGCAATCATCCACCGCATAGCGGCGGATATACTTCGCAATCATCCACCGCATAGCGGCGGATATACTTCGCAATCATCCACCGCATAGCGGCGGATATACTTCGCAATCATCCACCGCATAGCGGCGGATATACTGTGTTGCTCGCAGTATGTCCGCCGCTATGCGGTGGACGGAAATTATAGTCGCAGCCGACCTCCGCGCCCGGCGTGCGACTTGCGAGCTTCATCCAAGTTGAAACTGTAGGGTTGGCTCTCAGAGCCAAACAAAGATTATGAAACCCCGGGGCGCGCCTTTGACGAACAATCGCCCGGCATCCGCTAATTGCTTCTGAGAAGCAACCCTACACCCCGGGACGCGCCTTTCACATGCCTGTTGCAGTATGCCGCTCACAGAGCGGCTACTACACCCCGGGGCGCGCCTTTCATGAGCCTGTTGCAAAGTGCCGCCCGTAAAGCGGTTGCTACACCGAACAACAACCCTTGCACTCCGGGGTGCAGCGCATGTGCAGCAGTCACTCTACGGGCGACATCGGCCTTCAGAAATCCCACTGCAAAACCGTCTTGCCCGAGGAGTCCTCAACACGAATCCAATCCAGCTCAAGACGACCCTGCGCGGTTGATGGATCCAGCCGCAGCGCAGTGAGCTGCTCAACAGGAATCTTAACCTGGTATTCATGCCACGCTCCGTCATGCTGTGCCGGGAATGTGATTGTACGCTCTTTAGCCGGTTTATTGTAATAAAACATTCCCGCGCCGGATGAGTGCGACTTCATGCGAAGGTGTACCTTAAACGCTCCGCCACCAACAACATCAAATCTCTGCGCCATCAAATATGGGTCTTGACCGGTACTGTTGACAATCAGATGTCCATTGCCCTGCGTCAGCGTGCAGGTTCCTGCGCCAACCCACCCAGCCACACTCCCTGCAGCCTTCTGCCTGTTTTTAGGCAGCCCGATATTTTCCGGCATAAATTTTTTTGGATCGAATGCCGGATTCGGCTGAGGAACAACCGCGTGGGTGTCCTTAATGTGCCCCTCAATCATCCGATCCAGTTGCTGAACCTTCTCAGGATACGCGGCGGCTAGATTGTTTTTCTCGCTGAGATCATCTTTGAGGTTAAAGAGCAGATAAGCATGTGCACCGTTGTCGCCCTGAAAGAAAAGCCGCAGCAGCTTCCAGTCGCCGCAGGTCACTCCAATTGCCGGCGGCAGCCAATCCGGAACCGCCGGGCTGTGCGGAAAGAAGGTGTAAATCGCTTCGCGCTCAAGCTTCCCGCCTTGCAGCGCAGGGGTGATGTCAACACCGTCAAGCGGGTGATTTTCCGGCAGCGCAATCCCGAGCTGATTGAGAATCGTTGGGTAAAAGTCTGTTGTCTGAATGACCTGATCACTGCGGGTTCCGGGTTTGGTGATACCGGGCCAGACAATCACACAGGGGACGCGGGTGCCGCCCTCAAACATCGTGGCTTTGCCGCCGCGCAGCGGAAAGTTACTGGTCGGGGTGGTGCCATCCACCTCGTCGTACATATTGCCGCCATTGTCGGAGATGAAGATGATCACAGTTTGATCAACGAGCCCTCGCTGATCCACGGCATCCAGTAAGGAGCCGACAGCATCGTCGAGCGAGTGCACCATGGCGGCATAGGTCGGCGAACGCTGCGGATCATCCGGGTCGATCTTCGCGCGGTATCTCTCGATCAAATCCTCCTTGGCATTGAACGGCGCATGAACCGAGAACTGCCAGTAGTTCATGTAAAACGGTTGCTCTGTGTCCACCTCTTTCATCCATTTGACCGCCTCGGCAGCCATGCGGTCTTCAATGTGCTCCCCGGGGTAGTTTTCTTTGAACTCCTTGAACTTCCAAGGTGCGACGAAACTGCCGGCCGGACCAGGGCCTGGCCAGTGCGGAATATCGAGATCAAAGCCGTGCTCAAGCGGGCTATACGGCTCCGGCCCAAGATGCCACTTGCCGAAATGGGCCGTGGCATAGCCAGCGCCTTTAACCAGCTTTCCAAGCGTGGGGAGTTTGGTTTCAAGACGTGTCGCCGACACTGTCTGCAACGCCTTGTCACCAGGCGGCGCGGATGGCTCAACGCTCGCCTGCAGCCGTACATCATTCAGGTGGTGCTGCGGCGCGGTCGATCCGGTGCGCGCCGGGGTCTGGCCAGTCAGAATGCTGGCACGCGTCGGAGAGCAGAGCGGACTGGCCGAATAGGCGCGCGTAAAGGTCATCCCCCGCGATGCCAGACGCTCCAGATTCGGCGTTTCATACAAACCGGTAGTGCCGTAGAGCGTGGTGTCACTCCAGCCGAGGTCGTCAGCCAGAATAAAGACCACGTTCATGGATTTAGCTGAAACTCCTGTCGCGAGTAACATTGCGCCGATAAAGAGCATAAGACTTTTTTGACCCATATCCTGACTCCTTATCACGATTTTTTTCTTGTTGTCTCGCACGCCTGCGGGCCACTCACAGCTTCACTTCAGCAGCGAGCTCACGATCTGGTTGACCAGCTTGCCATCCGCCAGCCCTCATTGCGGTTTTGATGTCATCCATGATCTGGTCAAATAATTTTGTTTTCATAACTCACCTTACAGTTTGCAGTTTGAATGAAAATGTTTTAATATTTAAGTGAGGGCAAAAATCTTCCACACATCACACAAACTTTTTTGGTTGCCCGACCAGCTGCTTTAGAGCTGCTGCCGGCTCACGGCTCCCAGCGGTACTCCTGCTGCGGTTTCCACCTGGGTCGATCACCAAAAAGCACGCCTCCAAGGCGCACCCAGGTGGCGCCCTCTTCAACGGCGACACGATAGTCATTGCTCATGCCCATGGAAAGGTGGGGTAACCCTATCGAAAACTTATCTTCAAGACGGTCGCGCAGCTCGCGCAACTCGGCGAAGACCGGGCGGGTCTCCTCGATCTCAGGGGTGTAGGGCGCCATGGTCATTAAACCTGAGAGTGTGAGCGAGCGCATCTCCAGCGCCCGCTCAATCACGCTGTCCAGCGCATCGGGCTTGAAGCCGAATTTGGAGGCTTCACCCGAGACATTCACCTCCAGCAGCACCTCGGGGCGCTGCCCATCCTCAGAGGCAATCCGCTCAACTCCCTCCAGCAGCTTGAGTGTATCAACCGCGTGAAAGACAGGAAAGAGGGCGAGGGCAGCTCTAACCTTATTGCTCTGCAGGTGGCCAATCAGGTGGAAGTCCACCCCTCCGCCGCACTCTTGAATCTTCCAGGCAGCCTCCTGCACCCGGCTTTCACCGAATGTGGTGATGCCCGCATCCAAGGCCTCGCGCACCAGATCCGGTCCGTGAGTTTTAGTGACCCCGATAATCTCGACTGCCTCCGGTGCACGTCCAGAGACGCGCGCGGCCTCTGCAATCACAGCATTGACCTCGCCGAGAATATCTTTCAAATCGCGCGGTTTTCCGCCCATAAAAATCTCCCTTAACTAGAAACGGATTGTGGTGTGGGCTCAATGAACCGCTTGAAAGCCCTCTCTTCAAATATCAGTTCTACCATTGATCGCGCGTTTCAATGTGATTGAATCAGAGTAAGCCACCCCGCTGTCGGCGGGCAGCCCAAAGGCTAGCCGGGTCACGCGCACGCCCATGGGTTTTAGCATCTCATCAATATAGGCGGCGGTGGACTCACCCTCCATATCAGTGCTGAGCGCCAGAATGACCTCTTTCACCCCCCCGGCTGCCACCCGTGCGCATAGCTCTTTGAGACGGAGAGAGGCCGGGGAGGTTTGGCGCGCCGGCGACAGTTTGCCCAGCAGCGCGTGGTACTTACCACGAAAAACGCCCGCCCGCTCAATTGCCACAATATCAGAGGGCTCTTCCACCACGCAGATCAGATCATCACTCCGGGTTTCATCGCCACAAAGCTGGCAGGGCTGAGCCCCGACCAGGGTCAGGCCGCCGCAGGTTGAGCAGCACTCAATCGAATCTCTGACCTCCTGCAAGGCATGGATCAACGGAAGAGCCAGCTGCTCCGGTTTCCTCACAAGCGCGAGCGCGGCACGCTCTGCCGAACGCCGTCCCAGCCCGGGAAGCTTGGAAAGCGCGCGAATCAAATTATTGACCGGCTCGACCATCAGGCAATCACCCTCCCAACAAGCCATCCATGCCAGCACCCTGCATCATTTTAGCCATTGCATCCTGCGTCTGCTTCTTAACCGCCTTGAGAGCGCCGTTGACCACATTGGTCAGCATGGTCTCATAGCGCTGCGGCTTGCCGGCCAGCACATCGCCCATAGACTCTTCGCTCACTTTAATTGAAACAATCGTGAAATCCCCGCGGGCAACACACGTGATTCCGCCATTGCTGTACTCACAGGTGATTTTCTCAATCTCGGATTGAATTCGCTTGGCCTCTTTGCGCATCTGCATGGCCTGTTTCATTTGATTCATCATGCCCATAAAATTATCTCCTCAGAAATTAAACTGCTGCATCACATCAGACGCATGTGGTGAAAATAAGGGGTCATTGTATGGGATTCGTGCTATTTTCTCAAGCACAATCATGTCACAGCCGGCTGAAATCCAGCGTCGCGAAGTAGTCCTCCACAGTCTCTGCCCGGCGGATCAGCTCAACGCTGCGATCCATGCGCAGCAGCAGCTCAGCTGAGCGCAGCTTGCCGTTATACTGGAAGCCCATGGCATGGCCATGCGCGCCGGTGTCATGTATCACCACCAGATCACCCGGCACAGCATCGGGCAGCTTGCGGTTAACCGCAAACTTGTCGTTGTTCTCACACAGCGAACCGGTCACATCGTAGACCCGCGCGCCAAGCTGCCCAATGCGGGCCGGAATGGTGATATGGTGATAGGCTCCGTAGAGCGCGGGGCGCATCAGATTGGCCATGCAGGCATCCAGACCGATATAGCGCTTGTAGGTCTCCTTGACATGCAGGACCTTTGCGACCAGATAACCATAGGGCCCGGTTATCATGCGCCCGCACTCCAGATATATTTTCAGCTCAGGGTGTCCCTTGCCGATCAAACGCTCCTGATAGGCCTTGCGAATGCCCTCGCCGACAAACTCCAGATCAACCGGCACATCCTCAGGTTTGTAGGGAATGCCGATCCCGCCGCCGAGGTTGATGAACTCGAAGGTAATCCCCAGTTGCCTGTTAATCTCCACGGCGAGATCAAAGAGAATCTCCGCTGTCTCAACAAAGTAGTTGGGGTTGAGTTCATTCGAGGCCACCATGGTGTGCAGGCCAAAGCGTTTGGCCCCCAGTTGCTGGAGTTTTGCATAGCCCTCAAAGAGCTGGCTGCCTGTAAAGCCGTATTTGGCCTCCTCAGGGTTGCCAATAATTGCATTACCACCCTTTAGCGCCCCGGGGTTGTAGCGCAGGCAGATCAACTCCGGGATGCCGGCGCATCTTTTCAGATAATCAATGTGCGTGATGTCGTCGAGATTGATCACAGCCCCCAGCTCTCTGGCTTTCACAAACTCAGACTCCGGGGTGTTATTGGAGGTAAACATGATCGATTCGCCGGTCACACCGACCCTTTCAGAGAGAATCAGCTCAGGCAGAGAGCTGCAATCCATGCCGAAACCCTCCTCTTTCAAGATCTGCATCAGGCGCGGATTGGGACAGGCTTTAACCGCAAAATACTCTTTAAATCCGGGATTCCAGGCAAAGGCAGCCACCAGCCTGCGGGCATTTTCCCGTATGCCCTGCTCATCATAAATATGAAAAGGGGTTGGATGTTTTTCAGCAATCGCGGCAATCTCTTCCAGCGTGAAGGGCAAGCATTTTTTCGGCATTAATATCACTCCAATCAGATTAAAAACTCTTTTTATTATAACCAAGATTGCGTTGATATTGCAAGCGCAAGGAGTTCCATGCACCATATTTACCATCAAAGTATATTCGATACACCCCAGAGAGCGCCTGCATGAGCCTGTCGCAAAAAAAAATAAAAAGTTCAGGTAGCCATCTTCATCAGTTGTTGAATGAAAATATTTTCTGCAAGCAAGATGCTTGCACTACTCCATGATCACTTTTATAGTAACGTTTCAATAACCCGCTTTGGGGCAGGCTAAAGCCTGTACTACAAACTTTAGCCCTTCACAGACGGGTTACGATTGAGCTGACGCGCAACTCCCTTTGAATATATGCCAGTTCGATCACCACCCGGTAAAGCCCTGTGTACATGCCTCGCTGATAATTCGACTCCACCCTGACATCCGCCTCAACCACCAACCGCTCATCCACAGTTGTAACATCCCCCACCGCCTCGATTTCAATTTTCAGCGTGCGAGTTGCTCCCACCACATATGCCCAGGCAGCCAGCGCATCATCCTGCATCAGATCACAGTCGTGCGCAATTCCCGTCACATTGACGTGCACCTCATACCCGATCAAACTGCGCAGACGAGCGACCTTTATGCGGCGCGCCATCTCATTGTCATCCGCGCTGACTGTCGCGATCTCAGCTGCGCGGTTTAAAAAGCGTTCCGCCTTGTGAAGCGGAGTGTTGCGCCACCAAATCACCCCCGCAGCCACTGCCAGAGCCAACCCACCAAGCACATACCAGGCTCTTTGGTTCATAGCGCCACCCGCCATTTCAAACTGTGGACCGAACAATAGAGCGCGTTATCACACTGAAAATCCATGATCCGCTGCTTGGTGCGGCTGTCCAGCAGTGCCATTAAAGGCTGCTCCTGCTCTGCGATCAGCTGCATGCTCGCTCTGACCAGCGCGTCCCAACGCTCGCCGTGTTGGTCAATATCATCGCGCCGCAGATGCTCGCGACAGCCCGGACATTTGCAATGAATCTGATACGGCTCCTGAATATTCAACAGCCCATACTCGGTGGTCATTTCCTCGCCCGGCTGAATATCCCTCACCGCTATCTCAAAGCCATACGCGGTCAGCATGGTATTGCTCGCGCAACTGTGGTTCATCAGCCGCGCATGATCCCAACTGAGAATCAGCTTGCCATCACAGTCGTGGTACAGATAGGTCTCCAGTGCGTTTTTCAGCAGTGCGGGAAGCTGCTGAAACTCCTCTATTGTCAACGAGGTGTCAAACCGGTCACGCACAACCACAATCGTCCCCTGCGGGATTAAAGCGGTTGCGAAAACGCCGTTGCCGATCGCCTCGGAGACTGTCCGCACCTTTGTGTCGGGATGTATCATCTTATTTCCTTGTTGTTTTAATAAATTGTGCTTTGCAAACAAAGATCATGAAACCTCACGGCTTGCCTTTGACGAACAAACACCCGGTGTCCGCCTCATAAATCATAAACCAGCATCGTCGTCCGCCTCATAAATCGTAAACCAGCATCGTCGTCCGCCTCATAAATCGTAAACCAACATCGTCGCCGCCATCGTCAACCGCAGGCGCGGCTGACTAAAGTGCGCAACCTGCCCACTCGCCTGCCGCCCGCCGT
>JAQUCE010000058.1 GCA_028686345.1 Kiritimatiellia bacterium
TGCGCCTTTTGCGCCTTTTTGCGGCTATTCCTTTTTTCCTTTGCTTCGCTATGTTTAGCCGCAAAAAAACGCAAAAGTCGCAAAATCTTTCGCAAACATGATAGGATTTAAGAAAAGAGGTACTAAAGGCTGGACAACAAACCTTGCTCAAAAGATGCTCGAAAAGAATTGCGGTGCCAGTGTAAGATGTAGTAAAATTTTATATTGCCCAAAACAAGGACAACAATAAAAACAAGCATTGCTAAGATGAGCAATGTGACCACAAGTTCAACATCCAGCGAAATAAAGATGTTCCCGTGGTTTTTCCTTGGCTTGGGGGCCAGTTTCATGGGGAAAGATGGTCTGTTAACGCGGGAGAGGTAAGATTATGAAGGTAAAAATGGCAGACCTGCCCGGTGTGGGCAAGAAAATTTCTTTTTGGACCGCAGAAAAACAGAAGGTCGTGATCATTATCCACCACTCCGGCAAACGGGATCTCTATTTTTTTCAGGATACCGACGAAGATGAGGCCGATTATTTTCTGACATTGACATCCGAAGAGACCCGGGAAATGGGCGCCCAACTTCTGGGGGCCGCATTCCAGCCCGTGGATGACGATAAAATGCTGATCTGTCAGAAACAGCTGGTCATGGAATGGATCAAGCTCACCCCGGAATCACCGTTTGTGGATAAGCAGATTGCCGAGTCCCAAATCCGCACCCACACCGGAGCCTCCGTCATTGCGGTCAAACACGGCGATGAGATGACCGTGAGCCCGGATATCAGCATGGTGCTCAAAGCAGGAGACACGGTCATGGCAGCCGGCAAAAGAGAGCAGATCCGGCGGTTTGATGCCATGGCCAAGGGAGAATCAATGAAAGGCGACCATTGATGGGGGCCATTCATTTCCCGGTTCTGTTGATTGCCGGGGGCATTTTTATCCTGCTGTTTGTCGTGGGATTTATCGGCATGAAGATCCGGATTCCAGGGGTGGTACTCTATATTCTACTGGGCATTGGTCTGGGCGGACATTTTTCCGGCAACCGCCTGCTGCATCTAGGCGGAGAAGTGGGAATCGTGCTGTTGTTCTTCATGCTGGGCATGGAGTTTCCTGTACGCCGGCTGGCAGGGATCGCAAAAAAAGTGGCCCCGGCCGGCACGCTGGATGTGTTTCTCAACCTGCTTGTAACTATGGGGATCTGCCTGTTGTTCGGCTTGGACTGGATCACATCCTTTCTCATAGGCGGTGTGGTATATGCCACCTCCTCGTCGATTACCGCCAAAGTCCTGGAGAGTTCAAAACGCATGGCCAACCCGGAGTCCGAGTTTTTGCTGGGTCTGCTGATTTTTGAAGACCTTGTGGCACCCATCGCGGTGGCTGTTCTGGTGAGCTTGACCGCAGGTACGACCGTGACCGGTTTGGCATTCGGGGTGATCATTGCCAAAATCATCGGACTGATCATCGGTGCCGTGGTGATCGGGCATCTTGTTTTCAGCCGGCTGGGCGGATTTGTGGACCGATACCTGAGCCAGGATATTTTCATCCTGCTAGTGGTGGGCATTGCCCTTTCCTATGGGGGGCTGGCCCTGATGCTGAACCTGTCCGAGGTGTTGGGCGCATTTCTGGCTGGTATCATCCTGGCGGAAGCGCAGCGCACCCAAGAGCTGGAATACTCGGTTCTGCAGGTGAGAGACCTGTTTCTACCCCTGTTCTTTTTTTATTTCGGCACCACCATCACCTTCGGGGCAGGTGTTCCCATGCTGCCTTTACTCATTGTTCTGCTGCTTTGGTCGATTGCCGGCAAAATTATTACCGGGTATTACGGAGCCAGGCTCTACGGGCTGTCAAAAAAAGTATCTTTGCGGGCTGGGTTGTCCTTTACCCAGCGGGGCGAATTTTCCGTGATCATCGCCAGCATGGCCCCTGCCGCCATCCGGGTGCTCTGCGGGGTCTTTATTCTCTCTTCGGCGATGATCGGTCTGCTGCTTTTTGGATTGGCGCCTAAAATCACCACGGCTCTTAAGCAATAAAAAAGCGCCTTGCGGCGCTGTCTCCACAATCACGCAGGGCCGTCGCCCTTTGGCTGTGAAATTGTATGATGGTCGGAGCGGAGGGATTCGAACCCTCGACCTCTTGGTCCCGAACCAAGCGCGCTACCAGGCTGCGCCACGCTCCGTTTTTAGGCAAATTATTTTAAGCCCGTTCAACAACGATCTCGGGATCAATTGCATCGCGCAGGGCGCGTTCGATGCCTTGTTTGAGAGTTATTTGCGCATGCGGACACGAGCCGCAGGCTCCGCGCAGTTTAAGAGTTACGGTTTTGCCTTCAATTGAGACCAGATCCATGTCTCCGCCATCAGCCTGCAACATGCCGCGCATCTCTTCCAATTTCGCCTTAATCTTATCGTCCATAATTCTCCCTCTGTTAAAGTGGCCCATATAATGCCTTAATTTTTCGCAAAGGTCAACCCTGCACCACAGTTTATTTTAAAATTTTATTATTTCAATTTCAGCGGGTACCCGCTATAGTGAGTGTATGAATTTAAAAATGTGTACCTTTGTCTTCGCACTCCAACTCATACCATCCGCCCTGCTTGCGGCGGAGGTCACCATCACATTTCCTCCGTCAAAAAGTACTCTCGCCGGAGGCGACCAGACATTCGTGATTGGCAAGGTCTCCCCGCCTGCAACGCAATTCGAGATTAACGGGGTGCAAGTCACCCCCTACCGCACCGGCAGCTTTCTGACGATGATGCCAGTCACACCAGGCAAAAACACGCTGCGAATCAAAGCTGGCAGCCGTGAGCGCGAACACATTTTCTATCTGCCAAAAGCCGCGACCCTCCCGTTTCAGCCGAGAATTGAACCGTTGTTTCCGGCGCGGCCCTCCGGGGTGCAGACAGGCCAGAGCTTTAGCGTGCGCTGCAAAGCCCCGGCAAACAGCGCAATCAGTGCCCAGGTGGGCGAGCGCGTACTTGTTTTAAAGCCCGAGGCCAATGACCCGACGCTCTACTCCGCTGAGCTGAACTTTTCCAGCGCGCTTAAAGATCTTCCGGTCACCTTCTTTTCAGCAACCCTGCCAGATGCACCGGCAGGAACGCTGAGCGCCCTTGCCGGCCCGGTTGCATACACTGTCACCGGCAAACTCTTTGAAACGCAAGCACGCCCCGCCACAGGCGCGAACGCTGTCCACCTGCCCCCTGACTTTAACCTGCTCAGCACCGGTTATGCTGGTTCCAGCCATACTGTGTGGCTGGAGAACGCCCCCTATTACGTGGATCAACGCTACCTCAAGCAGATTAAAACGCCGGCAGCTCTGACTAAAGCACAGCCACTGCCCGATTTAGGCAAAGGCTTCGGCCCCCACCCGCCGAAGAACAAAAGCCCCCGTGAGACTCTGATTGTTCTCGATGCCGGCCATGGAGGATCTGACCCGGGCGCGATCGGCCCCTCAGGGCTGACTGAAAAAAAGATCAATTTGATCCAGGTGCGGGCAATTGAAAAGATTCTCAAGGCAGCGGGCTATCAGGTTTTACTGACGCGCGTGGATGACACATATATCGGCCTCTATGACCGCGTTCGGATGGCCTATAACAAGCGCGCGGATGCTTTCATCTCCATTCACTATAACTCCTGCGCCTCCACCAGCAACCCGCAGGAGCGGCGGCACATCTCCACCTATGTCTGGAACGAGATCGGCAAAACGCTGGGCCGGGCAGTACACTCTGAGCTGGAGAAAATCTCGCCCGCTCGAAGCATTGGTGTGCAGAAGGGCAATCTGGCTGTCTGCCGCAACCCAGCTGTGCCATCCATCCTGATTGAGCTGGATTTCATCACAGCTCCGGAGGGCGAAGAGCTGATTCAATCCACCGCTTTCCAGCAGAGCGCAGCGGAAGCGATCCTAAAAGGGCTCCGCGCCTGGAGCGGGCAATGACAATGAAGGTGAAAAGGAAGATGAAGTTTCATCCAAAACAGAACTATCTCTTTTTAAACAGATTACTGCTGCGAAGCGTCAAAACTGCCTGCTGAAGGAGGAGGAGCGGATTTCAAGAGCTGAAGGATACGTGAGGCCTCGGGTGCGGAGAGCGCGAGCTCCTTTTCCAAATAACTGCGCAGCTCCCTGGCAGCCCGCGCTGTTTTGCGCGAGTCAAAACCGCTCTCTCGAAGCAGGCTGATGGTCGCCTGCAGCTCCGAGCTGCTGGCCGCAGCGCGCAGAGCCTGCTGCTCTGCTTGCGAAAGATTTTTTTCCAGTTCACTGAACCTCTGATTGAGTTCAGTGCGTTGCTGATTGGCCTGCTCACGCAGCTCTTTGCGCTTCACGTCAAAGGGCTCGGATGCTGTCAGTAGCACTATGCCCCACCTTGCCAAGGCCTCCAACTCCTCCCGCGAGACCGGCTCCTGCGCTTGCAGAGCGGACTGAAGCTCCTCCCCCGAAAGCTGAGTCACCCAGAAGCCATCCACACGCGATGGGGCCGGTTTCTGTCCGACCAGGGCCATCAGCGGCGAGGCCGCGGTATTCCAGACCACGGCGGAGGCCGGCAGTGCGACAGCCCTGACACCAAAGCGCAGCGTGCCTTTAACCGTTGAGTTGACCCCGTAATAAACAGGCACCACCGCACCGCCCCAGGCACTCCCCAGAACCGTACCGGCTGCACCCACAGGTATCCGCACAACTGTGCTGAGCGTTGACTCCAATACCGCCCAAGGGTACGCCAGCCACCAGCCGAAGACTCTCTTCTGTGTGCGCTTTCCCGCTTCCTTCCAACTCTCAGACCAGGCCTTCTTCGATCCCTTCAAGGCAAAATCCATCAAGCAATCGTCATAGGCCCAATCAAAGGCATCACTACTGGCATCGCCCAGATCTTTATACTTTTGTCTGTGTCCATACTCGGCAAAATCGCCGCCAGCCTTGAGCGTGTTAATCCGACACTGACGCGCAGGATCAACGTAGCCGGGCACAATCCAGATATCATACCAACTTCCAGAGGAGTCCTGCATGCGCCCCTGCCAGATCAGCTGCCCTTTCTGCTTGCAGGAGAGAAAATAGCCTGAGTCTTCGGAGGGCGGTTCAGCAGGAGGTATTGACGCAAAAGAAGGCAGCGAGAGCAAGACAAAGCAAACTCCAAAAGCCGACAAGAGTAAACGACCATGATTATATTTCATTATTTTGTTCCTTCAACTGCAAGCGGTTCAGGCGCAGGCGCTCACGGTTGTCGAAGAGGCGCTTGGAAGCCAAGGTGACAGTTATTAAACAACCTGCTACACAGCTGGTGGCAATCAGATACATGATCCTCATCTGATAGCGAGTAGCCACCGGTGAGGGTGTTGAGCCCCAGCGAAACGCCGTTCATGGTGTTGCCTAAAATCATGCCCAACAGCGGTATTGCGTACTGAGCTTTCCACCAGTTTGCTGTTAAGTCCCAGCGCGGCCAGATCATTGTCATTCGGAGGCTCATAAGGCAGTCGTTGTTTGATTAGGATTGTGATTAGGAACCCTAAACGCCTACAGCCTAAAAACCTAAACGCCTACAACGTATTCGGCGTAGCCGAATTATTCTTGGTTACGTCTTTATAATCCGCTTTGGAGCAGCCTTCCTCCTTCGCCAAGGCTACGGCGCGACAAGAAAGGCTGAACAACAAACCTTACGTAGCAGCCGTTTGTTGTTCACGCTTCAGCGTGCTCTTTGCTTTCCGCCCGATTATTGAGAACTTTAAAACTTCTCATCCGCGTCCTCATCCGCACCCTCATCAGAGTCCTCATCAGCACCCTCATCCGCACCCTCATCAGCGTCCTCGTCCGCGCCTTCATCCGCGTCGATCATCTCTTCAGGGGTTGCGGTTGCGTGCGGATCCGCCTCCGTGATCTCACTGCTTTGATCTGCGGGCAACTCCTCGTCATCCTCAGCGGCAACTGTTGAAACAGAGACCAGCGTGTAGCCCTCCTCCAATCGCACCAGGCGAACGCCTTTGGCCGCTCTGCCAACCAGGCTGATGCCATCCACTGGCGAGCGAACCATCATTCCTTTAGAGGTGATCATGATAATTGACTGATCATCCTTGACCGCATGTGCGGCCACAACCAACCCGTTACGGCCGTCATCATCTTTGATGGCGATCATGCCCTTGCCGCCGCGTCGGTGCGGAGTAAAGCCCTTGAACTCTGTGCGCTTACCATAGCCGTTCTCGGTGGCGATCACAAGGGTTGCGTCGTCATCCACAATATCCAGACTGCGCACCAGATCATCGCCCGCAAGCCTGATGCCGCGCACCCCGGTGGCGGTACGGCCCATTCGGCGAACATCCGACTCTCTGAACCGAATGGCTTTGCCCAGCGCGGTGATCATCAGCACGTGGTCGCCCTCGCGAGTCAACCGTACTTCCACCAGACGGTCATCATCAGTGATGTTAATGGCGCGGATGCCGTTCTTGTTGATGTTTCTGTAGTCAATCAGCGCAGTTTTCTTGACTGTTCCCTTTTCAGTGGCAAACATCACATCCACGTCCTCAGCAAAGGCGCGGATCGGGAGCAGCTGAGCAACTTTCTCGCCCTCCTGGCACTGCAGGATGTTGACAATCGGCCTGCCAAATGAGGTGCGCGGCGCCTCAGGAATATCAAAGGCGCGGGCAGCGAAAACACGCCCGAAGTTTGTAAAGAACAGGAGTGTGTCATGGGTCTCAGCCACAAAGACCATGGTGAGAAAGTCCTCGTCTTTGATGGCAGCGCCGGCAATGCCCTTGCCGCCGCGTTTCTGCTCCTTGTAAACAGTCAGCGGCACGCGTTTGATATAGCCGCGGTGGCTGAGGGTGATCACGCAGGGCTCATCAGCGATCAGGTCTTCCATGTTGACCTCGCTCTCTACCGGCACAATCACAGATCGGCGTTTATCAGCGCGTTTGCCGGTCCCGTTCACATACTTTTGCTTGATCTCGGCCAGATCCTCTTTGATCAGGTCATAAATCTTGTCGAAGTCAGCGAGCAGAGCTATAAAATATTCAATTTTTTCACAAAGCTGGCGATGCTCGCTCTCCACTCTTTCACGCTCAAGCCCAGTCAATTGATAGAGGCGCATCTCCAGAATGGCCGCCACCTGCAGCTCGGAAAAACCAAAGCGTTCCACCAGCCGGTCACGGGCCTCAACGCGATTGCTGGAGGCGCGGATAATTGCGACCACATCATCCATGTTATCCAGGGCGATCAGCAGTCCATCCAGGATGTGCTGCCGGGCTTTGGCCTTGGCCAACTCAAATTTTGTGCGGCGGGTGATGACCTCAAAACGGTGATCAACATAGCAACGGAAAAATTCTTTTAGGGTAAGGCGCTTGGGGCGACCGTTGTCGATTGCCAGCATGTTGGCCCCAAAGGTGTTCTGCAACTGGGTATGCTTGTAGAGGTTGTTGAGCACTACCGGGGCCATGGCGCCGCGCTTGAGTTCAATCACCACCCGGATGCCATCGCTGGAGCTTTCGTCGCGAATATCGGAGATGCCGTCAATCAGCTTGTTGTTGACCAAGCCGGCCATCTTTTCAATCATGTTGGCCTTGTTGACCATGTAAGGGATCTCAGTGATGATGATCGCCTCTTTATTTTTGTACTCAACAACCTCCGCGCAACCGCGAATAACAATCGAGCCGCGGCCCAGCTTGTACATGGCTTCGATGCCGCGCTGACCGTAAATCTGAGCGCCTGTCGGAAAATCGGGCCCTTTGACAAACTGCATCAGATCATCAATGGAACACTCCGGGTTATCAATGTAATGCGTGATGCCGTCAATCAGCTCACCTAAATTGTGAGGAGGGATATTGGTTGCCATACCAACCGCAATGCCGGTGGAACCATTCAGCAGCAGATTGGGGAGTCGGGCGGGGAGCACCGTGGGCTCCATGAACTCCTCGTTGTAGTTGGGTTTGAAATCAACGGTTTCCTTATCCAGGTCATCGAGCATCTCCTCGGTCAGACGATCCATCCTGACCTCAGTGTAACGCATGGCAGCCGGAGGGTCGCCGTCGATTGAGCCAAAGTTGCCCTGCCCGTCCACCAGGGGGTAGCGCATCGAGAAGTCCTGGGCCAGACGGACAATCGTATCGTAAACAGCCTGATCGCCATGCGGATGGTACTTACCAATCACATCGCCCACCACACGGGCGGATTTTTTATAAGGTTTATTCCAGTCGTTGCGCAGTTCGTTCATGGCGTAGAGCACGCGGCGATGCACTGGCTTCAAGCCGTCGCGCGCATCAGGCAGCGCACGCCCGATGATCACGCTCATCGAATAATCAATATAGGAGGCGCTCATTTCATCCTCGATATTGATGTAACTCAGCCCCTTTTCCACAACCTCATCCGGTTGAATAATGTCACTCATGATAACTCCATTTTCCAAAAAATATTAAGTTATAAAGATATCATATTACGCGGCTGACAACCAGCTCTAAAGTGTGAAAAAGCGGGGAAGTTCATGACGTAAACGCAATTTTGTTCCAGGATGATTGTATTGGTTGCATTACTTCCAACCGGAGATGTCCGATTGGAAATCGGAGCTACGTTGCTCCAGCACAAAACATGCGCACTCGCGCACTTCTCCTTCTGCCCCTTCCCGAACCCGGCTCAGCGCGTCAGCTTATAGGCTTCCATCAGGGTGTGGTATTTGACAATCATATTGGGAACCTCCCAATCAGGCATTTCGCCCTTTTTCAGGAAGCTGAGATAATTTTCGGCCACCTGACCAAAGTGCGCCTCATGGCCCGCCTTGAGTGCGTCCGGGATCTCAACCTGCCACCCTTTAGCACTCTTTTTGGAGGCAATGCCAGGATACTTGGCCTGTAAATCAGTGATGGCAGCACCCAATGCCTGCTCAACAGCGGCGGTATCCACCCCTTCACGAGGTTCAACATAAAGGGCGGTCTTGTAGCCCTGCTCAGCACCCTGACGGATGATCAACTCACTCTTGGTGCCGCGCATCATGGAGTAGTGGGTGTCCTGGGTACCCTCAGGTGCCTTGACATTCCACTTGACCGAAGCTTTGGCAAACACCCCTTTGAGCGCGTAGGTGAACTCGCCGTTGGCTTTGGTCTGCAGCTTGCCGGTGCCATCAACATATTTTTGCAGGAAAGCCGGAAACTCCTTCAGCCCGGTCGACTCTTCAAACTCTGCGGGCGACATGGGCGTATCCCAGACACGGGCCTTGACCACCGCGACATCCGAGGGCATCAACACCTTCTCGGGGAACAACTCCCACTGCACCAAGTCAACCAGATGGGTGTTCACATCCACCAGGGACTCCCCCTGCACCAGAGGGTCATAAAACCAGTCCGGACGCCGCAGCGGTTTGCCAGCCACCAATTTGCAAAAATGATGCACACTCTCCTTGGTGACCGCCGGATTGTCAGCGGTTCCAGCCTCCTGCGTTCCATAGATCTCCGGAATCAACGAAAACTCACGCTGCAGTGCGGTTGTGACCTCATAACGTTCAGTCATGATATCATACAGCATCAGACCCTTTTGCCTGGCAATTGCAAAGGCTTTTTTCAGCTGCTCAAAGCCCTCCGGGTTGATCACCATCGGTTTATCTGCGAGAACATTGTAGCCTGCTTCAATGCACTTGAGAATATACTCTGGCTTGCGGGCGTTGTTGCCGGCCAGCACAACCACATTGCCGCTCTTGTCAGCCAGCATCCGCTCAAAAAAGTCATCGCCGGCATAAACAATATTCTCCCATGTGGTAGGATTCTCGGCCCGGCTGTTAAAGCTGTTGATGCGCTCCATGTGCATATCCAGATCAGCGCCGTTCGGCGCGTAGACATGAACCTCGGCGGCCACATCCGGATACATGCGCTTTTGAATCAGCGCGGCATGGAAATGTCCAGGGTCAAGTGTGATCAGCTTCACCGATGGTTCGCCGTTGCTGACAGAGCATGCCCGCGGGGGTGCCTCTTCACTACATCCGCAAATCAACAACGCAGCCGCGCCAGCACATACAATCACTTTATGTTTCATGGTTTTTCCTTTTTATTCACGTTAAACAAAATCTTACACTCTTGCAGCGCACGGTTTCAGGGAGTGGCAACATCATCCACCAAGAGCTTGGTTCGGTGTCCGCTGCCGATGGTCTCGATCTCCATGTGCCGTATCATCCAGCGATCATCCATTTTTTTGACCCGCTGCACCCACATCCGCCGCACTGTGTCGCCCTGCGGATTAAGCTGCTCGGCCTGCATAATACACTTCATCTGTTTGTCAACCCAAATCCGCATGGCTGAACACCCGGCCACCGGACGAGGCGGCACAACCACAAGAATATAACAGCTGCGTCCCAGACGACACTTTCCCTCGGGCTGGTCAGCAAAGCGCACATCCTTCCACCACAGAAAGTCAAGTGTCAGGTCAAGCCAAGTCATGTCCGTTCCACGAATGCGACCCGCGTAGGAGATTGAGGTGAACTCCTCCTGCTCCAGCCCTTGATAAAGCTTAATCTCCGCCTCGCCATTCTCCGGACGGACTAAGACCACCCGTTCCACCACCGTGGTGCCGGCGGCATCCAGCAACAGACACTCAGCCGTGGGCGGGGTTGCCCCCCAATCGGTCATCAGTTGAAAGCGGTGGGTTGCCAGCTCAATGCCGCGCTCCTTCCGGACAATCATCTCGCCTTTTAAAACCAGCGGCTCCAGTGGTATCATTCGGGCGCAGGCATTCAAAAGCTCCGCCGCACTCAGGTTTTCCTCCTGGGCCTCCCTCTCCGACGTTGGCCGGGGCAAGCTCTGCGCACCCGCATAAGCGGCGCACAGCGCAATCAAAAGTAGTTTAGTTAATAAATTCATAGCGCGATTCACTTCCGTTCACCCTCAGCTAAAAAGGCTTAATAATTATAGAACATATCAAATTCAGAACTGAATGTCACTGTAAAGAAAACACTTAACATCCGCTTGACCGAGGAGTTCGCGGTAGAGTTTTTTTGAATTTTCCTCAAAGAGCCGTTTTTTCAACGTATCAGTCACCCTGCGTTTATCAACAGGCAGCAGCTGAATCAAGATATGCGATGCTCTGACGCTCTCGGGAATCTCAGGGGTTGAGTCAGTGGCCTCTTTTTTAGAGGCATGGGAACTCACTTTAATAATGTGATAACCATAGGGCGTTCGGATCACCGGGCCAATCTCGCCAACCTCCTGCGAAAAGGCCGCATCCTCAAAGGTTTTATCCATTTTACCACGCGCGAACTCTCCAAGGTCACCACCTTTTTTCGCGCTTTTCGGACAGACAGAATACTTAGCCGCCAGCTCCTCAAAACTCGCGCCATCCAAAAGCTGCTGGCGGATATCTTCGATTTGCGCGCGCTTAAGCTCGTTCGTCGCATTAATGGAGTTGATCATATTGTTGACATCATCTTTGCCGAGCGACAAATTTTTATTTATGGTTGTTGCTATGTATTTATCAATAATCAAGCTTTCCTCAAACTCTTTGTGCATCACAGCTGATGGCATGGGGCCGTTATTGAAGAATTCATTGGTTGTCCAGTTCCTGGATTTGAGAGAAACAGCCAACCTTTCAAGCCCCTGCACTTTGTCCTTTGGCAGCACCTTGATCTTGCTCTTAGTGGCCTGCTCCAGCATCAGAGTTTTAAAGACAAAAGCCTGGATGGCGCGTTTACGGAAGTGCTCTTTGGCCTCCTCCATCCTGGAGTCAGGTATAATCAGGTGGTTGGTCTTCTGCTCGTCTTTGAGAAAGCCTGTGGCGCGACGATCCATATCCTCCCACCGCAGCGGGGTGCCGTTAACCATGGCCACAACATAATCCGGCGCAGGGGTGGCTGGAACCTGCGCAGGGCTCAAAGGCTGCTGTTCTTGCTCCCTGCCGCAGCCCCAAATCAAAAGCAGAGCGCAGACGGCAAGCACAGGATAGACAAAAAACATTCGAAACATAATTATTCTCCTTTAAAGTGCGCCGTAATCCTCTTAAGATTTTTTTAAATCAATATCAAAAGAGCTACGACACATGAATATACTTATACAAAAATTCGCTAATATTATCAATGGCTTTATTACAGGTTTTGGCAGAATCGTCTCTAAGTCGCCCCCTTTGCTCAGCGCTTGCAGGCGTATCTGACCTGTATGAAGACAAAATTCACAGTTGTATTTTGTCATGGATATGTAATAATTTATTTATTTGCCGTTAAAAATATGTTGTCGGCGGTTTCATTCCACTACAGGCCCTGTGCTGGATTAAAACACAAACCAAAGTACAAAACTGTACCTCATAACCGAGCAAATCGTATGAAAACATTCCTGTTGTTTCTCGCTGTTGCCATCCCGCTCCTGCCAATCACAGATGCACTGTCTGCAGAAACCCCGACATGGAGCGGCTATTGGCCCTTTAACGGCCACCTCTCTGATGTAAGCGGCAACGGGCAGCACGCATATGCCGACCAGTCCGTGTTCACACCAGGTGTTGAGGGGCAGGCCTTACGCTTGACACCCAACACCGTGATCGATATTCCGGACGCTCCAGGCCTGCGTCTCACACACGGCTTCCGCCTTGCATGCCGGGTGCGACTAGCCACTCTGCCAGTCGGCAACGCCTGGGCAACCATCGCAATCAAAGGCGAGTATAGCAAAGGGGAGTACGTACTGCGCGTCGATCCAGCGTCAGAAGGACGACACCTCAGCTTTTTTGTGAACACAGGGGATTGGGAGCCGCGCGTAAAATCAAAAACCCCGATAAAACCGGGTACATGGTATCAGGTGGAGGCGGGATGGGATGAGCAAGGGCTCTGGATGACAGCCAACAACGAGACTACGCGCACTGCTCGCAGCGGCGATCCGATCGCGACCCGCGCCCCCCTGCGCCTAGGGTCATTCGACGGCGAACTTGACGAGCTGCGCATCGCGAGCCCCGGCGGCAACCACACAGCCGTGGCGTGCTGGCCCTTTGATGGCAACACACGCGACGCCTCTGGCCACGGTCACGATTTTTCAGGAGCAAAGCACACATTCGTCCCTGTTACCGGCGGAGAAGCGCTGCATCTGACCAGCACCGACACGCTCGCGATTCCGAGCACACCGGAGCTGCAGCTTGCGCCTGGTATCCGTATCGACTGCTCACTCTTTTTAAAAGAAACCTCGAAAAACACCACACCCATAATTATCAAAGACAACGAGTATCAACTGAGGGTCAACCCGCAGTCAGAGGACGGCAAGCTGGCGTTCTTCGTGAATCTTGGCGGCTGGGAGCCGCGTGTCAGTGCGGGGGAGCGTATCAAGCCGAACACCTGGTACCGCATTATTGCTCAGTGGGACGGATTAACAATGTCGCTTGAGGTAAACGGCAGGCAGAGTAAGACCCATCGATCAGGGTTCGCAAAGCCGGGCAACAGCTCGCTGGTGCTGGGAGGCTTCAGCGGGCTGCTCGACAACGTGCGGATCGACAACCCTAAGCCAGACCTGGTGCGGCTACGGAATCTATCAGCGGAAAACACGCTCCTGCGGGCGGGTCGCTCCGAGCGACTAACCGGCATGGCCCACAACTTTGGCAATGTTGTTACCGGTTGCGTTGTAACGCTGGAACTCCCAAAGGGTGTTGTATATGAGAGCCCGGCCATGTTGAATATCGGTGCATTGCCGGCCGGCAGCACTAAACCGGTCGAATGGCGTGTACGCGCTGAAGCATCCATCAGCGCAACAGCCACGTTCAAGATTGTAACGCCAGGTGCCGCCCCCATCCTGAAACACAAATCACTGGCCTTTCTGGCGCAAACTGATCCTGGTCAATCCGCACGCGCCCGGGATCCGTTGGCCACGCGCGACGCCCAGGCCGTGACATATTATGTGGACAGCCTGCATGGAAACAACGCGCTCTCCGGCACCACCCCCGAATCAGCCTGGAAGGACTTTACATTGGTCAATGGCAGAACACTGGGCCCTGGCGAACAGCTGCTTATCCGGCGCGGGAGCGTGATCAACCAGGAGCTCCAACTCTCCGCGCGCGGCACAGCCCAGGCGTGGGCTGAGATCGGTGCTTACGGCGAGGGGCCGCGGCCCATCATCCGCCGCAACTGGCATATCAATGACCGCTGCATGTTGATCACAGCCCCTGATTATCTGTGCATCCGCGGGTTGGTTGTCAGCCATGCCGGCAAAGGAGTCATCGCGTACTATCCAAAGCGCGGCCACCGCGGCCTGCTGATTGAGGACTGCATTGCCCACCACATTGAGGGACTCTACCGTCACAACAGCCACGGCATTCCTGAGTGGCTCGACCAGCGTGGAGCACCTGGCGACGGCATGAACAGCTCAGTCGGATTCGGTGTCAGCGGCGCCTCTGCCGAAGATCTGGTGCTGCGCAACTGCGAGATGTTCCAGTGCTCATGGGGCTTCCGGTTCTCAGGTGACAATGTGACCATAGACCGCATCTTCTGCCACGACAACTACGCCCACAACACCTCGCCGCATCCAGCCATCACATCCATCCAGCGTTCATATCTTCAAAACAGCATCTTCGACGCCTCCGGCTGGCATGCCTTTGCCGGTACAATGGGGATCATGGTGTGCTATCCGCAAAGTCTCATCATCCGCAACTGCCATTTTCTCAACCAACCTGACTCCGGCTCACACGACCAGGGCGGGATTGACTTTGAAGCAGGTGGCGAAGGGTGTCTCATTGATTGCTGCACCTTCCGCAACAATGCGGGAGCGGCGATCGAGGTGCTTGGACTCAGATCCCCGCAGGCGCGGAAGATCGAGGTCGTTGGTTCGCGTTTTGACCGGAATAACATTGCGGACAAACTTGGTCCCTCCGAGATCTTCATCTGGGGTGGATCATCAGATCCCGAAATCTGCTGCAGCACCGGCTTGATCCGCGACAACGGATGCGTTCTCACCCCGGGCGTAGCGTTCTTTACAAACCAGGCGCCAGCCACAACGCATTGGGTACTCAGCAACAACACAGAGTATGCCACCGCTGAAGATATGGACAAGGCCATGCCCCTCAACAACCCGCCAACAGTAGAGGCAGGCGAAGAGATCTGGAGCGATCAAGCCTTCGTGCGGCTGGCAGGCGCGGTCTCTGATGACAAGAAGCCAGCCCCCGGCAAACTCGCGATCAAATGGGAGGTTATGGAAGGCCCGGGCAATGTCACATTCCACAACGCGGATAACCCCATAACAAAGGCCGACTTCTCAGCACCGGGCGATTATGGATTACGGCTGACAGCCGACGACGGTGAGCTGTGGCGCTGCAGCCACACAGCAATCCACATACTGCCAGCCAACACCGCTGTGGCGCGTGCCTGGAGCTTCAGCACGCCACTGAACAAAGAGGGATGGAGTGATAAAAACCTGGGCACAAAAGACATGGAGTTTAAGGGTGAGCAGTGGTCCTGCATCTCACGACCTGTCCAGCTCGTTGCAGGTGGTCACTACATTGTTGCCATGGAGAGTGCGCCCGACGCCCATCTGCTCTCACCCGATGCACTCAACGTGGATATTGATAAAAACAAGATCATAGCAATCCGTTTGCAAAATCACACCCCCGTTGAGCAAATGCGCATCCGGTTCACAACAAAAAAAGCGCCGACCTGGGATGCAAACCTCAGCCAGGCATTTGCAGTAACCCCGCACAACACTGTGGAGCACCTCTACACAATCGATATGCGCAAGGCCCCTGGGTGGAGCGGAAAACTGAAACAACTTCGAATCGACTTTACGGATGGCACGCCGCTCACCGGCACCTGCCGCATTGACTACATATGGATCGGACAACAGCCCAAAAAATAATTTTTTGATGCTGGACTTTGCTGCAACGACAATGATTCGCTTTTGAAAGTGGTGATGTTTATGTGCGCGAGTGCGCGAGTAAAAGAGGTCGCGCCTTTTGTGCGGGAGCAACGTAGCTCCGATTTCCAATCAAAGATGTCCGGTTGGAAACCGCGTAAATCAGTGCCTGTCCCTAAGCGGTGTCTTGAACAACCATCCACTATCAGCCTTTTGAAGTACCTCAAGCTTCCAGCTTGAATGAAAATATTTTCTGCAAGCAAGATGCTTGCACTACTCCATTATCACTTTTACGGTAACGTCTCAAAAATCCGCTTTGGAGCAGCCTTCCTCCTTCGCCAAGGCTACGGCGGACAAAGAAAGGCTGGACAACAAACCTTACGCAGCAAACGTTTGTTACTGTAGCAGCTGGCTCTTAATCACAAATTTTTTGTGAGGGCGAAAATCTTCCACACATCACACAAACTTTTTTGGTTACGGCGACTAGCTGCTTTAGGTGTAGTAGCCGCTCTACGAGCGGCATTTTACTACAGGCTAATGAAAGGCGCGCCCCGGGGTGTAGGGTTGCTTCCAGCATGTCCGCCGTAGCCTTGGCGAAGGAGGAAGAAGCAATTAGCGTCTGCCGGGCGATTGTTCGCCAAAGGCGCACCATGGGATTTCATTATCTTTGTTTGGCTCATCCGTCGTCGTCCCGCAACCCGGCTTCGCCCGCAAGCGGGGCTACGCCGTGGCATTGCGGAACTATGCCGGACAAGGGCCGCCAACCCTACACGTTTCCACTGTGATGAAGCCTGCATGCCGCGCGACAGGCGCAAGTGCGCGAGTGCGCATGTTTTGTGCGGGAGCAACGCAGCTCCGATGTCCAATCAAAGATGTCCGGTTGGAAACCAAGGCGCGAAGCAAGGAGGTCGTTCGCTATGCGGGCGACTGCGAGTGGCACGCGAATGAACAGGCGCGCACTCTGGTCAGCCTTTCGATAGCGGCGACGATGCTGGTGGACGATTTACGATAGCGGCGGCGGCAACGGAGCATACGGCGCGGCCACACTGAACAACTGCACGGTCACAAACAACACAGGAGGCGGAGTCACGGGGGTGGCTTATGGAGAGGGACATCACCTCTACGCGAACAACTTGATTGGAAAGCCTGTACAACAAACTTCCTGCTCTGTCTCACGCCCGTATCACGGCCAGGATCTCATCGCGTTTCTCAACCATCAGCGCCTCGGTTTTGGCCTCCAGGTTGAGGCGCACCAGCGGCTCGGTGTTGGAGCAGCGCACATTAAACCACCAGCTGTCAAACTCAACGCTGACACCATCCAGCTCAAACAGGCGGCCATCCCCTTTGCTGTACCTGGCTTTTAGTTGAGCCAGAATTGCCTGCGGGTCTCCTTTGACCTCGGAGTTGATCTCACCGCTCTGAAAATATTTTTTCAAAGGCGCCACCAGCTCGGAGAGCGGACGATCCGACCTGCTCACAATATTCGCCAGCGCCAGAATGGCCATGGCCGAGCTCTCGGCCGTGAAATTATCTTTGAAGTAGTAGTGCCCGCTCAGCTCACCGGCGAAAAGGGCATTGTGCTCGCGCATCTGCGCCTTGATAAAGGCGTGGCCTACGCGGCTCATCATAGGTGTGCCGCCAGCGGCTTGGATCACCTCTTTGACAACCCAACTGCTGCGCAGGTCATAAAATATAGCGCCTTTCTCGGTTGCGAGCACATCCTGGGCGATCAGCGCGGTGGTCAGATCCATGGCGATAGCCTCGCCCCTCTCATCCACAAAGCCGGCGCGGTCAGCGTCGCCATCATAGGCGACCCCGAAAGCATAGTCACCCTCGCGCACCATCTGCTGCAGATCCCTCAGCGTCTCAAGGTTGAGCGGATTAGCCTCGTGGTTTGGAAAAGAGCCATCCGGATCGCTGAAAAGTCCATCATAGGTGATGGTGCCTTTCAACGCTTTATTCTCCCAGATGCCCATGCCATTGGCAAAGTCAATTGCAACGTGAATCGGACGCTGAAGTTTGGCGTGTGCCGCCACATGCCTGGCATACTCAGGCTCGATATCATACTGAGTGATGCTTCCAGGGGTCGCGGCAGGCGGCGCATAGGACTCCTCCAACACCATCCGTTCAATCTCCATAATGCCGGTGTCACCGCTGATTGGCTCCGCTCCTGCGCGGCAGAGCTTGAATCCATTCCACGGCGCCGGATTATGCGAGGCGGTGATCATGATCGAGCCATCGGCGCCCAAGGTTCCATTGGCGAAATAAGACATCGGCGTTGAACCGTAACCAATGTCAATCACATCCGCACCTTGCTCACAGACGCCTCGGGCCAATGCTTCAAACAGCGGCTCAGAGTGCGGGCGGATGTCGCGGGCGACAACCACCTTCCGGCAGCCGACAAGGGTCACAAACGCGCGCCCAATCTTATAAGCCACCTCGTTGGTCAGCTCCTTACCGTAGATTCCTCTTATATCATACGCTTTGAATATACTAGCCATCTCATAATCCTTTCAGTTTAAAATTGATTGTTACGGCCCCTGCTATTTCACCAGGCCACAAAGCCTGGGAATGATCATTGAGAACCAGGGAATATAGGTGATAAGCATCAATGCCACGATCATGGCGCCGAAGAATGGCAGCGCCTCGCGGGTGACATTGGCGATCGTGGTCTTGCCGACCCCGCAGCCAATAAACAGGCAGGTGCCGACTGGCGGTGTGCAGAGCCCGATACAGAGGTTGGCGATCATAATGATACCAAAGTGGATATCCGAGATCCCCAGCTTGTGGGCCACTGGCAGCAAGATCGGGGTGAAGATCAGCAGTGCGGGGGTCATATCCATAAAGGTTCCGACTGCCAAGAGCAGCAAATTGATTGTCAGCAGCACAATGTAGGGATTATCGGAGATACCCATCAGGGCTGCGGAGACTGTCTGCGGGATATTGGCCATGGTCATGATCCAGGACATGGCGCTGGAGGCGCCGATCAGGAGCATCACCACAGCGGTGGTCAAGCCAGTCTGCAAACAGATATCCGGCAGCTCCTTCCAGGGGATCTCGCGGTAGATGATCACAGAGAGCAGGAACGCGTAGGCCACCGCCACTGCGGCGGCCTCGGTGGCGCCGAAGACACCGCCCAGAATACCGCCGATAATCACAATGATCAGCAGCAGACTGGGGAGCGCGCGCCAACAGACAACCACAGGATGCACCTTGGCCGCGGCTGCCAGCAGCTCTTCCGCGGCATCCAGCCGGCCATAACCGCGTTTGATCGAGATAATGCCTGAGACAACCATGATCGCGATTCCCACCAGAATGCCTGGCAGAATACCGGCCATGAACATGGCGGCCACAGAGACTGAACCGCCGACAGCCACGGTATAGACAATCATGCAGTTGGAGGGCGGAATAAGCAGGCCGGTGGTCGCGGCGGTCACAGTGACAGCCACGTTGAAATCGCGGTCATAACCCTTGCGGTTCATCTCCGGAATCATAAACCCGCCGACTGAGGAGACCGCCGCCGCGGCCGACCCGGAGATGCTTCCAAAGAGCATGCAGGTGAATGTGTTCACATACCCCAATCCACCGGGGAGCCGTCCCACCATCAAAGAGGCAAATTCAATCAGCCGCCGCGCCAAACCGCCGCGGCCCATCAGGTAGCCGGAGAAGACAAAAAACGGGATCGCCAGCAAAGGAAAGCTATCAATCCCGTTAGCCATGCGCTGGGCCACGGTGAACCCGGCATCGCCGCCGCTGGCGATGATCGCCAA
Source organism: Kiritimatiellia bacterium (assembly GCA_028686345.1). Taxonomy (GTDB): domain Bacteria; phylum Verrucomicrobiota; class Kiritimatiellia; order RFP12; family UBA1067; genus M55B167. The sequence continues at coordinate 19,510 of JAQUCE010000058.1, forward strand.
CAAGGATGAACCGGAAATGGCAACCGCGATCGGCGCATTCATCATCAGAAGCACCACAAACGAAACAACCAAGATCAGCACAATACTACCCATAACATCAACCCTCCGACTCAGCTTCTGTGTTCAAAGAATCAGATGGTTGCTGTAGCACTTCAACTAGATTCTCGATTGTGAAAAGAACGATAAACAACCCTGAGAGCGGCAGTGCCATATAAACCATGCCGCGCGTCATAAAGCTGATGGTGGGCAGAATCTGCGGCATCTGCTCACGGGCAAGCGCGCCCCCCCCGATTAAGAAAACAACCACAACCAGAGCAATGATGATCAACTGCACAACCACTGCCATAATCCTCGCTGCCTCGGGGTGCATCTTGCCTACAAAATAATCAACCCCCAGGTGCGCTTTACGGTCAAAGGCCAGAGCCGCGCCAAAGGTCGAGACCCAGATCAGAAGCAGGCGGGCCAGCTCATCCGTGTACTCGGCCTGGCCGCCAATAAACGGCATCATCTTAGAGAGGTAGCGCGTTAGGACACCCCAGAGCACCGTGAGAGTCAGTCCCACCACCAGTACAACCACTAGGATCTCCAGCATTTTGACACTCATGTTCCGCAGAGACTTTAAAACGTTTATCATCACTTGACCTCCTGTATCTCAGCATACAGTGCGCGAACATCAGCGTACTCCTCCATCTTCAGGATTGGCGCACAGGCTTCGCGGAAGCTCTCGATATCCGGGGTGATGATCTCCACCCCTGCTGCTTGCGCCTCTTTCAGACACTCGTCGGTTTTCTCCTTCCACAGCTTGCGCTGAAAGATCTCCGACTCACTGGCGGCGGTCTGCAAGGCCACACGGATATCCATTGGCAACCCATCCCAGACTTTAGTACTCACAATTACCATGTCAGGTATGCGCTGGTGTCCGGAGAGCGTGAAGTATTTGCAGACCTCACTGTGTTTGCTGGTAATGAATGAGGGCGGATTATTCTCGGCCGCGTCCACCACCCCTTGGGAGAGCGCGGTGTAAAGCTCTCCCCAGTTAATGGGGCAGGGGCTGCCGCCCATGGCTTTAATCATATCCATGGCCGAGCGGCTGTTCATCACGCGCACCTTCAGCCCCTTCACATCATCCACGCTGCGGATCGCCACTTTGGTGGAATAAAAGTTACGGTCGCCGGAGTCATAATAACAGAGCCCCTTAAAATTGAGAGCCATCCCTGACTGCAATATTTTTTCGCCAACCGGACTGTGCATGGTGTTCCAGAAGTGCTCCGCATTACGGAAGGCAAAAGGGACTGAAAAGACCTTCATCTCCGGGATAAAGGCCTCAATCGCGCCTGTTGAAACCTTGGTCATGGCCAACTCCCCCTTCTGCACCTGCTCCAGACAGTCAACCTCGCCGCCCAGCACACCGCCGGAGTAAACATCAATTGTCGCCCTGCCGTCACTCAGCTCCTCCAGCCTTTGCTTCATAAAAAGCATACCTTGGTGGACCGGGTGTGACTCATCCAAACCGTGGCCAAGCTTAAAAACAATCTTGCCGCCTGCACCTCCCTTTTCGCGTGGCTTAATCACAAAGGCACCTAGAACACAGGCAAGCAACACTCCGGTCATCAAGCCAGCCAAAAAAGAAGATTTCGTTTTATCCATCGCTATTCCAGTCCTTTTTAATCGAGTTAAAGAGAGACAACAAGTGCAAAACTCACGTCCCTAAGAGATTCAGCTTCTCGCAAAAAACAAGAGTCTTTCGTAAATGGAAGTAGTATGCGAAAAAATTACATTTCAGTCGAGCCAAAAAAGCAAAACTCTGTGTCGCGAACTTTATCGACCCCTCTCACGACTGTCTGCTCTAAAGCAGCTAGTCGCCGCAATCAAAAGAGGTTGTGTGATGTGCGGGAGGTCGTCGCCCTCACTGACAGTTTGTGATTATGAGCCCGCTGCTTTAGTTACAAACGCTGCGCGTTTGGAGGAGCAACGCAGCTCCGATTTCCAATCGGACATGTCCGGTTGGAAACCGGACCTACTGAAATTCGGCTTCGCATTTTGCTACAGGCTCATGAAAGGCGCACCCTGGGGGTGTAGTGTTGCTTCCAGCATGTCCGCCGTAGCCTTGGCGAAGGAGGATGAAGCAATTAGCGTATGCGGGCGATTGTTCGTCAAAGGCACGCCAAGGGTTTCATTTCTTTGTTTGGCCCAAAGAGCCAACCTTACACATTTCAACTTTTCATTAAGCTTGCACTACTCCATTATCACTTTTGCAGTAACGTCTCAATAATTCGCTTTAGAAGGTAGGGTTACACCCCATGGTCATAAAAGACCAATCAATGTACATTATGAGCATACGAAAGAAATAACACGCACAAAGGAGAAAAATTATGAAGATCACCAAGTTTAAGACCATCGGAGTTGTGGCAACAGTTATCGCGGTAGCTGTGGCTGGCTGCGGCAGGAATCCTGAAGACGAAGGTGTCGGGGAGAGAACCGGCGCTGCGCTTGACAGTGCGGCTGAGAGCACCGCCGATGCTGCCAAGACAACCGGAAAAAAGATCAAAGAGGTTACCGGGCAGGCTGTTGAGAAAACCGGAGAGGTTATCGAGAAAGCCGGAGCCGCTGTCGAGAAGGCCGGTGATGGCATGCAGAAGTAGGCTGGTCATTCGCGGAAGCGGACGGAACAGAGCGTAAAAGAGCGTAAAAGAGCGGCGTAAAGCCGACAAAAGATGCTGCAGATTAAATCGGAAAGGATGAAAAAATGACTATCGGAACACTCTTGTTAATCATATTGATACTGATGCTGGTCGGTGCACTGCCAACCTGGCCGCACAGCATGCGCTGGGGTTACTACCCGAGCGGAGGATTAACCCTCGTTATCACAATTATACTCATTCTTATTCTGTTGGGACGAATATAGAAAGGCCGGGCTATGCTCATAAAAATCAACACACTCAAAGATTACACCTTGAAGAGTCTTGACAACGAGATTGGAAAGGTCAAAGACTTTTATTTTGACGACAGGTACTGGACAATCCGCTATTTGGTCGCCGACACTGGCAACTGGCTGACAGGCCGGCAGGTGCTGATCGCACCCTATGCATTGGGTGCCGCAAATAAAGACACACAGCGCATCGCCGTGGAATTAACAAAAACACAGATCGAGGGAAGCCCGCCTCTAAACAGCGACATGCCCGTCTCACGTCAGTTTGAATCAGCGTTCTACGGTTATTATCATTGGCCGGAGTATTGGAGCGGCCCGCACATGTAGGGGGCAACTCCCAGTATGATCCGCGTTGACTATAAGCCCAAACTAGAAGCATCTATTGCTGAAAACTGGGACCCCAATTTGCGCAGTACAAACGCGGTCAGCGGCTATCATATCCAGGCAAAGGACGGTGAGATCGGTCATGTGGAGGACTTTATCATTGATGACGAGACGTGGGCAATCCGTTACCTTGTCATTAACACCAGCAACTGGTGGATCGGAAAGAAAGTTCTTGTTTCACCTCGCTGGATTGAAAGCGTGAATTGGGATACATCAGAGGTTTTTGTCAACCTGCCGCGTGAAGTGATTAAGCATGCGCCGGAGTATACGGACTGGTCAATACTTACCCGTGAGTTTGAGGATTGCCTGCATAAGCATTATAAACGCGATGGATACTGGATAACCTGCTGCACAAAGCAGGAGACGTAATATGCCTAAACCAGCGGAGCCGGAACCAAACTGAGTCTATGTGATCTGCGAATGCTATCTCACTCTTTGAGAAGTTGTGTAATATGCCCCGCTGGTTTAGTCAACAACGCTATGCGTTGCATAGAAAAGATGGAAGTTCTTTCTTTCGCAAACATGATAGGATTTAAGAAGAGAGGTGCTAAAAAAGCTGGAAGCGGGCAAGGAAAGGGAAAGAGCAAAGGAAAGGAATAGAAACAGTGAACATACTTCTTATATATCCGGAGTTCCCGGACACCTTCTGGAGTTTCAAGCATGCGCTAAAGTTTGTCGGCAAACGCTCAGCCTTGCCGCCGCTGGGCTTACTGACTGTGGCGGCCATGCTCCCGCAGCACTGGTCGCTGCGCCTGGTGGATACCAACGTTAGAAAACTCAGAGAGTGTGATCTCGCCTGGGCTGACTGCGCTTTCATCAGTGCCATGGTAATCCAGCGCGACTCTTCGCGCCGGATCATCGAACGCTGCAAACAGGCGGGGCTGCGGGTGGTGGCAGGCGGACCGTTGTTTAACAGCGAGCACGAGCAGTTTGAAGCTGTCGATCACTTTATCCTGAACGAAGCTGAATTGACCTTACCCCCTTTTCTGGCGGATCTCGCGCGCGGCTCCCCTGAAAAAATCTATACGACCGGCAACTTTGCGAACATGCACCAGACCCCTGCACCCCGCTGGGATCTGCTTGAGATGCGGCGCTATGCCACGATGAGCATCCAGTTTTCACGCGGCTGTCCCTTTAACTGCGATTTCTGCAATGTCACGGCACTCTTCGGCCATAAGGTGCGCATCAAGTGCGCGGCGCAGATCATTGTTGAACTCGACACCCTCTATGCCCGCGGGTGGCGCGGCCCGGTTTTCTTTGTTGACGACAACTTCATTGGCAACACTCCTTTTCTTAAGAGAGAGCTGCTGCCTGCTCTGATCGCCTGGCGCAAGGAAAAAAGAGGCAACTCATTTTTTTCACGGAAGCATCCATCAACCTGGCCGACGATCCCGCATTAATGCGCCAGATGACCGAGGCTGGGTTCACCATGGTTTTTGTTGGCATTGAAACCCCGGACAGCACCTCGCTGGCTGAGTGCGGCAAGTTGCAGAACAAAAATCGCGATCTGGTGGAGAGTGTCAAGCTGATCCAGCGCGCTGGTTTGCAGGTGCAGGGCGGATTCATTGTCGGCTTTGACAACGATACGCCCTCCATCTTCCAGCGTCAGATCGACTTCATCCAGCAGAGCGGCATTGTGACAGCCATGGTCGGAATGCTGCAGGCACCTCCCGGAACCCGTCTCTATGCGCGCATGAAGCGCGAAGGGCGGATCTCCGCCGAGGGCAGCGGCGACAATGTGGATGGCACCACCAATCTTGTTCCAGCCATGACTTTGGCAACGCTCAAGCAGGGTTACCGCTACATTCTGGATTATATTTACGCCCCGGCCCCCTACTATGCGCGTGTACGCACCTTTCTCCGGGAGTACAAAGCACCTCAATTGCGCAACCAATTTCAATTCTCCCATCTGATGGCAATGGTACGCTCGCTCTACTGCCTGGGAGTTGTAGGACAAGAGCGGGTCCATTACTGGAAGCTTCTAATCTGGACACTCCTGCGCCGTCCGCGCGCGTTGGCGGATGCGGTTACGTTCGCCATCTATGGTCACCACTTCCGGATTGTCTGTGAACAGCATGTGGCCGGCTGTGAGCTGGATTGAAGAGAGTGCTTGTGTTGGGAACTGACCCAAACAACCCTGATACAGACAGAGCATCCGCTTTGTGACCGATCTCAGTTACAGCTATATCAGTGCTTATGCAGATCAAATAACTGAGACCACCTATCCTTATGGCACCAGCCGCTACCGGATTACCTCCGACCCGCTTAGCGTCGCCGAAACAAATTTAACGGAGCACAGCAGCTATTACACCCGCGATATTACATATAACCGCGGAATCAAAACCATTGTAACCGATGTGGCCGGCGGCGCGACAACACCAGCGGGGAGTGGGCCGACCCCGCCTCTGGCATAGGCCATATCAAGGAGACAAAGACGGAATCGGAAACACTGCCAGACGGCTTTGAGGCAGGCTGCGCGCACCCACCGAAAGGTTAAATATTTATTTTTCAATTTTTTGGTTTTCATTAGTTAGGTTAATAATGTAATATTACGTTGTGTTAAGTTGGTAATGAAGTAAGCATGGTCAAATACCTGATAGGAGATCAAAATGAAATCCATTTCATCTGTGTGTTCCCGCGCAATTACATTTGCAACGACTGTCTGTATTATCGCATCATCCGCACTGGGAGCACCTCCTGTACTGCGGTGGAACGGCTCTTCCGGCAATGTCTGGGACACCTCAACCGCCAACTGGCTGGATGCCGGTTCAGCGGCTGTCACATGGCAGCCCGGTGCGGAAGCGAGCTTTGAAGGGAGTGGCGGAATTGTCAACATCTCCGCGGATGTGGCGGTTTCAAATCTGACCTTCACTGGTAATGGCTACACCCTGCTGGGGGCTGGCAGCCTAGCGGTTGAAGGCACCCTTTTTGTCGAGGCTGGCACCACAAATTGCGTAGCAGCACGCATCGGCAGCACTGGCGGCCTGAGTAAAACCGGGGCAGGTGCGCTCTCACTGGCTGGTTGCAACGGCGCGCTCGCTGTGCAGGGCGGTACCCTAATCGCTGCTGGCTCAAGCTTTATTGATGCCGACATCTCAATCGCCGGCAGCGGCAAATTGCTGACTCTCGGCGATCCTGATAATACAGCCAATCTGCTGCTCAACCCCGGCTTTGAGTTGCCTGCCATGATTAACGGCACCTGGAGTTATGTTTCGGCTGGCAATATCATCGCCAACTGGAGTGTCACTAAGAGTCCGCATAACATGGGCAGGCAGAACACCGCGATCGCCGGTTCACCCTGGAACTCGGTCGGCTCTTCACCCGAGGGCGTTCACATGCTGATCATGCAGTATGGCAGCGCTGTTGAGCAGAGCGTGAACGTTCCTGCTGATGGTATTTACAGCATTGCCTTCACCCATCTGCTGCGCAAAGGCTACCCGGAAAACCAGATCTATGTAACTCTGGATGGGGTGCCGCTGGTCAGCTTTTTGAACCGTAATGTCGAATTCAATCCCGGACGCTTTTCGAGCACCGCGCTCTATCTTAAAGCCGGCAGCCACACCTTGGGTTTCAGCGGTGAAGGTCAATGGAGTGACCGCGCCTCAATGCTTGACGCGGTCTGCTTTGCGCCGCCTTCAGCGGCCAACGCATGTCGCGCGCTCGCCGGTGACTCTGTATTGAAGAGTGTCACCGGTGCCACGGTGCAGCTGAACCACACCGGCACCCTGCCGCTCGCCTATCTCGCAATCAATGGCAGTGCTGTTGCCGGCACCTTCAACTCATCCCATGCCTCGGGTATCTTCAACGGCAACGGCGCACTCTCCTGCACCACACCCGGTGATGTCTACACCTGGAGCGGCACAGGGCGCTGGAGCGAAAACAGCCGCTGGCTGGACAGCCTGGCCCCGCCCGCGGGCGGCGGAAATAAACTCCTGATGCGTTTCCCCGCTACAAACACAGGCTTTTCAACCAACGACCTGGCCGGTGCCTTCCTTTGCAACCGGCTGACAGCCGCCGGTACTCTGGCAGGCAATCCGATTACGTTGACCAACAGCATTGCAGGCAGGAGCCCGGTGCTGCGCACAGCCGCACCTGGCACAGCTGTGATCAGCGCCCCTTTAACCGCATATGTGCCGCTCACGCTGGATGTAATCGGAGAGCTGAGCATTATCGGCAACCCCTTGACCCTTCCAAACGGTTCGACTTTGATCAAAACTGGAAGCGGCAACCTGACCCTCCCTACGCTCACCAACACTGTTTCCTCGCTGACGATCTACGACGGATTTGTCAAAACGCCAACACTGCCCCCCGGCGCATCGGTTACGGTTCTTTCACAGGCTGGCAAACGGGCGGGTATCTGTTTGACAGAAGCCAACCACTCCTTTGGCAACCGAATCACGCTGCGCGGCTCTGGTCTGCCGACAATCGCCACCCGCGCCGGCGGCAGCGTCATAACCGACACCGATTGGATTCAGTGTTATGGCGCAACTACCCTCTTTGATGTGGGTGCCGGCGACACCCTCTCAATAGTGCAGCTGCTAGCAGCACAGCTTAACGTAGGCGTTTTATTCAATACAACCTTGATCAAAGAGGGTCCCGGCACGCTCGAGATTCATTCAGGCGGCGAAAATGCCTCTAATAACCGCGCCTATTTAGGCGGCACAATCCTGCGTAACGGCACCCTCGCGCTCTTCGAAGATGATTACGGCACACTCAGCGGATGGAGCAACCCCTTTAACGGGCGCACCTATAACGGCAAAGGCGGCTCGCTCGGCTACAACGCCTTAACCAATGCAGTGACTATCGGTGATGCCAGCACCCAGCCTAATGATGATCTCGCCCTGGTCGCGGGCGGTGACGGACGCTGGATCGGACACAACATCGAAGTTATGAACGCCGCGCGTAACGTCACCCTCGGGATGACAGCCGGCACTGTCATGTTCGCCGGCACGCTCACGCTGCATCGTGATATCACCCTTGCAGGACCAGCCGACGGCATCATGGTCTTCGGCGATATCGTGGCTGCCCCGGATTACTCCGGCAGCGGCGTGCCGACGCTCTCCGGTCTGAGCGGGATTGTGGTTGAAGGCGCGGTTCCTGCGGAGCTCTCCCTTCTGCTTGACGGACGCTCCCTGAGTTTTGGCACCCTGACCGCCAAAGCAACCACCCTCAACGCCCTGGTGATCGGCAGCGCTTCAGCGAGCGGCGAACTGGATATCGACTTTGACGTTGGCATCAACGACACCATTGATGTCACCATGCCTGGCGGCTTGACCATCAGCAACACAGTTGTGAATCTGTATTATGCCCGCAACGGCACCCCTTCCGCGGAAGCTGGAACCTACACCCTCTTCACCTACGCCGCCCCCCTTGGCGGCAACGTCGCTCTGCTCTCTGTCGGCAATCCGCAAGCAGGCGCGGGGTGTGCGTTCTCCAATGATAATATCAACAAGCGGATTTTACTGACCATCAGCAACACCTCGGGCGGAGCATCCGCGGTGTGGAAAAAACCTGGCAGTGGCAGCTGGGATATTGGGGCTAACTGGGATATTGGGAGTGTGCCTGACGCTGCCAGCGTGACACCGCTCTTTGGCCTGGCAATTGCCAATCCATCAACAGTAACCCTTGGCACAGCCCGCACGGTCGGAGGCCTTGCCTTTAACAATTTCAGCTATGGCTACACCCTGACAGGCGGCTCGCTGACCCTGGACGCAGGTGGCGCCACCCCGCTGATATCGGTTGGCGCCGGCAGGCACACGCTTGACACAACACTCTCTGGCACAGAGGGTGTTCAGGTGGCCGCAACCGCGGGCGCGGCATTGCTGTTGACCGCCAACGCAGTTGTTAACACGCCACTCGCCCTGGCACAGGGAACCATTGAAATCAAAGACGGCGCCTCCGTAACCGCGGGCACAACGCTGAGTGACGGCACATCTCTGCGAGTTGTTGCCCCTGTTGGAGCATCGCTAAACTCCTTGCACGGCGCGGAAACATCAACACTGGAATTCAGCGGAGCAGGCTCAAAGTTGACTGTTAATCAGAGCACTCAGGGAACCTTTGCAGGCGTGGTGCGCGGAGATCGTACTGGCAAGCTCATCAAAACCGGCGCGGAGAGCTTGGTTCTCAACAACCCCTACAACACCTACGCCGGCCTGACAGAGATCACTGCCGGAACAGTGGGCCTAAAGAGTACTGTTCTGCCCGGCGCGGTTGCGGTCAACGCTGCCGGCACCCTGGCGGTTCAGCCGGTGCCCGTCAATGGTTTAACAGGCTACTACTACAACGTTACCCCCGACGTGGCAAACTACACATCACTTGCGGCCATGGAAGCGCATTTCGCAGCCCTCACCCCAGCTCTGGTCTCCCTCAGCGGCGCACAGAACACAACCTTTGACTTCGGCTGGAGCCCAAATGTCCTTTTCCCAATGCCCTACGGCAGCGGTGGCAGCCGAACAACTCAATTCGAGGCGGTCTGGCGCGGCGTGATCACAGTGCCGCTGAGCGGCGTTTATAAATTCGGAGTAACCTGCGATGACGGATTCGTGCTGGCTGTCAGCGGGCAGACAATACTCAAGCGCAACTACTACACCGCTGGCTGGAGCTATGGCGCCATCCGGCTGGAAGCAGGGCCGCACGACATGGTTTTAGGGTATTTCCAAGGCTTGTACAGCTACGGACTCACGGTTCAAGTGACTGAGCCAGGATCATCCAGTGCGATCACGCTGCCGAATTCCTGGCTTACCCCTTACTCAACGATCGGCACTCTCTCCGGTTCCGGCGCACTGACTTTCACCGCGCCAGACACTGCTCTGCAGGCTAACCAGAGCGCCATGTCCGTCTTCTCCGGAACACTCTCCGCCCCGGTTGGCGCTTTGCTGACCAAGGGCGGAGCAGGCTTGCTGGAACTTGGCGGAGCGGGCGTGAACTCCTTTAACGGCGATGCCGAGGTGCGCGGGGGAGTGCTCGTGCTCGGCAACGATGAGCGCCTCGGCGACACCTCGATCGTCAATGTACACTCCAATGCAACCTTTGCTGTTGCAGGCGCAGAGCGCATTGGCGGAGTTGCGGGCAGTGGAAAAATCGCGCTCGGCAACCTGGTTTACTTCATCGATTTCTTTGATGACGCAAGCACAGGGATCTCGCCAAACAAAACCTATACCCACCTGCTGGACTTCGGCACCCGCTCCTCGCCTGCCACAGTCATCAACGGCGTATCATTTAATAAAGTCACAGCGCAAACCGGCAACATCGGCGGGTATGGATGGGCCAACTTCCCGCCCTTCAAGCACGGCGGCAACGTACCCCCGGGCGTGCCTTCAGGCAGCGGCATCTACAACCTCCTGTATGACATGAACTACGGCTGGAAGCATCCAGGCTCGGCAACCATGCAACTCACCGGGCTCACGCCTGGAAAGCGCTACGAAGTGCGCCTCTACAATCGATGCTGGGGAGTCGGTCTCCGCGTTCAGACCTTCACCTTTGATCCTGACGGGGCAGGCCCAGCCAGTGACTCGGTCACCTTTAATCCGGATGCGGCAAACACGTTGCTGAACATGCTCATCTATCGTTATACAGCAGAGGCCACGACCCTGGATATCATCATCGAATCATGGGCCGATAATCGCGCCTACCACCTCTACGGCATCTCCAACGAGGAGGTGCCCGGGGTGGCTCCATCACCACCGATGCTGACCGTGGTGCCAGCTGCCGGGCAGACCCGGCGCTTTGCTGGCAACATCTCAGGCAAGGGATCAGTGGTTAAAGCCGGGGCGGGCACCCAAATCTTTAGCGGGACCAACACCCTGGCGCAGCCGTTGAGCATCACAGCCGGCACAGCGATACTGGAGGCGGGAGCATCACTGCAGAGCGGGGCCGTAATCATGGCAGGAGCAGCATTGGAAACCTCTGAGGGTTATGTAACTCTGGGCGGCCTTTCAGGAGAAGGAACCTTTAATACAGGCGGCATGCTCTACTTTAAGCGTTTCACCAGTGATGCTGACTGCGGAATTTCACCTGGCAAAACCTACACGCATCTGCTGGACTTCGGCAACAATGCAAACAAATCCACTGTCAATGGCGTTGTCTTTAACAAAGTCACCGCTACCTCTGGTTCGATCAACGGATTTGGGTGGTCAGGCATGCCGGGCAGCGCCCACGGAGGCGGAGAGGCTGGCAGTATCGGCGTGTCCCCCTTTGAAGGGATCTATAAGCTGATTTATGATATGAACTACAATCTCAAAGATGGCACTATGTCAATCACAGGACTGACCATCGGCAAATGGTATGAGTTGCGTCTCTACAATCGGCGCTGGGCTTCCGTCTCCTATGACCGCACACAGACCTTTATCTTTGATCCGGATGGAGCCGGCCCGATCAGTGATGTTATCACTTTCAATCCAGATAGCGGAGATCCTATGCCAAACGACAACTACCTTGGCTACCGCTATCAGGCGGCATCGACCCAGCTGGACATCAACATCCACACAGAGGGAGCCGGCACCTACCACCTGTACGGCTTGAGTAATGAAGAGGCCAATGGCGCACTCAAGCTGAATGTTGCGGGCAGCAGCGTCTTTGACGGCACGGTTATCGGTTCCGGCTCCCTGGCTAAAAACGGCACTGGCTCCCTGATCTTTACCGGTCACAACACCTACACAGGCTCACTCTCAGTCAATGCCGGCGGCTTCGGCGTGGCAGGTGCCGGAAGTGCCACTGCCGGTCCGGTCACTGTTGCGGCAGGTGCCACGCTCTTTGGCGATGGCCTGATGGGTGGCAGAGTAATTGTTCACAGCAACGCCGTTATCCATGCCGGCACTGCGGCGGCTTGCGGCACCCTGGAGATCGGCGATGGTCTGGTGATTGCTCCCGGCGCGTTGCCGCTCTGGCGGTACAGTACAGGTGCCAGCGATATGATTGTCGTCAACGGCCCCCTGGTATTCCCGACAAACGGTGTTCTGCAGGTGACGAGCCTGACAGCTGAACTCGCGCCCCCTGGCAAACGTGCGCTCTTCACCTCAACTCAAAGCATCCTCGGAGCAGATGATCTGACTGGCTGGAGAGTCGAAGGCGCGACCAACTCAACGCTGGTCTACAACAACGACCGCACAATAATCTACTTCACCCGTCCATGCGGCACTTTAATCATAATTCACTAAAGTAACTTCTCAATAACCGATCAGAGCACAAAGAACACATGGTTCACAAGGGTTATTGCGCAAGCCAATTTCTGCCGGCAAATCCCGCCTGTATATGTAGCGCCTGTTTTGACGCTAAGCCTCTGTAAAATCATAATTGAAAACAACTTACATCAAAAAAACGCTGTTTTTTGGCTCTTAGAGCGGTATTTTGACCCCTAAAATGAATGTTTAACGAATTTATTCACGACTATTCGTGGTTGAAAATCAGTCCGAATTATTTTTCCAAAGTTTTATGTTGCATTTTTATGAATAATCAGTTTT
>JAQUCE010000163.1 GCA_028686345.1 Kiritimatiellia bacterium
CGGTAGTAAGATGATGTTCCGTATCTTTGACTATACTAATGCTACTCGTCTATTTGGAGAAGACTTTATCTCTGTTAAACCTAGTGAAGGTAAAGAAGGTCCAAGTGGTGGAGAACCTCCTGAAAAACGCAAGATAATCCAAATTGATAAAAATGAATTTACCATCGAAGTACAAGACATCGGTATCTCAATCCTCTGCGATGAGGAAGGGAAAGAAGTTCTTGTACCATATGAGGAATACAAACAGAGACTAGCGGAAAAGATTTCCGAAACTCTGAAATCTATTGATGAACTAAGACAAACATGGATAGTCTCTACTGTTCGTAAAGAATTCTTGAATCAACTTCCTGGAGGCGAAGGTGCGGTTAGGCTTGTTCGTAAATTAGAAGATGAGGAAGAATGCGACCTGTATGACATTATAGCTCAATTAGGGTTTGGAGCCGCACCCAAGTCACGTGAAGAAAGAAGTGGGGCTTTTAAGCTCTGGCATAAGAGTTGGCTGAAGCAATTCTCTGAACCAGCCCAGATGGTATTACTTGGCATAGCTGGACAGTTTGCACAAGGTGGAATAGAAGAGTTGGAAACAAAACATCTGTTTGATGCCAAAGAGGTTAAGAAGCACGGTGGGTTGAAGGTTTTGTTAAACATACCAAATTACCAACCTAACAAAATCATTGAAGATACAAAACTGAGGCTGTTAGCATAAATGCACAAAGATTTTCAACCTTTAGGTGGAAAGAATGGGATTGCAGACATTGTAAATGGGTCTACACCATCAACTGATATTGCAGAGTATTGGGATGGGGATATATTCTGGGCAACTCCGACTGATATGGGTAAGTTATCTGGTTTATATTTGAGTGACACGGCACGGAGAATAACTAGAGCTGGTTTTGAGAGTTGCTCAACAAAGCTTGTCCCAGCTGGTTCAGTCCTTTTAACGAGTAGAGCACCTGTAGGTAATCTAAGCATTACAACCAAGGATGTCGCAATAAATCAAGGTATGAAGGGTATAGTACCCAAAAGTGGATTTGATGCCCATTACATATTGTTCTATCTCATGAGCAAAGTTAAAGAAATGCAAGCAGATAGCCATGGGAACACTTTTTCAGAACTTCCTAAGGGAAAGTTAGAAAAGATGCTTATTCCAATTGTCCCATACGATGAGCAGGTCAAGATAGGCAAACATTTACAAGATAAGTATAAACTTTCCGCTAAAGTTACTTCGGCAATTTCAAATCAATCAGAAGCCATTGCGTCTTTAGAATCGGCAGTACTCCGAGAAACATACTTATGGGAATCTGGCACAGTGTTACCTGATGGATGGGAATGGAAAAAGCTGGTTCAAATAGCAGACATTAACCCGAGACGACCAAACAATTTAAAACATGAGAGATTTGTGAGTTTCTTACCCATGGATGCTATAGATGAAGTAACTGGATCAATATCCTACCTACTTACTAAACCAGTTGAAGATGTGTGCAATGGTTATACGTATTTTAATAATGATGATGTCCTATTTGCAAAGATAACCCCTTGCATGCAGAACGGGAAATGCTGTGTAGCAAAAGGATTGCTTAATGGTTATGGCTTCGGATCTACAGAGTTTGTTGTAGTCAGACCACATGCTAACATTTACACTAAATGGATATTCTATTATCTTAGGACTACTGAGTTTCGGAGATATGCTGAGGATCATTTTACGGGTAGTGCTGGTCAGCAGAGAGTTCCAATAGATTTAATCGAAAACACTTTAGTGCCTGTCCCCAAGGATGTAAACAAACTCATAACATTAACAAACTTTCTGGATATCAGAACGAGTGTATGTCATAAACTAATCTCAGTCAATAAGAAACAAATGCAAGGACTCGATTCACTTAATCTATCTATACTAAAAGAAGTCTTTGGATAAACCGGAAGGAATAGATGTCTAATAATAATGGAAAGAAAATCAATACCCAAGCTGCAATGGATAAAGCAGTAAAGCGTATCTGTAATATTTTAAGAAGGGATAAAGCAAAAGGAGCTAGGCTATATGTAGCTGAACTCACTTGGATGTTTTTCTTAAGGTATCTGGATTTAATTGAACAACAAGAAGAAATGAAAGCTCTTGCCTTGGGAAATCACTTTGAACCTACAATGGATTCACCCTACCGTTGGCAAGATTGGGCAGCACCGTTTGATAGGAAAGCTACTTTTGAAACGACCATCACGAGTAAGCTACAAGGCTGGAAACGTAGAGATATCATAGAAAACGGAGAATCAAGCTTTATCAGTTTTGTAAACGATACCTTGTTCCCATATTACTCAAAGCTAAAGGATAATGCCGGTGCGTCCAATATACAGAAAGTAGTTTCCGAGATATTTATCAATCAAGGACAAACCGTACTGAAGAGTGATGCCAATCTGTTAGATGTCCTGGACGAGATACATAACTTAACCCAAGCAGAGATTGACACGCAGCACATGTTTCCCATCTCACAAGCTTTTGAAGGTATGCTCCCCAACTTAGGGGAAAAGAAAAATGATGGAGGCCAATTCTTTACACCCCGAGAAGTAGTACGATTGATTATCGAAGTGGTTAACCCTCAATTAGGTGGTAAAGTCTACGATCCCTGTTGTGGGACTGGTGGATTTCTAATTGAGTCTTATAAGCATCTGATCAAGCAGAACCCAACCGCAACGCAGATTGAAGAACTTAAAACTAGCACTTTCTGGGGCAGGGAAGATGCTGACGAAGCCATTCCAATATTACTTGCAAACATGGTGCTCCACGATATAGATTTACCTCGCATATGGCATGGCAATACGTTAACGGGTGCAGTTACTTTCGGGGACCTATTTGAAGGGGCTCCTGCTCAGTTCAAATACATACTTACCAATCCGCCATTTGGAAGTAAGGAAGGTAAAGCAGCACAATCAAGTTTCGCATATAAATCAGGAAAAGCTCAGATTCTTTTTTTGCAGCATATAATCAGCAGTCTGGAAGATGGTGGTACGTGCGGAATGGTTATAGATGAAGGAGTGCTATTTCATACAAAAACCAAAGCCTATACGCAAACCAAACGAAAATTGCTGAATGATTGTGATTTGTTCTGTATTGTCAGTTTACCAGGAGGTGTTTTCGTAAATGCTGGTGCAGGTGTGAAAACCGACTTGATGTTCTTTTCCAAAGGCAAATCCACTAGACAGATCTGGTTTTACGATATGACGCTTGACGAGGAGTTCAAACCGCGTAAAGTAAATAAGGGGAATCCTCTCGAGTTCAAGCACTTTGATGATTTTCTAATGCGTCTTAAGTTACCAGTTGATCATCCTGACAGAATCAGTGAGCGTAGCTGGTTTATGACCAAAGCCGAAATAGAAGCTAAAGAATATGACATTAAAGCAGTCAATATCAATGCTCCTGATTTCTCTGATAAACGGACATCAACTGAATTGATTGAAGTTATCAGAAAAGCCCAGAGTGAGATAATCTCGCTATTAGATCAGTTACAGCAATAGGAACGGTGAATGAAGAATATTCTGATTTCAACATATGATGATGAGCCATTAAATCTGCTTTTCTCATTCCCGAGGATCAGTGATAAAGATTATACTCGATTTTGTGATATTGTGGAACTTAGTGAGAACGGGGATCATCAGAAATCGATAATTCTATTACAAGAACTAGTGATCAAGTATCCTGAATTTGTGGATGCATGGACACATATTGGATTTTCTCATCAGTCATTAGGTAATACGATTGATTGTATATCTCATTTTACAACTGCAGTGTACCTGTGCAAGTCCAGCCTACCAAGTGATTTTAACCAGAAAACACATAGAATACTCTGGAATGAAGGTGATAATCGGCCATTTTTACGTGCATGCCATGCGCTTGGACTTGAATACCAGAATCTTGAATTGCATGATGATGCATTGAATCTGTATTTGTTTATTCTCGATGTAAATCCAGACGATAACCAAGGTGTTCGTGAACTTGTTTGTGAATGCTATCTTGGACTTAAGCAGTATAAGAAATTCATAGCATTTTATAAAAAACATAGAAGCGGCTCTATGACAGGTATGGACATATCTTATGCTCTTGCACTCATAGCTTCAGGGAAGACGGTCGAAGCTGAAACATGGATAAAGGCAAGTGCAGTTCGGTACAGCAATTTATGGAAAGAGTTAATCAAAAAGACTCATCGTAAGCCCAATAATCCTATGTTTGATTTAGGCTATGTTACTTCGAATGGAGTTGATGCTGCATATTCATACTGGAATCGATACAACAAATATTGGTTACAGGTAGAGGGTTCGCTCGATTACGTACGGCAAGCGATATCCGAGAAGTCAGTTAAAAAGTGAGTACTGTGTAGTTTAGGACTGGTGTTTAAAGATTATGTCGATATCAACCAAGTTCCAGATTTTCTGTGATAATTTACGGATCACTGATGATAAAGTAACAAAGATTCAAACACGATACAAAGCAATAACTAAAAGAATCAATACTGATTATTGGGGTTGGGAATCAGAGACAGCAAATAGTCTGTATGTAGGTTCTTATGGAAGGGATACAGATATCCATGTCAGTGATATAGATATGCATGCTATATTACCTGACGATGTCCATTCTAAGTATAAAAAATACAAATTTAACGGACAATCTGTTTTACTTCAAGACCTAAAACGATCGATCAAAGAGACGTACCCTTTATCGTATGTATCCGCCGACAGGCAAGTTGTTGTGATCCCTTTTACTGACGGCATCAAATTTGAGATTGTACCTGTCTTTGATCACACAGATGGTCAGAGTTTTATATATGCAGATACTAAGAATGGCGGTGCATGGAAGATAGTAAATCCAAGAGCTGAGATAAAAGCAATAAGAGATATGAATCTCGCATGTAACTACAACTTAAAAAGACTTTGCCGTATGTTGAGAGCATGGAAGGATAAGAACGCTTTGTCGATTAGTGGACTATTGCTCGATACATTAGCGTATAATTTCATCAGCCAGTGGGATCATTCAGACGAATCTTTCACTTTCTACGACTGGATGACAAGAGATTGTTTCGAATACATTGGAAATCAGAGTTTTCAACAGAAGTATTGGTTAGCTCCAGGCTCAAATCAATATGTATTTAAGAAAGGTTCTTTTATCAGTAAAGCTAAAACTACTCATCAATTAGCCTTAAAAGCTATTCAATATGAGGAAAGTGATAGGGATAAGGCAGCTAATGCAATATGGAGGCAGATTTATGGCAGTAAATACCCACTCTGAATGTCTTGAAGATCAAATTCGTGAATACTATGGTCGAGTAGCATGGACACATAAAACACATGAGAAACAAGCAGATATTTATTCACGCAGGGACTCATTGTTTAAGTGGTTGCAGATTGTACTTACTGCGATTACTACTTCAGGAGTAATTGCATCAATTTTCGGTGCTCAACCATGGGTGCCGATAGTTACTGGAGTAATATCGACTCTTTTACTGACATTCACATCATACTTAAAAAACAATGATCTTGGCGAAAAGGCACAACTGCATGCATCAATAGCGATTCAAGTTTGGGATGTCAGGGAACGACTTTTATCCCTGATAACTGACATGAAAGCTGAAGTCATTACTAATTCAGATGTCACAGTGGCCAGAGATTCGATACACAGAGATTTACTTCAAGTGTATGAAAAGGCTCCAAGAACTTCAAGTAAAGCATACTCATTAGCTTCAAAAGCACTTAAACAAATGGAAGAGTTAACCTTTTCTGACGCAGAAATCGATAAACTGTTACCTAAAATCTTAAGGAAAAATCCAAGTTAATAAATAGTCGAGATACAGATCTTTACTTTTCTCGAAGTACTGGGGATGGCTTTACCTCTTTCCACATACGGGATTATACATATCTCTCAATTCCTGTTCAATCTCCATTCTCCCGGTAGATTGTTTGTTCAGAGTGTAAAGAACAGCAACATTTAGCGTCCCATTGCAGTTTCGTTTCCAGCAGTCAGCTCGATCATGAGTCTCTACTCTAGTTTTTACTGTTGCTGATTCACCGATATCTAGTACGTGGTATTTACCACTAACCTCACACAAAATAGCATAAATTCCAGAACTGTCCTTCAGAGAACTTGTGTGTGTATAGGGTCCATCAAACTGGTATTGACCAATTTTTATGCTCATCATTCCTCCATGTTTCTTGCATAATAAGATTTATCATTAATTCTGACTTTTCAAATCTGTCAACCCTAAATTCTGTCGCATCGTTATGCATCCGTATTTGTGTTAATACAGGGTAGTGGCTTTCTTGCTCTGGATTGAGTATGTAATACTACTCACAAGGAGATACGATGGAAGCAACACTGCTGGAACGCATCAAAGAACAACTGGTTAGACATGAAGGTCTGAGGCTGAAACCCTACCGATGTACGGCAGGTAAGCTGACCATTGGTTATGGTCGCAATCTCGATGATTGTGGTATCTCCCAAACAGAAGCTTATGTGCTATTGGAGAATGATATACAGAACTGCGAGAAACAGCTTTTGGATGAGATACCCGATATCTACAACCAGCTTGATGAAGTCCGTAAGTCTGTGCTGCTGAACATGTGCTTCAACCTCGGTATCAATGGTCTGCTTGGCTTCAAGAATACTCTGGCGTTTGTAAAAGCCGGAGACTGGGAACGGGCTGCCAATAACATGCTTGTGTCCCGTTGGGCAAAGCAGGTCGGTCGCAGAGCGATTGAGCTATCTGAGCTGATGAGGAAAGGTAAGTGATACCCATCCCGGTTGAGGCTATCGAAGTGCTGGCAGTGCTTAACCTACCCAAGGAGATGGCTGATAACGTCATCTTTAAAGAGCACAAAGGGCTTGTCCTAGAGACGATTCGAAGCATTGTTTTGGATAATTTTTACCAGGACGCTACTCGTATCGACTACCCCGAAGACGATCCCTTTCTGATCTCTTTTCGTTTTGGGTTCTGTTTCCTGATGCTGCAGAGTACTTGCGAGTTTCTCAATTTGAAGACTCTGGGCGAAGGAATAGTGAAGACTGTAGGATTAGACCAGTCTGCTACCGAATTGCTCACAGGGAGCGAAATAGACGCATTCAAAGCCAAGCTTGAGCTGAGGGCTCTCGCTCTGCTGCGGAACTATCTCAATCAAAGTGGCATGGATCGACTCACAGAGTTGAAACCGAGACTGCCTAAAGTGCTGAGAGCCGGGGTGATCTGATGCCACAGAGTGAACTTAACAGTCCTGAAGAGTTGATGGTAGAGATATACAGAGCGATCTTTACGGCTCTTGAGAGTCGTTTACATCTGATCGGGAGTGTTATTGATGCCGACTCCCGCAAGGAGATTATCACTCAGCAGATCTACGATAAAGGCGATTTCTATGGAAACACAGGTTACGTACTGGAAACAAACGACTCCGGCATGACATTGAGAGTGGGTTCGAACGTGAAACACGAGCCTTTTGTATTGGGTGGTAAAGTGCCTTCCTGGACTCCCATAGCACCACTGAAGTCATGGGTAGAGCGGAAAGGGCTCTCGTGGACTGACAAGAAGAGTGGGAAGCTGCTCACTGTGAATCAGATCGCTCACATGATCCAAGCCAAGATCAAACGGGAAGGCATCGCAGCTCGTAATGTATTTGCTCAGGTAATCGCTAACCGGGAGCAGTGGATATATCAACAACTCAACTCCATCGAGGTAAGTCTATGACAGCATATCAGAGATTCATGGCAGAACGCAAGCGGATAGAAGATGCGCTCAAGTTCTGTGACATACCCACCATCCAGTTCAACAAGGATGCCATTCCCAAGCAGTTACCCTGCGCTATCGTAATCTTGGACTCAGAGACAGGCAAGAACGGTACTTCCCGTCAGTTCGTAAGCACGGACATCGCCTGGACAGTCTTCTTGATCGTTAATGCCCATAACGTGGATG
>JAQUCE010000059.1 GCA_028686345.1 Kiritimatiellia bacterium
TTTTTTTTCTACTGCGTAGAGTCGTTAATGGATAAAAATTTTAAGCGCAGAGTCTTGTGCTAAAAATACAATTCATGTTGTCAAAAGTGATCTTGTGATAAGGGTATTTCAAGCGATTAGCGACCCCGCGCATCCGTCTTCGTCCCGCAAGCGGAACTACGCCGGGACAAGTGGCGGGGATGAAATACCCTTATCCTTTCGCGGAGATTGCCAGTCGCTTTGCTCCTTGCCTCATCTTCGATGATGCCCTACTACGCTACGCTTCGTTTCGCGGGCAAAAAACTCTGTGTCTCTGTGAGAGATAAAAAACGTGCAAAAAAACAAGAATATGAATGATAGTAGTACAAAGAGCACATAGAGCCGCGCCGGAGCTCGGCGTTTCCAGGGTTTCCCCATTTTTACCTCAACATTTTTACCTAAAAACAACGCAGCAATCTTTGTGAGCTATGTGTTCCTTGTGGTTTCAAAAATTAAAGTGCAACCATTTTGACCCCCTATGTCCAGTGATCAGGGCTCGCGACCAGAGTTGCGCTATACTTTCGCTTCGCCGGCGGGGTCACGGCCGCCTGCCCTACAGCTTCGTCCTGCCATCCGATCGGCTGACAGGTGCTGAGCAAGGAGGTCAGTCGCTATGCGGCTGACTACACCGCGTAAGCTGTTCAATCGCGCGCCGCCCGCATAGCGAACGACTTCCTTGCTCCGCGTCTTACCAAGCGGCGTAAGCGTTAACTTTGTCGGATTAAATAAACGCGCTACATTGTTTTAGTGGCGAAAAATGGGCATCCACCGTATAGCGGCGGATATACTGAAAGCAACACAGTATATCCGCCGCTGTGAATTACGTGCCAAACACAGGCGGGATGCCTGTGCTACTTTAAAGAAAACAACTTTGCTTCTCCAAACGCGCAGCGTTTGTTTCTAAAGCAGCGGGCTCTTAACCATTAACATTTCAATGAGGGCGAAAATTTTTAGCACATCACATAAACCCATTTGGTTGTGGCGACTAGCTGCTTTAGTTCAGCCCCGAATCACTCCCGCTTTAATAGGCTCACATCAAAACCGCGCAAGGCATAGAGAGTTCCTGCTGTCACTGCGAAAATTGCGCTGAGCGTCAGCGCCAGCACCACTCCCCCTACCAGCCCCCAAGAGGGGGCGGAGTACAGTGCACGCGCGGCTGGCTGGATAGCGATGATGGCGGGGATCAAACCGGAGATTAAGCCAGTCAAAATTAAAGCGCCATACTCGGTGAGCACCAGAAGCAGGATGGCCCGCTTTTTCAAGCCAACTGCCTGCATCACAGCAAACTCATAGCAACGCTCCTCAACACTGCGGGCAATCACCAGCGCCACGCCGATTATGCCCAACCCCAGACCCAACGCGCCCAGCACTAAAAACATATCCAGATAACTCGCCTCCATACGCCCCAGCGCTCTCAGTCGCTCAACCGTGGTTTCAACCCGGATTCCCGGCTCAGGGTAGCGATACTTCAGACTCCCGTCAACACGCAGCTGGTAAGGCGCGTAATCACAGAGCCACAGGCGGTAGCCCTCCACTGGAAACATCTTGAGAAAGTGCTCCTCATTTAGAATCAAACCGCCCTGCAAAATCGAGACCCGCACTGGCAGCGTGCCCACAATCCTGATCCGCCACAAGCGGCCATCGCTCCCGGGATAGGTTATTTCATCGCCCGCCTTCATCTTCAAGCTGTATTGCAGCATCGCCTGATCAGCGGCCAGCGCCGGGATCACCCCCTGCTCCTGCAGATCATAGAGTGCCGACCAGATGCCGCCCGAGCCCTCTGGTTCAAAGGCGCGCAGCCCGGCCATCTCTCCCACTGAAAGGGCGTAGAGACGCGGCACCTGCGGCACACTCATATTCATGCACCCCGCCTCATCTCCACCCCTAACCCTGATTGGCACCACCCCGCTGGAGCCGGTGACGCGCCGCGCCATATCAAGGCCATCAGCCAAGGTTTGCGGCTGCGTGGAATAAACAATCGCGGCAAAACCACCGCTGCCCGATGAACTCAGCTCACTGCCAGCGGCCGGGTCGTGTTTCATGGCCAGCATCCCGACTGTCAGAAAAACACCGGTGGCCAGCAGAGTGGTCAGCGACCGCCCTCGCGCTCCGGAGTGCAAAGCTTGCACCACACCGGATTTGAATGGATCACTGACCACCCGCTGTTGGGCACTGAGCGCAGCGTACCAAAACTCGGCGCCACCTTTAATAAAAAAGAGCATGGAGATCATCAACAGAAAACCGGCGCCAAAAAACGCGCCGTTGGCTTCAACCGAGGTGCGGCTGGAAGCAATCACAACCACCGCACCCGCCGCGCACAGCGGCCCGGCCACGCGCCTGATCAAGGTACCAACTCGGCCTGGCGCTTTCACCGCTAAAACCCCGCTCTGGCGCATAATCTCAACCGGTGGTGAGGCTGCGAACCTGTAAACATGGCGCAGCAGCATCAACGCGAGCAGAACAAAGGTTATCAGCGCTGAGAGCACCACCGCCTGCCATGAAAAATAAAAAGCGAGCTGGGCACCGGCAATGGCATCACTCCAAAACCGCGAAAGACTCCAAATTAACGCGCGGGCAAGCAGCGAGCCTGCGAAGCTGCCTGCAACCGCACCGCAGGCGATTGCCGGAACCCACTCGCCGCTGATTAGCATCACAACCCTGACCCGTGAGATACCGAGCGCGGAGAAAAGCGCTGGCTCAAGCTTGCGCGCATCCAGCGTGAGGCTCAGCGACAACCCTGCCAGAATGAGCGCTGAAATCATCAAGATGAACGCCATCCCCACAAAGAGCCCTCGGAAATCGGTTGACCCGCGAGCCGCTGCCACCCCTTCCTGCCACAAGGGGCGCACGTTAAAACCTACTCTGGCAGGGTCGACATCCCGCAGCAGAGCTTCGATAAAGCCGGGCTTTGCCTCAACGCGTACGCTCATGGCTTCACCAAAATAACTGCCGAACAAATCTTTGCCTGCCGCAAAAGTGATCAGAGCTTTCGGCGTTTCCCGCCAATCCTTCCAATACGCTTCGTTTCCAGGGTCTTCGAGTTTCTCCGCATCCATGGGCAAACCAATGTTCCAATCCGCGCAGCTGTCAACCCCTGCCAGTCCCGGTATCTCCGGCATACGCTGTTTAACAGCAACGGCTTGCTCCATGGTCAGGATTTTGCAGATCTCAAATACCTGCGTTTTTTCAACCAGCTCGCCCCCTGCTTCAAAACGCCGCCAGTGCATGGTCAACTCATCGCCCGGTTTCAGCGAGAGAGTATCCGCCAGCCACGCATTGATCACAATCTGCTGATCTCCCATCCCAACAGGCAGCAGCGTGCTGTCAGGCGTGACTGCGCCCACAAAGCCGTACGGCGTGGAAGCTCCTGACGAGGAGGCAAATTCATCTGCCAGTTGAAAGTTGGCCCATTGGCAAACCGCGCCGGAGGCGGCGAGTGCGTGACAAAAATCATCCGGCAGGAAAACGCGATTACTTTTGACTTCGCTGATGCCATTGGTGGAATCGATTTGCAACCCGAGATCCGCGGTTGTTAATGATCGCTGCAGAGCGGCTGTCAGATCTGCGGGTGATTTGCGCGAGAGCAGGAGATTAGCCATACCCTCGGCATCAGCCTGCGCCGCGAGATATTCATAGGGCAGCTGAATGTTGATTGGAAGTACGGTGGCTGGCGAAGGGTCAAAGTCAGGGGTGATCAACGCGGCCGAGACAGAACGTACAGCTGAGACCGTGCGCCGTTCCATGCGCTGCTCAGTGACACTGCCAAGCGGCAGCTCAACTGGAAACAGTGATGGCTTTTCAAACCGATATGACCAGCGCCCGCCGCCCAGGGAGTTTACAATCTCTCCTGCCCGGCTGTTCACCCCAACCGAGCCAGGCTCAGCTGCGGCGGTTGCGCCATGCTCCGTGACCCCCAGAATATTGACCTTCTCAGCGCAGACCACACCGTTCGGGTCGAGCATCTCCCCCCGCAGCAGCAGCGAAGCTTCGCTCTCGCCCAACCGCTCGGCAAGTGAGAGAGGGAAAAGGCCTTCAGAGAGAATCACCGCTGAGCGCACCTCGCCCAGCCGCAGCCGCAGATCACGCTGCAGGCCAGCCTGCAGCGAGTCGCCCGCGCTGAGAGCGGCACTGAGGATCGCACCTGTCAGCGCGGCTATGAGCACAAATATCAGGTGCCGCCAGCGGTAGAACTGGAGGCTTTGGAGGCACCAGCGCCAGACGCTAGTTCTATTAAGTAAAATTTTCATGTTGTTAACCGCGCGCGTAAAGAGCGGCATTGGGCGGCGGATATACTTCGCTGCCATCCACCGCGTAGCGGCGGATATACTGCGCTGCCATCCACCGCGTAGCGGCGGATATACTGCGCTGCCATCCACCGCGTAGCGGCGGATATACTGTGTTGCTTTCAGTATGTCCGCCGCTATGCGGTGGACGCCCATTTTTCACCTCAAAAACAACGCAACGCGTTCATTCCACCCCGACAAAGTTAACGACAAAGTCTATACTTGCGCCGGGAGGTCGTTCGCGGGGCGCGGCGGAGGCCAGTGCCCTACTTACCCTGCGGGGTTCCTTTGACCTTGAGCGGCACGCTGTATATGGCAGTTGAAGCAGTGACAAAAAGTGTTTTTTTGTCTGGGCCGCCAATACACACATTCGCTGACCAGCGCTCGGGAATCTCAATCACGCCCAGTGCGGCTCCGGTATGGTCAAACACATAAACACCTTTACTGCCAGTTAAGTAGATTCGTCCATCAACGTCGATTGTCATGCCATCAGAACCCATCTCACAGAAGAGTGTTTTGTTTGTGAGCTTGAACTCCGGGGTGATCGTATATTTCCAGGTCTGGCTGGCACCGATATCGGCCACAAAAAGGGTTTTACCATCAGCTGTTCCCACAAGGCCGTTCGGCTTTTTGAGGTCCTCGGTGACGCGTAGCGGCTGCGCGGCGCCCTCGGGCAGGAAATAGACCTGCTCGGTGTCCTGCGGCGGATCTTTATGAGTCCACCAGGGGCGTTTATAAAAGGGGTCGGTGAAAAAGCAGCCCCCCTCGGGGTGTGGCCAAAGATCATTGGGCCCATTCAGCTCTTTGCCCGCATATCCCTTCAGCAACACGGTCTTTGAGCCATCCGGGGCTATCTTCCACAGCTCCATGGCCTCGTCCGCGCAGGCCAGCAGCGAGCCATCCTTGGTAAAACACATGCCATTGCTGCGTCCAGCGGGCTGCATAAAAAGGCGCACCCCCTGCTCGGCGCTCCAGCGGTGGATCGCGTTATTAGGTTGATCGGTAAAGAAGATCTCCCCATGACTGTTGACTGTGGCACCCTCCGTAAACTTGAAAGCAGCCGAGATTTTCTCAGCCTTGGTTCCTGGCTCGATCACTTCATCCAGACCTGCCGCCATGCAGCTGGCAGCGAGAGTTAGAGTTAGAGCATAAAATGCAAACTTTATTTTTTTCATGATTCTCCTTTGCTTTATTAAACTTCTGATCTTTAGTTCCGTGCAAAAAATGCAAGCAAACAACGGCATTATACATGAGTTCCGCTATTTTTAATATCTGATTTATTCACAACTGTGCTCTTGTTTTTTTTGATAGAAGTTGCGAGAATAAACATTTATAGAAAACGATTTTCAGTGCCTGGCTCCGCGCGGAGCACGTAAATGCGCGAATGTGTAAGTGCGCGAGTGCGCGAGTAAAAAGCGCGTGCCAAATGGTTGTCAGGCCGAAGTTGTAGGGCGGCTGGCCGTGACCGCGCCGGGGAAGCGACAGTGTGGCACAATGCGCGGCAAAAACTTTGTCGCTAACTTTGTCGAAACTGCCAGGCGCTTGCCATGCACGCGCCCACCCGGCTGTCAAGGCCCGCGGCTACAGTGCTGCGCAAGCCGGAAGAGACGTACCGGACAAATGATTTGCAAGCTGCAAGCTGCAAGAGACGCGCCAGCCGAGTAATGCGCTGGTCGAAGCTGAAGGACGAGCGCGCCTCCGGTTTACGATAGCAACGACGATGTCGCTCATCAGGCATCATCACGCAAATTGAAAGGGAAAAACATGCTTACAATCACAGTCAATGGAAAAGAGTACCCTTTGGAGGGGTGCGAAAATCTCGCCGAGTTATTAGACAAACTCAGCATCACGCCGCAAAAAATGGCGGTAGAGCTTAACTTTGAAATTATCCCGCACCACGCCCTTGCAACAACGAAGATCAAAGCCGGCGACCAAATCGAGATCATTCAGTTTGTGGGCGGCGGTTAATTTTATTCTGCTTTATCGGGCCCTGATTTGCTATGATGCACCCCATTTACAGCCCAAGAAACGAAACTCATGAAAAAACTAACTATCGCAGGACACACATTCACCTCCCGCCTCTTTATCGGCACCGGAAAATTCGGTTCGCACGAGATTATGCGTCAGGCGATTGAATTCTCAGGGTCACAACTGGTCACCATCGCGCTGCGCAGGGTAGACCTGGACAAGGCACCGGAGAGCGACCCGCTGATCTCCAGGCTGGATCAAAACAAGATTGTAATCGTACCCAACACCAGCGGCGCGCGTGCAGCGGAGGAAGCGATTCGAATTGCACGTCTAGCCCGCGCGGCCGGAGGTTTCAACTGGATCAAACTCGAGCTGACACCCAACCTGCACCACCTGCTGCCTGACCCGATTGAAACCTTAAAAGCCGCTGAAACCCTGGTTAAAGAGGGTTTTATTGTGATGCCCTATATCAACGCTGATCCAGTGCTGGCAAAACGCCTCGAAGAGGTCGGCACCGCGGTGGTCATGCCTTTAGCCTCGCCCATTGGCACCAACCTGGGACTACGGAACAAGGATATGATTCAGATCATCATTGAAAACTCACAGGTTCCAGTGGTGGTTGATGCCGGGCTGGGGATGCCCTCCCACGCGGCCGAGGCGATTGAGATGGGCGCTGACTGCGTACTGGTCAACACCGCCATCGCCTCAGCAGCGGACCCGGTCAAGATGGCGGGTGCCTTTGCCAAAGCGGTCATAGCAGCGGAGGAGGCGCTAGACGCAGGCGCACGCGCCCCGCAACGAACAGCCAATGCCTCCTCCCCCCTGACCGGATTCCTCTGGGACAAATAACTTCTCAATAATCGGCCAGACAGCAAAGAGCACGCTGAAGCGTGAACAACAAACAGCTGCCCGTATGGTTTGTTGTCCAGCCTTTCTTGTCGCGCCGTAGCCTTGGCGAAGGAGGAAGGCTGCTCCAAAGCGGGTTATTGGGACGTTACTCTAAAAGCCATAATGGAGTAGTGCAAGCATCTTGCTTGCAGAAAATACTTCATTCAAGCTGCGAAGCGCGAAGACGGAAGGCCGTTTTCTACCCGAGATTCCACGGTGCGCGGTATTCACGGGTGAGCCACTTGGGATCACCAGAGCCGTCACGCAGTTTTCTGTTCACAGGATCCCAGAGAATCTTGGCCTGGTTGTAATAGCTCTGATTCATCAGGTTGCAGCAGATCGCCGTGCCACCGCCGACAATCTCGCTGGTGATCGGCTTTTTACGTGATGCAACACACTCCAAAAAATTCTTAGTGTGCGAACCGCTGTTATAGAGTTTAATCTTGGCATCCTGCAAAAAGGCCTTCTCCGCCTTCACCACCTGAGCTTCGCAGGATGAACCATCTTCGCGTTTTGTAAACTTGGCGATCATCTCATTGCCACGCTTGAGGGTAAACCTGCCGCGATTGACCTGAACTTCACCTTCAGAGCCGAAGAAGTGAACCCCAAAACCTTTATTCTTGTGTTCAACTGTGATGCCGTTGGCATACACCAGCTTGGCGCCCTCGGAGGCCCCGGCGGCTGCAGGAGGCAGCACCTCCACCGGCCCGTTGCCATCCATACCAAGTCCCCACTGGGCGATATCCAGATGGTGCGCGCCCCAGTCGGTTACCATGCCGCCGCCAAACTCGCGGTAGTTGCGCCAGTGCGGAAAGTGATTATGCATTCCGCGCGGACTCAGAGTGGAGTTATATGCGACTTGCGGCCCAGGGCCGCACCACTGATTCCAATCCAGACCAGGTTCCATCTCTTCGGCTTTCAAGTCATACGGCTTGCCAGGTCCGCCAAACTGACACTCAACATGCGAAACCCTGCCAATCACACCATTTTGCACCAGCTCGCAGGCCACCCGGAACTCTCTGGAGGAGCGCTGCATTGAACCGGTTTGCAGGATGCGTCCGTACTTCTCAACCGCGTTGATCACCGCGATTGCCTCATGCACATTGTGGGTCAGCGGTTTTTCACAATAAACATCTTTGCCGTTTTTCAACGCCTCAATGGTCATCACAGCATGCCAGTGATCAGGCGTGGCAATGCAGATCAGATCAATATCCTTACGGGCCAACAGCTCGCGGTAATCATTATAAGCCCTGCAATCAGTTGACTGGTATTTTGCATCCACTTTTCCCTTCGCGTCTTCACGGCGGGTGGTGTCAACATCGCAAACCGCCAGCACCTTGACACTATCCTGGTTGACAAAGTAGTTCAGCAACCCCCTGCTCTGCTTGCCCATGCCCACAAAGCCCATGCCCATTTTCTGATTGGGGCTGACCGGCGATCCCCAGATATTGCCTGACAGCACCAGCGGCGCGCCAGCCACCAGTGAATTTCTTAAAAAACTTCTGCGTGATAGTGCCATTTTGAATCCCCTTTTTTCGATACAACCTTGAGCAAAGAATTAAAGCGTAATTGTATCAGAGTGAGAGCAGGTTGAAAACGCTAAAAACTGAAGAATCGTCAGGCAATTTGGTTCGCAAAGCACTGCACTGTCGCTCGCCGGCGGGGTCACGGCCCCCGCTCTACAACTTCGGCCTGACAATTGCCCGGCTGGCGCATTCCTGGCAGCTTGCGGCTTGCATAGCACAAGCTTTGTCGCGCACGTTGTCGTAAACTTTGTCGACTCTTCCCGCCTCTGCACCAACAACTCGCATTGTGGCCACATCCCGCTCTGGCAGACACACTAAAGCGCGGGTTGTGAGAGCCGGGGGGCTCGTTGATGGCCGCCGCCTGAGAGCTGCGCGCATCTGCAAATCAGTTTAACAATCCACCGTATAACGGCGGATTTACTTTATTGCAACATAAGTATGTCCTCCGCTATGCGGTGGACAACAATGATTTTGACGGTTGCCCGGTAATATGCGCCGATTCGCAGATGCGCCGCCTGAGAGCTGCGCCCGGTAAATGCCGCTTGTCATCAGCTCGAATTCAATGATATTATACCTCCCTTAATTAATGCACAAGCTAAAGCGGCGAAACCGTAAATTGGAGAAAAAACATGTGGGAGTATAGCGACATTGTAATGGATCATTTCCGCAATCCGCGGAATGTGGGAAAAATTGAAAACCCGGATGGCACCGGTACTGTTGGCTCTCTCGCGTGTGGCGACGCATTGACGCTGATGTTTAAGCTCGATGAAAACCAGCGCATCTGTGATGTAAAATTCCAGACTTTCGGATGCGCCAGCGCGATTGCATCGTCATCCGCTCTGACCGAAATGCTCGCAGGTAAAACCGTTGACGAGGCCGAGAAGCTCACCAACAAGGACATAGCCGCGTTTTTGGGAGGACTTCCCGACCAGAAGATGCACTGCTCTGTGATGGGGCGCGAGGCGCTGGAGGTGGCCATTCACAACTACCGCACAGGCGAGAGCGGGATAAAACACCTTGATGATCATATTATCTGCACCTGCTTCGGTGTCTCGGAAAATGAGATCCGCAGGATCGTGACCGAAAACTCCATCACCAACATCGAGGATGTTACCAATTTCTGTAAAGCCGGCGGCGGCTGCGGCATGTGTCAGAGCGATATCCAGAAGATAATTGACAGCGTCTCCTCCACCCGTTCACTCACCCCCCCGTCCCCTGCGGAGCAACCTCGCAAGGCCCTCACGAACATACAAAAAATCAAACTGATTGAGGAGGTTGTTGAGCGTGAGATCCGCCCCAGCCTGCAAAAGGATGGCGGGGATATCGAACTGATCGATGTTGTCGGCAATCGGGTGCTGATCGGCTTTCGCGGTATGTGCGCTGGATGCCAGTCATCGGCCTTCACTAAACATGATTTCATTGAAGCCAAGTTGCGCGAGTTTGTCAGCCCGGAGATCATTGTGGTTGAAGAGGGAGAGTAAAGGCCAGGCCGTGGCTGCCGCTTTGACCTGTTCAACCACTTTAACCCCTTCAACATTTTGAACCCTTCAACCTTTTCAACCTTCAACCGGCTTTACCTATGAACACAATCTACCTAGACAACAACGCGACAACCTGCATTGCGCCTGAGGTGCGCGAGGCCATGATGCCCTATTTCAACGAACGCTATGGCAACCCCTCCAGCATGCACCTGTTTGGCGGCCAGATCGCCAAAGACATCCGCGAAGCGCGCGAAAAGGTGGCAGCTTTTATCAACGCTGACCCCTCGGAGATCATCTTCACCAGTTGCGGCACTGAGAGCGACAACATGGCCATCCACGGCTGTGCCGAGGTCTTGGGCAACCAGGCCCGCCTGATCACATCACGCGTCGAGCATCCGGCTGTGCTCGGCCCCTGCCGCCACCTGCGAGACAAAGGGCATCCGCTCTTTGAAATACCGGTCGACAATCTGGGACAGCTCGACATGGATACCTACAGTGCCGCGCTCAAAGGCGATGGCAAGAAGCTGGTCAGCATCATGTGGGCCAACAACGAGACCGGCGTGGTCTTTCCCATTGAAAAGATTGCCGCCATGGCCAAAGCCGCGGGTGCTATAATACATACCGATGCTGTTCAAATTGCCGGTAAAGCGACGATTGATGTACGCAAAGTACCGGTTGACATGCTCGCCATCTCAGGCCACAAGATCCACGCACCCAAAGGCATCGGATGCCTCTACGTGCGGCGTGGCACCCGGCTGCGCACCTTCATGATCGGCGGCCACCAGGAAAACGGGCGCCGTGGCGGCACTGAGAATGTGGCGTTTATTGTCGCTCTGGGAGTTGCGGTCGAGTGCGCCGCAGCCCACCAGGCATCCGAGGCGCAGCACCTGGCGCGCCTGCGTGACAAACTGGAGCAGGGCTTGCTGGCCACCTGTCCTGATGCCCGGGTTAACGGCGATCCGCTCCACCGCCTGCCCAACACCAGCAATATCAGCTTTGAGTTTATTGAGGGCGAGGCGATCCTCTACCACATCAGCGATCTGGGCATCTGCGCCTCCACCGGCTCGGCCTGTGCCGCCGGCTCACTGGAGCCCTCGCATGTGATCCGCGCCATGGGTGTCCCGTTCACGGCTGTGCACGGCTCCATCCGCTTTAGCCTCAGCCGCTACACCACTGAAGCTGAGATCGACTACGTGCTCGAAAAATTTCCGCCGGTGATCAAACGGCTGCGCGATCTCTCCCCCTTTAGCAAGGATTCCGCGCCACCGATTGAGCTGTAATATTGGGAGGAAACTCTAGTATAACTTTGTCGTAAACTTTGTCGGATATAAATGGAGAACAGGCGATACTGTTGTAGGGAGTGTCGGTCATGACGCATGATTCAAGCAGGCGAGAGCCGAAGCGCGAAGGAATCGTCAAAGTTTACGGCAAAGATAAAAACCCAGAAGCAACCTGAAACCTGAAACCAAACATACAACACAGAAACATGCACACAAACCAAGCCGTTGAGCCAAACGCAACTGATGCCCTGAGCGCCTGCACCCTCTGTCCGCGCGCGTGCGGCGCTAACCGTGCGGCGGAGGAGCGCGGCTACTGCCAGGCAGGGCTCTTGCCGCGCGTGTTTCGCTATGGGGCGCACTTTGGCGAGGAGCCCCCGATCACAGGGGAGAGAGGCTCGGGTGCTGTTTTTTTCTCCCACTGCACCCTGCGCTGCATCTACTGCCAGAACCACCCCTGGAGTCAGGGCGGCCAGGGCGAGGAGCTCACAATCGGGCAGCTGAGCGCGATTTTCGAGTATTTGCATGACACAGGCTGCCATAACTGGAACCTGATCACTCCCACGCCGTGGCTGCCGCAGATCAAAGAGGCGGTTTCTCCGCTAATTCGCGCTGGAAAAATTTTGCCGTTCGTGTATAATACATCAGGTTTTGAATCAAAAAAGAGTTTAGAGCTGCATCATGACCTGATTGACATTGCGCTGGTGGATCTGCGATATGCCACGAGCGCATCGGCGCAGGAGGGCTCGGATGCGGTGAGCTATGTTGACAAGGCGCGCGCAGCGGTTAAATGGTTTTGGGAGCACTTAGGCGCATTGCAGCTGGATGAGAGAGGCATTGCCATCAGAGGGGTTATCTGCCGTATTTTAGCGCTGCCGGGGAGGATTGACGAGTCAATCGCCAGCTTGCAGTGGATCCACGACAACATGGGCAACGAGGTGCACATCAGTGTGATGTCGCAGTATACCCCGGTCCACCATGCGCTGGAACGTGAAGGCTGGGATGCAAGGGTGACGCAGCGTGACTATGAGAAACTGACCGATGCGGCGGCTGCGCTGGGTTTTGAAAACGGCTGGATTCAAGAATTTGATAGTGAAACGCCTGCTGACCTGTTGGGGCAGGAGATGCCCGCAGGCGAGGGCATTGTAGGTGTGGTTCGAACCACAGGCAAGTGATGTGATAATTAAAACTTGTTGCGCCATGTGCAACAGAAAGGCTAAAAAATGAGTGGACATAGTAAATGGCAGACGATTAAACATAAAAAAGGCGCGGCTGACGCCAAGCGCGGCAAGATATTTTCAAAGGTGGCCAAAGAGATCACCTTTGCTGTTAAGCAGGGCGGCTCAGATCCGGATACCAACCCAACGCTCAGAACCCTGATCGCCAAAGGCAAGGCCTCCAACATGCCCAACGACAACATTGACCGGGCAATCAAAAAAGGAACCGGCGAGCTGGCTGGAGATATCCTGGAGGAGATCAACTATGAGGGCTATGCCAGCGGTGGCGTCGGACTGGTGGTCAAGGTTTTGACAGACAACAAAAACCGCGCGGCATCCGAGATACGCAACATCTTTAAGAAAAACAACTCTGAATTTGCCTCACTCGGGTCAGTTGCCCGCGGTTTCGAGCGCCAAGGCACAATCATGATTCCAGCCGAAGAGGGGGTAACCGAAGACCAGGTCATGGAAGTGGCGCTTGGTGCCGGCGCGGACGATATGCTGACCGAAGAGGATGGTTTCACAATCTCCACACAACCCAACATGTTCAACGAAGTCTGCGCGGCGCTGGACGAGGCTGGTATCAAGTTTGACCGCGAGAACTCACAGATCGGATTGGTTGCCATACAAATCGTGCCTGTCAAAGATCTGAACGTGGCCAAAGCCTGCAACAAATTTATCAACATGCTTGAAGAGTATGAAGATGTGCAGGATGTTTACTGCAACTGGGATCTGGATGATTCCATTGCTGATGCCTTAGAAGATGAGTAATCCGCAATGTGTGGAAAAATTAGAGATGCAATCTTAGCACTCTTAAAAACTACACAAAAAAGCAAACTCAGGCTTGCATTACGCGGCCAAATACGGCATTATTAAACGACTTTTTAGACAATAGAACAATTTGGAGGAGCTTATGTCGAAAGACGGACGGAAATTTAACAAAAAGCCACGCACACGCCCTATCAAGACACCTACTGAGAAAGCGCAACGCTTGAAAGTGCAACGCGCCCGCTTGGTGAAGCTAGGCATGGAGAGCACTGCTGTTGAGAAGATGCAGCCAGAGGCGGTGCGCACGCTTGCGATGCGTCCAGCCAAGGTGGAAAAAATGGTTGCTGCCACACAGGCTTAAACTAGACAATTTTTAAGGGCGGTTATCTCAGTTGGTTAGAGAGCCTGGTTTACACCCAGGATGTCGTGGGTTCGAGTCCCTCACCGCCTACCAGAGTTCAGCCTCGTTTTTATGGGAAAACCCAATAAAAACGGGGCTTTTTTAATCGTGTTGCGAGGATAACATCCCTTTAGAGGAAACTACATATCGCTTTTGTAACGATTTACTACGTATATAGTTCAGCCTGTAGGCTGACTTAGTACCTCTTTTCTTAAATCCTATCATGTTTGCGAAAGATTTTGCGACTTTTGCGTTTTTTTGCGGCTAAACATAGCGAAGCAAAGGAAAAAAGAAATAGCCGCAAAAAGGCGCAAAAGGCGCAAAAGAAAGAACTTCCATCTTTTCTATGCAACGCATAGCGTTGTTGACTAAACCAGCGGGGCATATCACACAATTGTTCAATGAGAGAGAAATAATTTCGCATATCACATAGGCTCAGTTTGGTTCCGGCTCCGCTGGTTTAGGCCATAATGAGAATTGCTGGTTTAGCGCACTAAATCCGCACGGAGTGCGGAGTGGAAAGGACGCGAGCTAAGAAACAGCCTCGGTGACGTGAGAGCAATGTGCCCTGGTTTCCAATTAACACCTGTGTTCAGCTGACTGCTATGCTTGTGAAAGTAAGCAGGAGAACCCCGAAGGGGTGATTCGCATAGTTATCCAGAACAACACTGCCGACCGCATAGTTGACATTCACCCCGCCAGTACCGCTCAGCTTGGAGTGCACCAGCAGCTCTTTGCTCCAGCCAGCTATGAAGCCGACGCCGCCCGCATTGACTGTGACTGTATTAGTTATGCCAAGCATGTAGTTGCCGGAGAAGCCCACCGCTCCATTGTTGACTGTTACATTGGCATTGACAATGTTAGTGCAGACAGCTCCTGGAGCTTTCCATAAGAACGCACTGCCCTGATGGAATATCTGGGCATTGTGGCCCTCTTTAACAAGGTTGATTGCGCCCGGTGAGACGCAGGGTTCACTCTGACCAATGACGCCATTGATTGCTCCAGCCAAAGGGACAGCACTGTTAAGCTTCAAAGCGGCTGGCCCCAGTTTCAAGAAACGGCTCATGCCAAAAGCAACACTGTTCAACGCGGGGCTGGTAATGTCGTTTGCAACGTATAGCCCCACCATAGCATTACTGATAAAATTGTAGTTTTGATTATTGAGCGCGCCTATTAGATCAGCAGTTTTAGCATAGGCCAGACCAGCGTCAGCACTGGAGACACTCACATCACCAACTGCGGCATTCATCAGACCCAGATAGCCCTCGCGCACCTCCAGCGCGCCGCTGAAAGAGTTGTTGAGATAGAGGTGTCTTGTACCAACCTTGATCAGACCGCCAGTGCCGCTGATTGAGCCGGCGAACTCTTTTGTGCCGCTGGCAGCCAAGCTGGTGCCGCTGCCGAGCACCAGTGTTCCCGTGCCAGCGGCCAGGTTGGCAATGCGGTTGGTGTTGCTCAGCGAGGTGACTGCCAATGTGCCATTCAGCTTCAAATCACTTGACCCGATCTTGAGATAGCGTTCGCCAGCACCGCTGAGTGTCGCGCCAGCCGCGATATCAATCAATTCAGCATCAACGGTTTCAGAGCCATCTATTAGATGCCACTGAAATCTAAATTAAGCTCCTGTTCCATATCGCCATATCGTTGCAGGAAGGCAGCAACCGGCCAAACACTGAAACCGAATTTATGACCGTGCTTTTACGAACAACTTAATGATAGAATCAAAAGATGAGATTGAACTTTGAAGAACTTGACTATCAGCAAACACCCTTGGGCGAACTGATCCTCCAAAAACGTAACGCTGTTGAGGCAGATGGACGCGAAATAGTGGAGGTGAAACTCAACCGGGAGTACCTGATGTCATCCCTTTTTTACGAAGGAGAGACCGCCCTTGCCAGGGTTGGCCTTGCCCCTTTAAGCGGTGCGGAGTGGGATATCGCCATCGGTGGACTCGGACTGGGATTCACCGCAACAGAGGTGTTGAAATATAAACAGGTCAAACGCATGGTTGTCGTGGAGGCACTCGCTCCGGTGATCGAGTGGCATAAAAAGGCAATGGTCCCCAACGGCAAACTCCTCTCGAATGACCTGCGGTGCGTCTATCATAACGCCGATTTTTTTGCACTCGCTCGTAATTCAGGTTTTGACCCCTGTCAACCTGACCACCAGTTTGATGCTATTCTGTTAGATATCGACCACACACCGGGCCAGGTTCTCAATCCATCACACGCCGATTTTTATACACCGCAGGGTATTGCGCGCCTGGCGACTTTTATTAAACCCGGCGGGGTGTTCGCCCTCTGGTCAAACGAGGTGCCCGAGAATGCATTTATGCGGATTCTTGAAAAAATCTTTTCGCGCGTCGAGGGACACACCATAGAATTCCCAAACCCAATTCAGAACAATATCGCCATTAACGGTGTGTACGTTGCCGTCAAATAGCGGCGACAACAGCAACAACTTTTTGGGATGTCGGGAACAGAGTAATTTGATATAATATCACACTTCGTTAAACCGATAAAAAGCAACGGCGAGGCGAAGCACGGAAACGCTACGGCGTGCGCTAAAAATAAGGGAAGTGATAGGATGAAAAAAACGTTAATTCTATGTTCTTGGTTGCTGGCCGCCGCGCTGGCGCTCGCCGGCGAGCGGGTCGCGCTGTGGCCGGATGGCAAGATCCCAAATTTTCAGCCCCGGCAGATCGCGGCGACCACCCAGGAGGTGAAAGCACCGGGGTTCAAGGCAGCGGAGCAGACAATGCCGTATCTCGACTGGTACGCTGCGCCGGCGGCGAAAAACGGCGGATGTATGCTGCTCATTTCCGGCGGCGGTTATCAGAATTGCTGCGACGGGGTGTGGATTGACAGGGTCGCGGCAAAGTTCACCGAACTCGGATTCGTCTGCGTGAGCCTGACCTATCGCACGCCGCGACCGCAGGGGCTGCCGATCTACCAGAGTGCGTGGGAGGACGGGCAACGTGCTCTGCGTCTTGTCCGCAACGATGCTGAAAAACGCGGTTTCGACCCGGAGAAGATCGGCGCGTTCGGGTTCTCCGCGGGATCGCACCTGACGGTCTTGCTCGCGACAAGCTCGCTCACATCGGCATACGGGCCGGTCGATAGTGTCGACCAGCTTCCGTGCCACGTTAACTGGGCAGTGCCGATCTACACCGCTTACGCGCTCACAGACGGACTCACCGGCCCCAACACGCGCGACGGCGATGCTATCGACGCCAAGCTCTCGGATGTATTCAAGTTTGACGCGCAGACCTGCCCGATGGCGCTCTTCCATGGCGGGGCGGATATCTATTCGCCGCATGGCTCCACCCAGATTTACCGTCAGCTCCGCAGGATGCAAATCCCGACCGAGATCCATCTTTTCGCGGACCGTCCCCACGGTTTCATGGGAGATTCGAGCAAAGGCGAGGACGGCACCGCCTACGACCACTGGCTCGAGCGTATCGCCGAGTTCATCCGCCAGATGAACTATGACGGAAATCTCGGCGAGGAGGTTGATCTGATGGCACGCTATTCTAACAACGACGCACGCGGCGAATACCGCAAGCAGCCGATCTGGCCGGAAGGCAAGATGCCGGATGTGCAGACGAACCAGTGCCAGCCTTATCTCGAATGGCACATGCCAAAGCAACTTAAGACAAAGGCGATCCAGATCATCTACTCGGGTGGCAGCTATATGGGTAACAATCCGGACGGATTCGAAGTTGCGCCAGCGCGGCGTTATCTGAACGAAAAAGGCATGACAGTTGTGACCATGAAATACCGCGCGCCGCGTCCGCTGGGCGAGCTCGCCAAGCACACAACAGCGTGGCAGGATCTGCAGCGCGCCATCCGAGTCGTCCGCAGCGAGGCTGCGGCAAAGGGGCTCGACCCCGACCGCATCGGCATCATGGGCTCCTCAGCCGGCGGGCACCTGACGCTCATGGGCGCGACCAGCTCTAAGCGCCGCGCCTATTGGCCGATCGACGACCTTGACAAGCTGCCCTGCAACGCGCAGTGGGCGGTCGCGATCTATCCGGCCTACGCGCTCACCGACGGCGTAAACTCCCCGAATGCGAATGGTGGTAACGAAGACGACGCGAGGCTCGTCCCGGAGTTCTCATTCGACTTCGCGACTTGTCCGATCCTTTTCATCCACGGCGATGCGGATAATTGGGCTGCGATGAACTCGGTAAAGTGCTGGGAACAGCTTAGCCGGATGGGAATCCAGTCTGAGCTCCACACACTTGTCGGACGCGGCCACTGCTTCCAGCGAAAGGCCGCCCCGAGCACTGGCAGCTATACCTGGATGGGGCGCATTTGGGAGTTCATGAACCACAAGGGTTTCAACAATTAAACGCGAATTCTTCCGGAATCAACCTTTTCAGGGAAAAAATGGTGGCAAGGAGGGGGGTCGAACCCCTGACACGCGGATTTTCAGTCCGCTGCTCTACCAACTGAGCTACCTCGCCACATTATAAGATCAGCCCGAGAGGGGCTTTAAACTCCGCTTACTTTACCGAATCACCGCTGCAAAGTCAACCCAGTTTCGCTGTTTTTTTTAATTTGCGATAAAGCCTGCGCCAAAGCGATCAAATACACAGAAAAGCCGCTTTTTCTTCCACTCAAACCATTTGCTTGCGCTTCGCGCCCGGCAGATCCTCAACAAATCGCGGCAGCGCGAGCCCTCCCAGCCGCTCCGCCAGCTCGCTCTCGATCTCAACCGCCCGCTCCCGCGCAACCCTGAAGTGCTCAATTCCCGCCACTGGATCACATAAAAAAACATAGTATGGACGCACCCGCACACGCTGCAATGCGCTGCACAGCTCAAACATCGCATCAGCTGAGTCGTTAACCTTGCGCAGCAACACCGACTGGTTGGAGACCGGTATTCCCGCCTCCACCAACCGCTGGCAGGCCAGCGCAGCCTCAGTTGTGATCTCCGCGGCATGGTTGAACTGCGTGTTAACCCAGAGCTTCCGGGTGGCAGCCAGCCCGGCAATCAACCGGCGGGTGACTCTGAATGGCAGCGTGACAGGCACCCGGGTGCCGATCCGCACTGCGTCAATCTGCGGCAGCTCGGCAAAGGCTGCAACCAGAGCAATGATCCGATCATCCGTGAGCATCAAGGGGTCGCCCCCTGAAAGCAGGACCTCGCGGATCATGGGACGTGCGCTGATAAACTCAATTGCCCGCCGCAGATCAATGTTGCCACTCAGCAGTTCCGCCTCGCCCAGCAACCCCTTACGGGTGCAGTGCCGGCAGTTCATGGCGCACAGCCCGCTGCACATAATCAACACGCGATCCGCGAAACGTTGCTTGACCCCATGGCCGAAAGCCGCGCTGCCCCGCTCTTCAAAGGGATCCGCGCTGAATCCGCCGCTCTCCAGCTCCGCCTCAGCCGGCAGTGCCATCCTGCTCAGCGGACCCCTCCAGCCCTCTTTGATCAGCAGATCAAGATAGTACGGCGTTATTTGCACAGGAAAGCGCCGATCCACCTCGGCACAGGCTGCTGAGAACTCCAGCGGTGCCAAGCTTGCCAAGTGCTCGAAATCCAAGGTGTTGCGCACCTGCCACTCCCAGTCGCGCCAGAGCAAGGGATCAACCTGATATTTAAAACAGCTTTGCGGTGTCTTTCTCACACTCTCAACCCTCCACCCTCTCAGCACGCAATGCGGGGTCCAGCAGGTCGCGCAGCGCATCCGCCAGATGATTGAAGGCCAGCACCAGCATAAAGATCGCCAGGGTGACAAAGGTCATCTCCCACCAGATCCCCTGCCAGAGGCGCAGGCGCGCGTTATTGATCATAATCCCCCAGGAGGGCTCGCCCTGCACCCCGATTCCTAAAAAGCTGATGAAAACCTCGGTGGCCACCGAGGCTGGGAAACGAATCGAAAAAGCGATCAGGATAATGTGAGCCACATTGGGCATAATATGGCGGAAGATGATGCGCAGATGCGAGTAGCCCAAAACCCTCGCGGCCTGAACATAGGCCCGCTCACGGTGTTTAAGTACCTCGCCGCGCACATTACGGCAGACACTCACCCAGGTGGTCAGACCGATCCCCAGATAAACCCCCAGCAGCCCCTGTCCAACCACCATCGCCACAGCCAGGATAAACAGCAACCCCGGCATGGAGGCCACGGTTGCGCACATCCAGACAACCAGATCGTCGATTTTACCGCCGAAATACCCGCCCAGGCATCCCAGAAAAACTCCTAGGGGAATCGCAATCAGCGAGGTGATGATCCCGACATGAAAGGCAATGCGCGTACCTTGAATCAACCGTTGAAAAACATCGCGCCCCAGATTGTCGCTGCCCAGTGGATAAAAGGGCCTGCCCTTCACCGCCTGCCCGCCACTCAGAAAATTAAACAGCTCGGGCTTTACATAGCGGTGCTCATCAAAAACCTGGTTATAGGGCGCGGTGGTGTCCCGTATCTTATGGTACTGATAAACCGCCTCTCCATAGAGCGCCACACCCAGATAGAGTGTGATTGCGATCAACGACAACCGCGTGTCCCATCTGCGCCATAAGCGCCTGCCTATATGATCTTTCTTTGCCAAAATCAGCCCTTTTTTGCTTGCCTATAACTTCGTATGGTTTAAGGTACTCTCCATGCGTGTTTTTTCTTTGTCGTGAACTTTGTCGCTCCTTCTCGCTTATTTGTTTTCGACAAAGTTTGCGACAAAGCTTGTCTATCACTCAGCTGGCACGTTCCTTAAGCTTGCGTAGCACTGTAGCCGCGGGCCGTGAACGCGGGGGCTTGTCGGTCAGGCTGCTGCCTGGCGATTTGGTTCGCGAAGCACAATACTGTCGTTCGGGTGGCGGGGTCACGGCCCCCGCCCTACAGCTTCGGAGTGCCAGTTGCTCCGCTATAATTTCGATATGTGTTCAGCACAGGCGGGACGGCTATGCCACTTTAAACACATACTTCCCATCAATCCCATTCAAAGCCCCACACCCCACATGGAGGGCCGCTGCGCTACCCCAGCCGCACACGAGGGTCTATCCAGGCGTAACCAATGTCGGTGAGCAGGTTGACCACCTGATAAAACAGCGCCCCCATAATCACGACCGCCCTGACCACCGCCATATCCGAAGAGTGGATGGCATTAATGCTGACATTGCCAAGACCGGGTATGCCGAAAAAGGTCTCCAGCATCAAGCTGCCCGTGAAAAGAAAGGGAATCGAAAGGCTCACATAGGTCACAATCGGAATCAGGCTGTTACGCAGCACATGACGCAC
The DNA here is from genome assembly GCA_028686345.1 of Kiritimatiellia bacterium. Lineage (GTDB taxonomy): Bacteria > Verrucomicrobiota > Kiritimatiellia > RFP12 > UBA1067 > M55B167. The sequence continues at coordinate 21,073 of JAQUCE010000059.1, forward strand.
CATAATCCGCGCGCCACTTAAGCCTTTGGCCTGCGCAGTGCGCACGTAAGGCTTGTAAACCTCATCCAGAATCGCGGCTCTAAAAAAGCGGATGTCACGACCCAGTCCGCTGAAAATCCCGATCATCACCGGCAGCACCAGATACGCCGCTGATTCAAAGCCCCAGATCGGGAAAAGCCGCCACTTGTAAGCCAGCAGAAATTGACCTGCCAGCACCCAGATCACATAATTCACACTCATCAGCACGGTTGAGATCACCAGCACCAGATGATCCACCGCGCTGCCGCGCCACGCTGCACAGAGCAACCCCAGCATCACGCCAATCAGGGTTCCGCCGATCATAATCGGGATGGTCAGCGAGAGCGACGGCCCCACGCCAGCCTTCAGCACGCTCGTAACTGGCAGCTGATATTCAGAGGAGAGCCCGAAATCCCCCCGCAGCAGCGCCGCCAGGTAGTGAACAAACTGCGAGTCAAAGATCCCGGCATTCTGCTTTTCAATCGAGATCTTAGCCGTGACAACCCCTGAAACCGAAATCTTGGTGACCTTCCACCCCTCTCGCACTGACCAGACAATCACGCCTGTGGGAGTATCCCGTAACACCTCGTCCTGCTCACCCGTGGCGCTCTCTTCCAGTTCAATCAAGGCCTTAGTCGCGGCCACCCGGTAGCTCCCGGCTGCCAAAGGGTAACCCAGGGGTAAACCGCGCATCCCCGACTCAACAGCTGGCTGCAGCTTATCCACCGCCAGATTGCTCAGCGCCCGCGTCACACTCCACCGCCCCAGGAGCAACGGTTTATCATAGCCATAGCGCGCGTCAAAAGCCGCCAATGACTCAGCCGTCGCGTTTTTACCCAGCACAACCTCAGCTGGTGAGCCCCCCACCACATGAAAAAGCAGAAAGGTCAACAGCAGAACACCAAAGGTGGTCGGCAGCATGGCTAAAACTCTACTCAAAATATATCTGTTCAAGATCTTTCCTTAGAAAATCGTCGATCAACATCATCGTCCGTCATCGTAAACCATGCTAAAAGCGGTATGTAGTTCACGCTTTAGCGTGTCCTCTGAACAGGTCGCAGCATAACAAGAGTTGCTGCGCTTGCTTGCGCTTAAACCATGAAAAAGACCGTTTATTGTCGGCAAAGCTCGCGTTTCGTGTTGCGCTAAACTTTCGCCCTGCCGGCGCGTGCAAGGCCCTTGCCAAAGGGCAAGGCAAACATGTGTGTCGATTAGAAATCAGGATACTTTGATCACCCTCTTCCCCCGCAACTTCCCCGAATCGGGCGACTCATAAATCAGTCATCACAATTGCTATTCCGCGGGGCGGAATCATATAATTCGGCGCAGCCGAATTATTCTTAGCTCCTAATCATACGAAATCACCCAGCTATTTAAAAGCGCATATTCTTCATCAGGTAAAATATTTTTTTTAGCGCACAATATATCACCACCCCCTGCCGTTTATATCATCACCGTTAATTAATAGCGGAGTTAAATCAACAAACAACTGGAGATACAAAATGAACACACGATTAATAACATTGCTGATCGCCGCGGCTACTGTAGTAATGACCAACGCCACAATGGCTGAAGAGTGTCCTGCCAAAGAGGGCTGCCAAGCCGTTGTCAAGGGCGACGGCAAGGGCGGAGCGCGCCAAATCACAGCTGAGCAGAAGGCTGAGATGCTGAAGAAATATGACAAAAACAATGACGGCAAAATTGACGCTGAAGAGCGCGCTGCCATGAAAGCCGAGCGTAAGCTGGGTGAAGGCAGACGCGAAGGCAAAGGCGAAGGCAAGGGCGCTGGTAAGGGCCAAGGCAAAGGCGAAGGTAAAGGCGAAGGTAAAGGTGCCGGCAAAGGCGCAGCTAAAGAAGGTTAATTCTTAAACACTTCCTCAAACTACAAGTTTGTCGATCAGCGGTTTTACTACTGAAAAAAAGACGGCGCTTATGCGCCGCCTTTTTTTATTCTTTAACACGCAGCGTTTATTACTAAAGCAGCGGGGTTTTCACCATATACTTTCCAATAAGGATGAAGAATTTTCACGCCTTACACAGCCTTACCTTGGTTGTGCGGAAAGCTGCTTTAGTTAGAACATCTCTCGCATCCCTCGACGGGAGTTAGTACGGGCGCGGGCACGCGCTGATTTGAGGCGGGCTTTCTCGCACGGTTTCTCGTAATAACGATTATTGCGGAGCTGCTTCAGCAGACCCTCCTTATCCATAATTTTCTTAAGGCGTTTAAGCGCACGCTCAACTGACTCGCCTCGTTTCAATTTTAATTGAATCACGTATTTCACCCCCTTCCCGGGCCGTCAAAATTTAACATTAAATTCTGATACGGTCGAAAAATGAACCCTTAATTTACCACAATAAGGCGACTGAAGTCAACTCTGAGTAAAAAAATTTAATTTGACCGTTGACAACCCGATCCATTTTTGAGATATTGCTCTTTTTCCACACGGTAGGGTACCGAAGTGGCCAAACGGGGCAGACTGTAAATCTGCTGTCATCGACTTCCTTGGTTCGAATCCAAGCCCTACCACCATTTTACTGAAAAGCCTCGCAAAGTGTTAACAAACAACAACTGGCGAGGCTTTTTTTGTCAAAACTTATATCTGGCTGCGATCCACAACTTAAGATCCATAAACAATCCCGCTTGTTAACCCCGTCATTTTTCAGGAACAGACGCAATACTAGTCCGTCGGCTTCCTCAATCGGGTGTTACGGTAGGGATACCGGTTGCCCGGCACCCCCCGCACAGATCCGTACGTGAACTGCTAGCTCATACGCCTCCTGCATCAGGTTTTGACGACCAGCCGCTTGTCTGGATGTCCCTTTCAGCTGCTTTTCGTATACGGCTGAGATCAGTAGACAGGCCCGGCAAATATTGCGCCTCTACTCTGACTCTGTGTTCAGTTCCTGCTGATTTCATCCGTATTCCCTTTTGCCGATGTCCTTACCTCCATCGACTCCGCAGGCTTGCGCCTTTGTTCGCCGACCTCTCAGGTACTATGTTGTCGTCCGACTGCCCATTTGCGTACATGAGCGGCTTATGGATGCCATCCTTTCCCGCTCCGTCCCGGGTGTATCTTTCCGGGCGCTCATGGGATCTCCCGATTCCCGTTCATAGAACTTCGCGCATGCACCGGGTCTCAGACTCCGGGGAGTCTTCACGGATCTTGCAAATAACGATCCGATGTTGTGCCGCTTTCTCATACAAAGACTAGATCGGCACTCCCTTTGTAACTGGCTTTTTCGAAGTTCAATACCGAGCCTGCGCTTCCCTCCGTAAACGCTTCGCTACGCCATTACTGGTCGTCAACGCATAACGCACGTCCGATATGATACCAGGAAGAGGTGAAAAAACACCAAAACAGGGTGACGCTTCCGCACATGCGGAACCGTCACAAACTGGGCGGAGCCGGTCAAACGGCTCCGCCCAGTTTCCTGCCCTATCGCCTACCAGTGAGTACGCAGGCAGTTAAAATCGCTGCATTTCCGCCACTTTTGTTACGACCGTTTTCACGATGCTTTGATAGATGGCACCGGGGAACTCTGCTCCCAATTTTCTAGCCGTGGTGGGAAAGTATCCGAAAGTAAAAACACCCGTCAATCGCTATTTTCTATTATTAGGCTTGACCCCCAATGAGTCTAATGGATGACCGTTATGCCCCCGCACTTACAACAAAACGTAAATCTACTCGCCAGCAATCTCAAAATAGCCATCATTTTGGAGGGCTTCAAAAAGATAAGTGGGTAACGGTTTGTTTGGTATACCTGCCTTTGCTCTTTCTACTGAAAGTTCGGCGGGAGTTGGGTAAGTTTTAAACAGCTCTAGGTCATCAAGCAATTCCTGTCGCTCAATATTATATTTTCGAACAAAATTGGATGTTGTGATTGTATCTGCAGCATGTATAACGCGCAATATTGAGTTCGATATTTCAGATAAATTAAAAAACGCAACATCGCATTCCATCTTTAAAATAAGTCCAGCGATATCATTCGTGTTTTGCGCAAGCCTTGCGTTTGCAATGGAAAGTACGTTTGTTTTATTTCCTTGGTACCAAAGGTTTGTGACATTAGTGTAGAAGTTTGTTTGTGCAAAAACAGACATTCTGCAACAAACAGTCATTAATAGTATAATAATTACTTTATGCATAATCTCTCCTCATGGTGTTTATTGTTCTTGAAAAAGAAAGCCAGGAACGGCATAGTGCCTGTTATGATCAAATTCATGAAACAGTGGTGAACCGCCATTATTATCAGGAGTACTTGGATTCGGCCATGGTTTTCTAGATTTGTCCTCATCTACCTCGTGCGTCCAGATGTAATTAACAAGATTTGAGGCAGTGGCATCGTAATTTCCGCCGTTCTTTGCGAAATTCCAGCCATCATCCCAGCTTTTGGAGGCTGTTAACCCGTCTCCTGTACCGAACGCACTTCCAGCAAGACCAATTTTAGCTCGGAGATAGTTAACTCCGAGTTTCTGAACTGTATACGCAACAAGAAAATTAGTCATCTTTGACATGCGTACAGGACGACCCTTCCAGGTGCATATAGCCCCTAGGCCGCCAGTGTCATCATAAGCGTCTGAAATCTGTCCATAATACCAGACAGAGGGTGTGTTTTGATTGTCGGGTCGCCCAACATAATCTCCTGACTTCCAGGTGACGAACCAGTTATCCAGCTGTTTCCTTTTCATGTAATCACGTTTAATGTATTTTGTTTTCACCCTTGCCACAAATGAGTCAGCCATGGGAATGTTGACCTGCAAAACAGAGCCCATCTCAGCCCCAGCGAGAGGCAATACCAGATTGACCTCTCCGTAAGATACAGGAATGCCGTTGTTCAGTGCATGAACCCGAAAACGGTACACACCTCCTTCTTTAGGGTTTCTGTAAACAGCGGTTCTTATTGAGAAAGAGATTAGCTCTCCAGAATCTGGACCGCTGACTTTTTCCCAGACGTATGTGAGATGATCGGCGATACTTTGAGGAGCGATATCTAAAAAAAACGTTATGTCAAAATCCTCAATATTAAAATTCCCGTCAACAACATCTTTATACAGCACAACGGCATGCTGATCAGGTTGAGGACTTTTGTCGGGGTAAAACACATGCTCCTTTTGTCCTGCAAAAGGAGGTGGGTGGGGCGATTCACCCAGCTTCGACGAGGAGAGGTCGATAAAGTTCAACATCACCACTGTCATTTTCATTTCTGTTTGACATTTATATCCTTCGGCTTGACCAGTGCCAACATAAGAGTACTCAAGTGTAGCGGTTCCTGCTGTTAAACACTCTACATAAAGAATGTAACTGGGATACGTCCCAAAATCTACACAATTTATGCCGTTGGTAACGGTTTGGCCTGTAGTAAGCAGTGGAATATCCTCTGTGGTTGGTTCCTGTATTGCCCATATGCGAACCTCTGCACTCCCTTTAAGTTTCAGGATTTTATAGCCAGGGATAAGCACATCGTTTTTTAGCTCAAAAGGACGCAAAGGGTTGGTTGTGAAAGGTGTTCTCCCCTCTTGCGCCTGAAGGACTAAAAATGTCAGAGCAACCGAAATTGTTGCTAATAGTAATTTTCTCCACATTTTGCTTTCCCTTTTTTACCAGGTGGCTCCAAATAAAAATTGTTTTCAATTACATAATTATCGTTGTATGTATGTTTTCAATAAACACACTTCCAAGTGACTAAATAATCAGCTATTTGGTAAGTTTAGTCAATGGTTTTCACAAACAAAGTGTTTTTATTTACCAAATTAGTCTTTCTATGACTATTGTTCTGCAACTATCTGTAACTCTGGAAAATAGATATTTGGCGGCTTTTTCTGATTATTTGGTTCTCCAGAAGATGGTTGCTGAAACAGAGAGAAGAGGTTCTTAACTTTCTTTGTTTTTAGTGCTACAATCCAAGAAAACCTTTTAAAAAAGCTCCTAGCAAATGCAGTAACCCCCAGACACAAATCCCAAGTATTAAAGTAGCGATGAGGGTTTTTTGAACAATATCAAAAACATTTCGAAAAGTTACTTTGAAACCTGTGACAATCACATTGGCATCGGTTTGTGTTTGCGGCGGGCGGATCGGGTGCCCACAGCAGGGACATGAAAGTGCCATACTAGACACCTTGGTAGTGCAGACTGGGCACGCCCTTAGTAGCTTCGATAGAGATGCAACCTCTCGGATAACCTCTGCGCCGCAATTGGAGCACTTGGCTTCACCTGTTTTTATCGTCTCATAGCACACTTTGCAGATATCATTCATTATAACAGCTCCTCTTCATTAGTCTGTGGCCTTTATCGAAACTGGCTTAAAATAGTTAATATAATTCAACCGGCGGGTGGCGTGTCATCAACAATCCTTTTCACCTCTTTTGAGAACTTAAGTAGCTTGTCATCAGGATGCCCAAACATATTTGCCATAAGTGGTATGGTAATTATGGCTTTTCGTAGAAACAATATTATATGCTGTCTTGCTTGTTGTTTGTTCAGGTAGGGACTTATTTAATCATCCTTATAAAATTTGATGTGTAGATCGCAGGGTCAAATGGGGAATAAGCGAAGCACCCCAATGGTAACTGAGCCTTTCAACATGTGTCCAGCTTTACTGAGATTTGTTTAAACGCCCTTTTCAAAGCCTCATCCTTAAAGATTCATCCGTCCGTTCCTGCGATGCGTAAAACGACAGATGCACCCGGGAACTCAACTCTCAATTTTTCAGCCGGGATGAAAAAGCATCAGAAAGCAAAAACGCCCATCAATCACTAATTTCTACTTTTAGGCTTGACCCCGCTTTAGCCTTATCCTTTCGCGGAGATTCGCGGGCAAAAAACTCTGTGCCTTCTCCGTCAGGGCGTAGTTCCGTTTGCGGGATGGAACCTGATGTGAGAGATCAAAAACGTACATAAAATACAAAAAATTGAATGATAGTAGTATAACGTCGTGTCACCATAACAGGCACACTCTTCAACAGGTAAATCGTTTTTGTGCCGAGCTATAATAATTATCAGAGATATCTGCCGGGCGCATCAGCCTGCCTGTGCTTCACAGACACAGACACAGACAGACAGACAGACAGACAGACAGACAGACAGACAGACAACGAAAGTGATCGATTCGATACGCGCCACATGCGGAAAAATGGGATGGAGTTCAAAAGGATTTGAATAAAATTCACATAAGAGTTATTTGTGTCTTTACCTCCGACTATAATGGATGCCCCTACCGGCCACCGTTAATTACTAAACTAAGTCTGACCCTGCCAGCCCCGATGTGTTGGCCCTGATGTTGACTGTTGATCGCTGATGAGATATAATTGGTTTGCATTTAAGAGATAGTCATGCTTTTCAAGTGATTGCTTTAAAAGCCACCATTTGATATATTTGAGCTATTAATTGCAAAGGGATAAATCATGTTTGTTGAAAAAATGATAATTGAAACAGATGCACTAGGGCGTTTAAAAAAGGTTCCGCTGCTGCCTCCTAATAAGCGGCTGGAAACCATTTTTTTTGTTGTCGGTGATTCGGTGTGTGACGCACCCGTGAAGCGCCAGCCATCTAGCGACCTGAAAGGTTCTGTCAAAATACTTGGCAATATTCTGAACTCAACTCCTGAAGAGTCATGGAATCTTCCGAGATGATAGTCTTGGATACACATATCTGGATTTGGTGGATTAACGGATGTGAATCTGAACTGGGAACCTCTCGTTTTCAACAGATTCAAGACGCGGATGAAGTTTGCGTCTCTGCAATTAGCTGCTTTGAAGTGGCTTGGTTACAGCATCATAATAGAATTTCATTGTCCTGTCCCATTGACGCTTGGTTTGAAAAAGCTCTAAGTGATTCCGGTGTTAAACTACTGCCGTTAACTCCTGAAATTGCAACTAAGGCTGTATCACTTCCTGACCATCATAGTGATCCACAGGATCGCATAATTATAGCGACAGCATTGTTTAACGGAGCTGACTTAATGTCATCTGACCGTAAATTTTATTTGTACAAAGAACTGAGGGGCAGGATACTATAAAGCAGATCTAATAAGTGCTTATTCCAAAACTTAAAAACTACAAATAAGGATTCAGCCCCTTATTTATATACATCCTTACGATGTCCAACCTTAACAACCCAAACTGTCAACTCTTCGTCTTGGATCGAGTAAATTATCCGGAATTTACCCTGCCGTACTCGGTAATATTCCAGCCCAGATAGTTTCTCACTTCCGTGTGGCCGAGGGTCTTGTGCTAACGCAAAGACCCGCTGCATAATTTTTTGCAGTTCACGCTTGGGGATCTTCTTGAAATCAGAATTAACTGATTTTCGAAAAAAGATGCTATATTTTTCCATTTTCTTTTAATCCCTTGAGCATATCGGCATAGCTGACCAAAGGCTCATTTGCTCGGTCAGCAAAAGCAGCCAAATCTTCAGCATCTTCACTAAGAAGTTCCCTGACTGCGTCATTGACCAAATCAGATACAGATCGGGATATTTCAGCTGACTTAATGCGTAGTGCCTGATGCAATTCAGGATCAAAATATATTGTTGATCGTTTTGTCATAGTAGCCATATTATCACCTCTTTATTGCTATCATTGTGGCATTATAACGTTAAAACGTCAATTGACATTTGCAAACTATAAAATGTTAAGTTGCAAACGATGATGCTCTGGTGCTGTTTTTTAAAGTGACATCCTGTCAAAACCACTATTCTATTCTTCTTGTCCTTTTACTCCAATATGCTGAACGTCGTTTGCAGTGTGCGATTGCAAGTATCCAGATATGGTTGTTCTGGTATATGTAAACGATTAGGTAGGGAAACCGATGCACGAGGCATCTGCGTGTTCCATCCACACGAAGATACCAGCGCTCCGGGTACTCGGCAATGACCTGAATGGAACGCTGAATTTCAACGTTCAAGTTGAGACCGAGACCTTGAGCTTTGTTTTCATAATACGCCACAGCCTCCCAAAGCTCTTATTCAGATTCGTCGAGAATCGTGACGTCAATCATGAATATTTTGCCTTAATCTCTGCGAATGCATTAGCCGCCGCGCGACCTGTGGCAGTTCCTTCCTGTACCATTTTGAGGCGACGCTGTATCTCTGTATTCTGCGTCTGGCTCAAATCGCAGTCGGATGGATCGTCCAGGCTCAGTATTAGTTCGTGAGCCAAGCTTGACCGCTCGCTCGCTGACAATGTCATGATTTGGCTACGTATTTTTTCCATTGTAATCATATTGAAATATTACCTCCGCTCTTAAATTGTCTTTTGAAGCCAACGTTGCAGATCATGGTATTATGCAAACACTTCTTTTTGATAGTCAAATTATACCATTATCAGTGTTTGTTTTTCAAATATATAGCAGCATTAATAATTTGGCGCTTTTTCCATAAAACGAAGTTTCATGCGTTTATCGTTCTCCTAAAACCCCTCTCAACCCCGTCACGCCCCTATTTTCTATTTTGAGGCTTAACCCTGACGCGCCAAGGCTCATTTACACGGTCAGCAAAAGCAGCCAAATCTTCAGCATTTATAATGTTAAAACGTCAATTACCATTTGCAAACTATAAAATCATGCGGAAAAATGAGATGAAGTTCAAAAGGATTTGAATAAATTTCACATCGGGGTTATTTGTGTCTTGACCTCCGACTATAATGGATGGCCATGCCAGCCCACATGTTGTTTTAAACGCTATCAACGAAGATTTGCAAACGCTGCCCGAAACATATCAGACAAGCCTGTGATTTCACCAGGGGGAAGGTAATCACTAAGTTCTTCTTCAATGTCAGCATCTGTTAATGACGCGCAATAATTTCGAATCATGTCGTAAAAATCTTCAGTTGATGATCCCTTAAAATATGCAGATTTTTTTACTAATCTTGAATATGCTGGTTTTAAGAGTCGTTTTTTGAGTGCCTCTTCATCTGGACGGACATTCATTCTGCAGAAAAACCAAATATCGTATATGTCCCGGATTAATCGCCGTTCATTCCATGCCGCCATTTTGTTTGCCATAGCAATTGAGAAAGCAAGAATTTTAATTGTTCGCGGCGGCAGCTTAAAAAGAGGAGACAAAAGTCGTGTCGTGGTGGTGGTGGTGGCGAGTTCCATCGCCGTCTTTGCTTCAACCTGCACAGATGTTTCGCCAACGGTTATTTTTATTCGCAGACATTTAGAGTTCATCGAGTGTCGAATCTCTGCCCCAGGGATTTGTTTTAGACAGTTGACTATGTCGTCTACGATATCTTTCTTTGATTTGAATGGAACAAATGCATAATCAAGATCATTGGTAAGACGTGGCGAACCCAGTATACGTAATACCATCCCACCGCATAAAACTGCATTTCGGTCAAACCGCTGAGCAAACAAATCAATTATTTGAGCCAATAAAGCCTGTTCTTTTTCAATCATACTGCTGCCCTGTTAATTTTCTAAAGAATGAGACGAATTGCTTGTCGTACTTCTTAAGATACGAGGTTACAACGGCCATATCGATATCCTCCTGGTTAATATCAGTTGCCGGGTCGAATGAAAAAACTTTTCCTTTGTAATAGTAGTAGTAGACATCCAGGAAAGCCTTTTCTTTATTCGCAATGTATTGCCCGTTGATGTAATCAAATCCAAAATAGAGGTGCGGGGCAATGCTGAGGTGTTCGATGGTGCCAAGCGCGCATTTATATATACGTGGTCGACCCTTCTTGACAGCCTGAATCCTGCGGGCGGGAATAGAGCCAATAATCGCTTTTTGTGCGAGTACAGTGCCTGTTGATATATAGGAATCCGGTTCAATGCGGCAACTGATGGCAGCTAAAGAGGCATCCGGGACAGCATAAATACCCCGCTTTACCTTTATTAAATCTCCGGCTTCAACTAGATTCCGTACGGCTCGGAAGAGAGTAATCTCTGTATTTTCATCAAAGATCACTTTCAAATCGGGTAGAGTAAAAACTCCATCAAGCTCTTTGGAGAATCTTTGAATCGCTTTATATCTTTCTTTTGACATGTACAACAAGTATCACAAATTGATGCTTTGTGTCAACGTTGCAAAC
>JAQUCE010000060.1 GCA_028686345.1 Kiritimatiellia bacterium
GCGCATCTGATGGAGGCGGGATCTGCTGAGGAGCAACCCGCCTGGGGATAACCGGAAGAGGTGAAAAAAACGCCAAAACAGGGTGACGCTTCCGCATATGCGGAACCGTCACGAACTGGGCGGAGCCAGTCAAACGGCTCCGCCCTTTTTCCTGCCAACTCGCCTACCAGTGCATAGTTCGCAGGCAGGTAAAACCACTGAATTTCCGCCACTTTTTGTTACGACCGTTTTGGGAACATTCGTACAGTTAGAGCGTGGGAATCATGCAACATTACACCGCTTTAATTTGGGAACCGCGTACCGTTTTAATTTGGTTCGTAACAGATAGCTTTCTGCTTCATTCATGATTTTGGGTGCCTTTCTTTAAACTTCTTAGATCCTCTGTCAAAGCCTCTTTCACGCTCTGCTCCTTTTCACGATCTTTTGAAAACCGATTCTTCCAGAACATATAACCAACGAGCGCCAATGCAACGACCAAGAGAGCCACAGCAACTTTGAATCCCCAACAACGGCATCGCTGTGTGATCAAAGACCCATTCTCGGTACGAGGCACTGGTTCTGTTATAACACCCTCACAGTGTTCAGGGCTATCAACTTCTTCAACAGGCGGAACATACTTAACCGCACACCGCTTGGTACCCTCTTCCTGAATAAGCTTTAATGTCGCATTCGACAACTTTGCAAAAAGACACCCGGCTCCCTTCAGCTCAATTTCTGTACCTATGTTATCAATATCAAAGCCCAAATCAGCCGAAGGCCCGCCATCATATACGAGAGAAGATGGAGGTTTTCGCATGGGGGTTACAAAAACAGTATTAACAAGCAGCTCTTCAAAGTTAATAGAAGCTGCGATTGAACGCGGAAAATATGTAAAAGCCAGGTAGAGCGAGTCGCGCCCTCGGAAATCTCCCCCCTTTTCACGCATAAACCGATAGACAACAACCGCATCGTCCGAGTTAACCGCACCACATGACAGAGGATCACCAAAGTCACATTCCGGCAATCTCCCAATCGCTCGTCGCAATTGCTCCAAGTGAGCTAGGCCTGCATCTAACCCGCAAATCCACTCAAAGCCATTTCTGGCGGTATAAACAGCAAAAGGTAGCTTCATGTTTTATTGCCTGACAAATTCAAACCGTATTAACATATGCATTCACGCCAACCAGTCCTCAACAGATAGCCCTTCAACCCTGCTGAATTCACGGAAATTGTTTGTAATTACTGTTAACCCACGAGATCTCGCCTGCGCAGCAATCAATAAATCGTTGCCACCGATAATGCTGCCTGCGCACTCCAGCTCGGCACGGATCGCGCCATATTCCCAGCCGTCTTCTGAGTTAAAGTCAAGAACGGAAAAGGGAGAGAGTATTTTGAGTATAGCCCTGAGATTTTCCGCCTGCCTTTGACTTTTCTTGACACCGTAAATAAGTTCACCAACCGTAATAGCAGATACATAGAACAGCTCAGCCGGCTTATCAGTAAAACGCTTCTCTAACGCGGCAGATTTTGAATTGCACAAATAAATTAGAATATTGGTATCAACCAGATATCTCATTTAATGTCACTCCGCTTCTGTGGTTTATTGCCTTCAATCGTTGATGGATAGTCTTCGCCAATCTCTTGAACACCTTCAGAAAAAAGTGACCAGGAATCATCTTTTGGCAGAAGCACCAAGGCCTTTCCAATCCGATTTACTGTAATCTCATCAGCATCAATCCGATACTCTTTGGGTATTCTGACAGCTTGGCTGTTCCCGCTTTGAAAAACTTTTGTTGTGATCATACGACCTCCTTTTGTATACACTCTAATATACACAATATTCCCGATGACAACAATGTTGTTTTGTAAAAATTAATTCATGCAATGTTTGCAAAACTTAGAGGCCACATGGAAAACCAACCGGACTGGAAATACCTTGGGAGTCGTGAAAATCCAGATACTGGAAGTAGACGAACAGAAACTTACACAACTAACCTATATGGAACCACAAAATTAAGGGATGGCTCAGCATATCTCGATCCTGAATTTCAGAGACAATCTTGTAGAAACCTCTCTCTGTCAGCCGCGGCAGGAGAGCTGTTGCCTGTGAAGAGAAGCTCTTGTACAAATATGAGTCCGGCGGCACGACACTCCACTCTCGGGTCAGATCCTCGGTGAAGTAGATCTTGTAATTGATATTGGGCCGCCTCGCCCATCGCAGTTCCGTGGATTCAGCGCTAAGGTGCATTGCCGCCATTGATTGCGCCAACAACTTATCTTTTAAATACTCAGGCATACAAAACTTCCGAGTTGGACGAACAAGCTCACTGTAAATTTTTACATTACTATATCACAAACCAAGCGCCATCACAATGCGCTTTACTTGGCGCCCAGCAACTCTAATTATGGCCGAAGACACGCTTTAGCGTGCTTTCTGAACAGGTGCGCGGTCATAATTAGAATTGCTGCTTGGCGCTAATGATGCCAGAACCAAACTAAGCCCCGGTGATATACAAATATTTCCGCATACATTGGTCAGTTGTGTGATATGCCGCGCTGGTTTAGGCAACGTTTATCGTCGCCACAATCGCGGGTTTTTTAGACATTACTGTAAATAAAGATTAATCAATGCCTGATGAGTGGCACTGCGTTTTTGAGGTAAAAATCTTAGAGGTTAAAAATGGGCGCCCACCGCATAGCGGGCATACTGAAAGCAGCACAGTATATCCGCCGCTATGCGGTGGATGATTAAAAAACAAGCTGCAATCAGCTCCGATAAACAACTTTTTGAAGAGCGCAATTAATTGTTTTTTTCTAGTCGCTTAAGCGATTAGCTCCCCCCTAGCGGTCCCCCCGGTAAAGGGTGGGAATCGTGTGCGTCAAGCCGATGGGTCATCTCAGCCGCAAGGGTGATGCAGTCGATGAGGTTGTCGGTACCAGCAGCAGGTGCGGGCGCGACATCATTTTCCAGGTGCTCCGAAAAAGCTTTGGTCAGGCGGTCAAGACGCGCAAAGTAATTCTTAAGTTCGATTTCGTTGCCGTGCTCCCAGAAGCCGCTCTCATCAATGACAGCAAGATCAGGCAGGTGAGTGTCGCGGATGTGGCGCAGGAGGTCGCAGAGTGCGCAATGGGCTTCGGTGCCGGCGTAGTGAGTTTTGACGGAGACGATGAGGATGAACTCGCCGCCGGGCGCGAGAAGGTCGCCGAGTGCATGAAGGCGGCCCTCACCATCGAAAAGAAAGGGGATCGGAACCAACCCGTTTAATAACCCCCGCCTCCCGAAGAGTTTTCAGCGCGCGTTTGATGGTCCTGTCCGTCACCCCCAGCGTATGAGCAATTTTCTGACTGGTGATTCTAGGGTTGGCGCTTAAAAGGATGAGTACTTTCTGTTGCAATGCGTTTACAGTGACATTTACAGGGACATTTACAGGGATATCGGCGATGGCCTTCTGACCAGCGTCCTTCGCTTTCATCGTCTCAGTGGCGAGGTCAACGTACTTGTAAAGCGAGTTCTCGATGACGCCCAGCATAAAGTCGATGAACGGGCGGCAGTCCACACCGTCGTGGTGAGACTCCTGAAGTGCTTTGTAGTAGAGTGCCTGATTGTAATGAATAAGGGTTTCAATGGGCATCCATGCGAAAAGAGGGTTCCATTTTGAGAGAATGAGCGTTTGCCAGAGGCGGCCGGTTTGCCGTTGATGACATCCGTCACCTGCTCAAGCGTGAGCCTGTTGCCTTCGATGGCCGTTGAAGCGTGAATCGACAGGATGCGATTCAACTTGCGCAATCGCAATACGTCGCCTGACTGCTCTTCGCTCATCTTAACCCGCTCAAGCAGGGCGTGGATACCGCCAACTTTTTCATGCCACAGTGGCGAATCCGAAAAGAATTTTGTAGCTTTCATGAAATTCCTCTTTGTCTCTGTATGCGTAACTCGATGGCACGTGAATCGAAAGCTTTTTTGTTGGCCGAACTATTTTTCCCGATAAACATCTTTACGGTCTTGAATTCTCAGAATTAGAACGGAGTCATCAATTATTACAAAAATCACACGATACTCACCAACTCGGTACTTACGCATACCTGCAAAGGAACCGCTAAGCACAGGAAAACGCTGCGGGGTATGAACAAGATCCTTATCAATCTTATCCATGATCCTTTTTGCATTATCCTTGCTGATGCGTTTAAGGTCTTTCGCAACTGATTTTTTGTAATCAATTCTATAGTCCAAGAGATGCCTTCATATCTTGGCTGGATACCACAGGGTCAGTAGTGTCATGAAGGCGGTCGAGCGCGACCTGCAAGTCAGCAAATTCGTCAAGATAGGCTTCAACAGCCTTCGTTACAACAAAGGATCGAGATCTTTCAGTCTCTTTGGCAACATGGCTGATTTTTTTTGCAATTGCATCAGGCAATCGAACAGAAATAGTTGTACTCATAT
Source organism: Kiritimatiellia bacterium (assembly GCA_028686345.1). Taxonomy (GTDB): domain Bacteria; phylum Verrucomicrobiota; class Kiritimatiellia; order RFP12; family UBA1067; genus M55B167. Next base: position 4,421 of record JAQUCE010000060.1, read on the forward strand.
TTTCACCTCATTGTTTTGTCACACATTGTACACAAACTAATCAGCCAACAAAGTGGCTGATAACCCGCTGACGCGCCCATAAAGGCCCGAAGCCGCAGCCCTGTCCATTGCGTCCACACTATCCACCATGTCCACAGTGCCCACCCAATCCACCTTTGCGTTCAAGTAAAACCGCACCCACGCCCGACTCCCGACACGAGACCCGCGACTCGTTGACTCGGCACAGCCACAAAGCACTGGGATCAGACGGCTTCCAGCCTGTGCAGCAACAGCCGAGCTGGCGCAGCAATGCAAAGGCGCGCTCCCCAGTTCATCTTTTCAGTGCCCGTCCGTGTGAGTCCGTGCGAGTTCGTGACCGTCTGTGTTTGTCCGTGTTGCTAACACGCTTCGAAATTCCGATCAGGCGCATCGGCTTTGTTAGAATTCCCCTTCAGGGGTACGGTTCAGGACCACGTCCATATCGTACTTTCCCCGCACCCTCACACAAAACGCGAATCGATGCTCCTGTTGCTCCTCCTCAATGAAACGCGCGTACTTCTTCTTTGCTTTGGCCAAGACGTACCCGGAGTAGATGGCCTCATCAGGGAACGAGGCCGTGGGAGCATAGTTATATCTGAGTGTCCACGCCTCATCACCGGACACGTAGCAGTGCCGATAGAGCTGTTCGCTGAGCAGTTCGTCCAGAGCGGCTCCAACTTTACTCCGAATTTTCATCTGCACGAAATCCTTGTACATCTTTCCAGTCATCATGTCTCCATTCTAACAATATTATAAACCGGACTTCAAGCATAATGGCCCTTGCTACTTTGCACGTCGCACTTCTGTTGTATCTACCCATTTTGATGCAAGTAATCCTAGGTCATCGATTGTATTCCTTCCAATGCCAAGGTCCTTTCGCATGGCATTAATGATATCAGACTGATATTTCTTATGATCAGCGTCAACATCACCCTGTGAAGGATTGTGCCCGACGATAACGTTTTTATAGTATTTATTCAATAGAGATGCGACTTGATCACTGGCGAAGAGATCGACAATGTTGACTGCGCTTTGAAATTGACTAAATGTAGCTTCTGAGGGGTTGTTAAATACCAATTGCATTTGTTTGATGAGGTCACTGTATTTTTCTCGCTTAACATTTTCGACCTCTAATTGTCTTATATGGTAATTGTTAATTACTTGCCCAATCAATCCTATCGAAGCACCAAATAAGGCTGAACATGCCGAAATTAACGCAATGGCAATTGTTGTTCTATCCATTAGTTTCCTTTCAACGCTTAGGACCACCACGCTGGAACTGCGTTTACCGAGCAAAGCGAGTACATAACTTCCTTCTGCGGTGTAGTGAATCCGTCTGTTGAACACATTATGGAGTTTTCTTTCGCGTCATTCAAGGACATATTTCGTTTTGCAAACGGAGGCTTTGCAGATGCACATATGTGAGAGGAGTACGGTTTTCACACGTTTTAAGTCGGCTGACACGCCTCTGCTGAAGGCTGAGACGTGTCTGGAGACGGCGCAGAAGGGGTTTTGTGCCGTCAGGGACAGATGCTGACGCGTGCCCGGATAGCCAGTCGTCTGCGGTAAGGGAGGGGCTTCCTCTGTGTGTACAGCTTTCATACGCACCTCTTTGTTTAAGCACTAAGCCCATATTACCGCTTCCACGAAAACATGACCAAATCTAAACAATCATATTTTCTGAGGCCAAGGTCCCTGACCTTCTGATAAAAGCGCTTCTCCGATGCACGGATATCGCGGATACGGGCTAGAAGCTCATCAAAGTAATCCCATCCCTGCGGATCTTTGAGACGATCATCATCCATCACGAAACCCTTTTGCAGGTATTCAGAGAGGTTACGGGTTGCCCATTGACGGAATTCTGTGCCGCGCGGTGATCTAACCCGGTAACCAATCGCCAGAATCATGTGCAGGTTATAAGTCTTTGCATTGTATTTTTTTCCGTCTGCGGCAGTTGTCAAGGATTCCTTGACAACTGAATTTTCTGACAACTCCCCCTCTTCTAAAACATTCTTTATATGCAGGCTAACATTCTGCCTAGTAGTATCAAGCAGCTCCGCAATCTCCAATTGGCTGAGCCACACCGATCCATCAACAGCCCTTAATTGAATCTCGGTCTGTCCGTCGCCACTTCGATAAAGAATAATCTCTCCGGAATTCGCATTCATATTGTCACCTCCGCATGCATAAACCCAAAACCAACCGTCAAAGACAGAAGCTTCTCCTGTAATTCGTTCATCGCATCCAGTATGGTGTTGATTTTATTTTCCAGCCCAATCATTGAGATTAGCGTAAAAATATCTGAGTTCTTTAATACGTTCATATTTATCATGCTGCGACTTCATGAGTTTGGCAAACAGAGGTCTGTAAGGGATGTCCGCATGCCGTATATGAGAAGGAACATTTAAAGACTGTTCTGTCTCTTGGCAAATGCGATTAAATTCTATTTCGGAAACAAAGCATTCCTCTTCCGAATCGTAAATTTCCTGCCGCTCTATTTCACTCAATGAATAATAGTAATCTTTTTTGAATTTCACATATTCCAAATAAGAAGATTTTTCATTGAAGGATTGCTCAATAATCTCAAGCTCTATAAATGAACTTCCTAAATCATCAGAGGTCCAAAACACGGCAGTACTGATACCATCCGCCTCTTGGAACTCGCTTAAATCAGCCTGCTGGCACTCCGGAACAGGAATAACAGTCTCGTACAAGTAATCGGCAAGCCAATCAATGTAGAATTCAAATGTGTCGGGGTCTGTGCAGACTCCAATTTCTTGCCCATTTTTATCAACTGGAATTGCCCAGTCAATATACGCTCTTGCCCTTGGTAGCAACATATCTCAATTCCCTTTTTATTTATTATTCACAACATCAATCCAATTCTAACAGATCATGTGATACCCGGCGGATGCCAAGGTTATATTGTATTAACAGAGAGACCAACTGCACGCCGTTCATTAGTGCAACAGGTGTCTTGTCGGGCTGGTTTGCCTCTTCTATCGCTCCTTTACTGAAATTGCTGGTTGTGATTATCAGGCCTTGTTCATGTATTCCTAGGCTTCCCCTGACCTGTTGTACTGTCGGACTTTGGATATTCCGTTTCCATCGCTTAACCTGAACAGCCATCTTTATACGGATCACATCACCGATTTGAAGAATGCCACGAACGTCGATACCTCCGTCATTGGCATATTTTGTCACTTCTATACTTTCAAACCCCATCTCTGCCAATAACTGACTGACCAATTCTTCAAAAAGCTCCGGCCTGATTGACAATAATTTCTGATGAAGCTTCTTACGAACCTCTTTGTTATGTTTGGATATTTCATAAGGCAGGCCCGTTTCACCCCACTCGATCAGAGAGTAATAAGCTGGTGAAGTCCTAACAAACCGACCGAGTTCCCCTTTGGATTGTGACCTTTTAATATCAGTCACCAACTGGGCATTCATGGTTGCATCCGGTGTTTTGCCACTGCTTTTCAACCATCCGAGATTTACAGCTTTTTCAGTTATATCCCGATAATGAAGGGATGTTCCTTTTGATGTCCTTTTTAGAACTAGCTCTGCTGCATCCAGGAATGAGACCGCCTTATGCTTTTTCGGTGAGACTACATAGGGAGAGATCTCTTCCGGTTCCGCAGCCTTTAACGCATTATTCAAGGCAAAAGTATTTGGAGCGATTTTAACGAAGACCGATTTTTCTCCGCTCTTTTTGATATCCGTATAAATGCACGCGCCAATAGTAGCATCTGGAGTTCTTCCCGATGTTTCCCAAAGCCCGTCTTCACTCACACGCTTGGCAATCTCCTTGGAACTCAACGGCTTTCCCGCCATTCTCAATGTTTGTATTACTGCATCAATTAATTTCATGTTTATTCCTCCACTCGCGGTAGACCGCAACAAGCATTCAACATATACCAAAAATCCCTGCTAACCTACCAATTCAACTGCAACTGATTAACCCGTTAAGTCTAAATCGGGGGATGACTCTTATACCCCTTACTCAGAAACGCTGGTGCCTCATTCAGAATATCCATAATGCCCTGCGCACAATAAACCCGATTTCGTTTAGATGCATCAACTTGCACTAACACGCCTGATTCTATTAACTTATCAACTCCCCTCTGCGCGGTTGAAAACGCCAAATCCAATTTCTCGGATATCCGCTTTAACGTACAGTATGGGTTTTCCTCAATCATCTCTAATATTCTTAAGGGCACTTTGCTTCGTCCTATTGCTTGCTGACGCCACATAATCAATAAAGAGTTCATTCTTTCCGCACGGCTAAGGGCATCCTCCGACATGCGGGCAACACCGTTAAGAAAATACTCAATCCACTCGTTCCATGCTCCTTTTTTGGTTACACCAGCAAGTCCACTGTAATAGTCACTCCGAGTTGCTTCGAAGAATGCACTTAAATATAATAGGGGTGTGGGTAGAACACCTCTTTCGATCAGGAACAGTGTAATCAGCAACCGGCCAACACGACCATTACCATCTAAAAAAGGGTGTATTGCTTCAAACTGGCTGTGAAGCATCGCGACTTGAATCAAAGGTGGCAATGACCGATCATGCAAAAAAATCTCCCATTCCGCTAGGCATTTCATAAGCTCCGAAACTGGCGGCGGCACGTACGAAGCATTCTGGAGTGTACAACCTGGAATACCTATCCAATTTTGCGAACGCCTAAATTCGCCAGGAGTGGCATGTCCACCTCGAACACCTTTCATCAGTTTTGCATGCAACTCCAAAACAAGGCGTAGAGATAAAGGAAGCTCCTTCAACCGACAAATACCATATTCAAGAGCGATCACATAATTTCCGACTTCTCGTAAATCATCAGGACTTCTTTCAACAGAAGCTCCTGCATCAGAAATCAGAAGTTCACCCAATGTTGCCTGTGTTCCTTCAATACGGCTGGAAAGAACCGCCTCTCGTTTTATGAATGGCCTCATCAGCAAGTGCGGGTTCTGAAGAGCACGCCCTTCTCCTGCCAGTTGCCCAATCAACCTATCGGCATCAGAGAGGGCACGTAATAATGACTTTGAAAAAACAATATCAGGCGGCAATTGATCCGGCACAAAAGCCTGATAACCGCCTGAACAATTAACAAATCGTCCTGATCCATGTCCTTTAACATTCATAGCTTTGATAATAAGACATTAAACGAGAATAGTCAACACGCTTATTATCGGTAACGCCTGAAATCGAGAATAGAGGAAAGCTCCCTCTTTCGTGTCTTTTACGCCTTTTTGCGGCAATTCCTTTTTCCCTTTGCTTCGCTGTATTTAGCCGCGCGCAGCCTACAAGCCAATGCAACACTTAAAGAGTTGAAAACGGCCATGCGGTAAAGTACACTTCCTTTATGCGACAAAACATGAAAGGAGGCTATATGTCCTTTACACGCATGACCAGTGAAGAGCGTAGACTAATCTACGCTTGGAAGCAAGACGGAAAGTCAATGCGCGAGATGGCGCGGCTTTTGGGGCGCGATGCGAGCTCGATAAGCCGCGAAATTCGGCGGAACACTGGCGAACGGGGATATCGTCCGAAACAGGCGCAGGAAATGGCTGATGCCAGGGCGAAGCGGGCGGGGCCGAGACTATTCACGGAGGAAATTCGGTTGGAAGTCGAGGCTAAACTGTGCGAAGGCTAGACACCTGAGATCATTTGCGGACGGGCGAAGTTTGAGGGACGGGCGCACGTGTGTCCAGAGACGATATACACGCACATCTATAAAAATGCGAAAGCGGGCGGAGCTCTTTGGAAAAACTTGCCGCGCGTAACGCGCTACACGCTTGTCGGATGGTCGCCCACCAAGGATGCGGACTCAATTACGCAGGTGATTATACGCCTTCTGAAGTCTATTGGAATCGCATGTACGGGTATCACATTTGATAATGGCAAAGAATTCTCCATGCATGAGGTGATTGCCCGTGAGTTAAACGTGGACGTTTTCTTTGCTCGACCTTACCATTCATGGGAAAGAGGAACCAATGAGAATACGAACGGATTGATCAGGCGCCTGTTTCCGAAAGGCGTATCTTTCGCGACCATCAGCGAGGATGACCTGCGCAAGATCGACGTTTTTTTAAACGAACGGCCACGCAAGTGCCTCGGCTGGCAGACTCCAAGGGAGGTGATGACTGCCTTTCTTGCCTCTGCCGCCTGACAGATAAACTGACAGGCGGGGACTGGGCAAGTCAAACAATCCACCAAACGCAAAGGGGGGCCAGCTCCCCAAACCCCCCGAGGTTTTTCGCATTCGGGAAGAGGCTAAAAGACCGGCGAATTAAAGCAAACTCGCCGGTCTCCGGGCTTTTCGCCTCTTCCGTGTTCCAGCGCTCGGGTTGCGCCTCCGCAGAGCCCTATCCTCTGAAACACGCAGTAATGATAGCAAAACTAGTCGTTTTGACACAACAACCATACGCCACATATATTGACATCATATGCGTTACACCCCGAATTTGCGCTTCAATGGATACAAATTCCTAAAACTCCCATCGAAAGTTTGACTATTCGGAGAAAACGTGTGTTTCGGCTTGTTTTATAGCCAGATTTGCCCTTGCAACGGCTGCATGACTATGTCAAAATATTTCCAATCCATAATTTACAGGAAGTGTGCCCGCTGCAAGGGTGACGTGTTGCATTGACTACTGGTTGTCGGCATCTTTAAGTTTTTGCCATTTGAATTCTTTAATAGCAGAATCTTTTAATAATGTTACCAAATCAATATAGATGGTGTTTTTGTGTTCAGCGTTATGCGAAAACGCTGCTATGCTCCTATACCTTTCCCCAGTTATATAACTTTCATCTGTATAAATTTCGAAGTTCATATCTTTGTCGTCCAACAGCATTATTAACTGGACTACAATCGTCCTGTTATCTTTATTTAATCACCAGAGTACTTTACCATTTCACGCGAAAAACAACAATTTTAAAAGCCTACTATTCAAATTCCGAGCTCAAGTTGCTTGGATGCATTGGGGCCTACAAAAGGAAAAGGAGCAACGCCGACGATTACCCATGGATTGGGAGCTGAGCTGTGCCAGCGCTGTGTTGTGCCAAGGAATAGATGCAAATCTGTTTTGAGAAAACGATTTAGGTACGTTTCACGGATTTTTTCAATAGCAATCTGCTCGTTTGAATACTTCCAGAAGAGCGCTCCGATTTCCCAGTCCAGTATTTGCATGGTATGCTCTTTATCCAGCTCATCTAGAAACCGATAAGAGAATTTATAAGGCAGTTTACGGACGACTTTAAAAGTTTTGCGCCATTCATTATCCTCGAAAAGGTCGGGTTGCATCAACTGGCTCCGCATAGCATCAAGCTTGTTCTGCGCATTACTGATTAAATCGCATTCAATCCACTCATACTTTTTATAACGCTTTAAGTCATCAATTCTTCGGAATGGAACAGGGTAAATACGGATCCAGTTGCCGTCCTCGCGTAGGCCTGCCGTGCAAACTGTTTCCCCATATTTGTTTGAAAGAGTTGGGTACGTTTTGACAGTAATGAGAATACGTTCTACGGGCATCAAAATCTCCGTTTTACAGGTTAACCGCCTGCATTTTCAATGGTTTTAAGACAGCAAGAGCAACGCGTGTGCGGTGACAGTATTCAGGCAGTCGCTCATAGCAAGTCAGTGCAACACATTCACCGGATTTAATCCAGCTTGAGATCTCTTGCACGGTTTCTGTCTGGTCTGTCAAAGTGGTCTGTTCGTATCTTTGGAACAATGCCTGGTAGTCTGCCAACGAATTCAGTATCCTGCGTTTATCAGAGTCGATTCCCAGCTGAGGCCGATGCTCATATTGGATTCCGAGATCTGCGCATGCCTCTGACAGTTTTTTCTTTGAAAATCCGAATTTGCGACTTAAAGCATTTTTGCGCACATCACAAAGAATGGTGACACCAGCTTCCAAAAGAGCATTCATATACCCTTCCAGACTCCGTCCCTCGTAGCCAAGAGAGCATAATTTAGATTTGGCTCTTTCGGAACCGGCTTCTTCAATAGAAAGTAATACATCAGGGTCATTTTTTAAAATATCTCGGGCAATCCTGCTGCGTGTTGCCCAAAACGGATACTCGCGATAAGTATGTGCTATCAGGCGTTCGCCGCGGAGATTCATTTGGCGGGTACAAAAGAACTTTACTTGTGCAAAAGCTATATACGTTTTCGCGGCTTTTTCTCCCGATTCGGTAAGCTCCCAGTCTTCATGTCGAACAAGGTGTCCCTTATCAGTGAGGCGTGTTTTATCTGCAATCGACGTAAACGAATAACATCCTTTTTTAAAAGGAACAAACTCGTAGCTCGGCTCATGTTCACACGACTTGGTATAAAGGAAAAGGAGCTTTTGAAAGTCAAGCTTCCCCAGCTTCCCTCCATTTGCCGCTAACATCGCCAGCAATAACTTCTGTCTTTTGTAAATCATAGAATTATTTTATATCATATGTTGTTATAAAACAAGGATTGCTTTCACAATCAGGAATGTTTTAATCCATGTGCAATTGTATCAGCACTTAAGTCTTGTTCATTGGACCATGCAATTCCACAAAAGAAAGGCTTTACCTGCTTGAAATAGCTTTTGTCTTTCAACTGGGTAAATACTCCTTTTTCAAGTTTGTTTGTTAGACCTGCACGACAATGCTGCGCCTGCCTTTCTGACGATCTGCTTCTAAAATGGCTGCAAAACTCGACCTTCGATTCAATGTTTTGCACTCACGTGAAGACCAACTGCAAGCGGTGCTTGGTTTTGAGTTCGGTCATTCCACTGCGGATTTCATTCTCAGTGAACTTAGGCTTTAACTCACGGATTTTGCCGATAGCTTGATCATAGGTCATTTTCTCCGCATCGTGTTTGGTTTCTTTGTTGAGATAAATAATGGTGGTCAGGAGTTCGAGCTCTTTGGCACTCTTCCCTCCAAACGCTGAAACCAAATTCTTAATGTGCAGAGTGTTGGTTTTCAGAAACCCATCAGCATCCTCCAAGCATGCCTCAATACGCTCACCAGGCTTGATCACATAACCGTGCCCGATTCTCCTGTGGCTCGAGCAGGGTTGACGGATGAGCGAGGATATCAATGCCATTAAAAAAAATAGTATACACTGTCCATTCTCCGGGAACGAGTTCGAAATTGAATGCATTTTGAACCCAAACCCGGGCGCACCTGCGAATCGGTGCAATAATCCACCGTATAACGGCGGATTTACTTTATTTGCAATATAAGTATGTCCTCCGCTATGCGGTGGACAACAATTATTTTGAAGGTTATCCGGTAATATGCATTGACTCGCAGATGCGCCCTTTAAGCCCTTACACGGGATAGGAGGGCATATGAAAAGCGATGGATGAGACGACGGCGGGTATTGGAGCGAACAGCCTTCACTGGATTGCATCCCGAGCCTCACGAAGAGCATCCTCTGTGTTTCGTGCGGATGTATTGCCCTCCTTGTTTACCCTCAAGTTACCGAACGTTCAGCCCACAAATTAGCGAATATTTAACCTGCAAGTTAGCGAATGCTTTCTTGACAAAAGAGCGAACTAATGACATCCTATCCACATTCACACAGAGAGAAGGGATGTAAAATGGCTTATTATCCGCGCATTGCCGATGCCGTACTCACCAAAGGACTGACAAGCTCCGGCGCCGTTCTGATCGAGGGAGCTAAAGGCTGTGGAAAAACAGAAACCGCAACAAGGACAGCGAAAAGCGATGTTCATTTCGACACAGACCCTGATGTCGCAATAAAAATGGATATTGACCCCAACCTTGTTCTCAACGGTGAAGCGCCACGCCTTTTAGATGAATGGCAGCTTTTCCCCCGAATATGGGATTTTGCGCGTAGGGAAATCGATAAGCGGAAAAAAAAGGGACAATTTATCCTCACTGGTTCCGCTACGCCAGACGAACAGGCACGCCGTCATTCCGGAGCCGGTCGCTTTTCAGTCATGCGAATGCGCCCCATGTCTTGGTTTGAACGCGAATGGTCGTCAGGCGAAGTGTCACTAAAATCAATTTTCGATGGCGATGCGTTTCAGTCAGCGAGTACGGATTTTTCGATTGAGGGGCTCAGTGAAAAAATAGCTTTGGGCGGTTGGCCAGGTCTTATCGGAGAGAATTCAGCGGCCGCCTTTGAGTTCACAAGAAATTACGTCACGTTAATTGCAGAGGTAGATGTAGACCGCGTTTCAGAGCGACGGCGAAATTCCCTTAAAGTGTTGCGATTCATCCGCTCCCTCTCGAGAAACATTTCTACCGAAGCTTCTGTGCGAGCCATCGCCTCTGACGCTGGGGGTAGCGACGACACGCTGGACAACGAAACGGCCAGCGCGTACCTTCAGGCACTTGAACGGTTGATGGTCACCGAAAACCTACCAGCCTGGAATCCGCATATTCGCTCTTCCGCCGCGCTTCGCAAATCGCCGAAGCGACATTTTTGCGATCCTTCGCTTGCACTCGGCGCACTCGGGATAACGGCAAAAAAACTAGCCTCTGACTTAAACTTTCTCGGAATGCTCTTCGAATCAGTCGTTATCCGGGATTTGCGCGTGTACGCTTGGGCGGATGGAGGAAGCGTTTCGCACTACCGAGACGCAAGCGGACACGAAGTCGACGCGATTATTGAATTTCCGGACGGCAACTGGGGTGCTTTCGAGGTAAAAATGGGGATGGGAGCAGTCGATCAAGCTGCGGCCAACTTGCTCGCCTTTGCAGAAAAAATTGATACCTCAAAAACACCTGCCGCATCAGCCCTGTGCGTCATTACAGGCAATGGATTCGCCCATCGCCGATCCGATGGCGTCTGCGTCATCCCCCTTGCGACACTGCGTGACTAATGTCCGCGCACGGCGCTAAATCTCAGTCAGGAGAAGCTGGCTCATGCTCTCGGCATCAGCTTCGCCACCGTCAATCGCTGGGAGAATGGAAGAAACTCGCCTTCTAATCTGGCTAAAAAACAGTTTTTAGCTTTCTGCAACGAACAACGCGACAAGGGGAAGCTGCATGACTAAAAAGTTTTCCATTTGCGAATGGCCGGAAGGTGAGCGGCCACGAGAGAGACTCATTCTATACGGTGCAGAATCGCTCACAGATGCTGAGCTTCTAGCCATTCTTCTGCGAGTAGGCAGTTAGGGAGCTTCAGCAATCGATGTGGGACGTTTACTCGTTGATCAACTGGGGGGCCAAGGGATAGATAGAGCACATGCCGAAGAAATTATGGCTGTCAAAGGATTGGGCATTGCAAAAACAGCACAACTTAAAGCCGCCTTCGAAACCGGGAAACGCGTACGCAGACTCAATGCCCGCACCATGACATTTGATTCTGTAGAGGCGGTAGCGGCCTATTGCTATCCCAGATTTGAAGGCAAACGTGATGAACAGTTTATCGCTCTACTATTGGACTGACCGAACAATCTGTTGGCAGAACGCCTTGTTTCTGAAGGCATACTCCACCCCATAATCCACCACTAGATTAGACTATACTGTGCCTGAAAGCAAGATCGCAAATCAAGGTGCAAGACCAGCTTCGCTTTTACAGCATGATCGGCGGTGTTATGATTTAGTTCGTCAAAGGCGCGCCAAAAGATTTCATGATCTTTGATTGGCTCAGAGAGCCAACTCTACATTTTCAACTTGAGTGAAACTGAAAAGTCGTACAGCAAGCGCGTCAGGTTGGGTTCTAGGTGTTTTACCCAGAAGCGTGCCATTATGACGCACTTAACGCAAAAAAAATGTGTCAGAAAGTCGCGAGTCTTGTTTCGAACTACTTTTGTGTGCTCCTGCCTATTATACAATTAACATGTTATATCATAGTTTTTTACGCCAGAAAGCAACTCTGTACTTGAGTAGAGTGGTATATTATTTGCTAGCTATAAGGCAGAAATTAAAAGGCATGTTAAATGAAAGGATAACAACAAAATTGGAGGCAAAATTTTGTCTCCAACAAAAACGAAAGGAGAGAAGCTATGTCTATCAGAGATCTAGTTCCAAGATTTGGATGCGGACGGGACAATATGCCCGTCAGGCGCGGTGAATACGATCCCTTCCGGAGTTTCCAAAGGGAGATGAATCGTTTGTTTGACGATTTTTTCACGGACTTTCCACTTGCCCCGCGTTGGGGTGAGAGGGATCTCCTTGATGCCGCCTTTAGTCCTCGGGTGGACGTCTCCGAGACGGACAAGGATGTAATCGTCTCGGCTGAGCTGCCCGGCATGGATGAAAAGGATATCTCCGTGGAGATGGACGAGGCAGCCCTCACAATCCGCGGTGAGAAGCGGGAGGAAAAGGAGGACAAGGGCAAGAACTGGTACAGCCGGGAGCAGTCCTATGGATCGTTCCATCGTGCCATTCCGCTGCCCGCGAGTGTCGATGGAGCCAAGGCTAAGGCCAAGTTCAAGAAAGGCATCCTGACCGTCACAATTCCAAAAACCGAGGAGGATCAGGCCAAACGAAAGGCTATCACCATCGAAAGTGAGTGATATTTCGCGACCCTGAAGCGGTTGGCAGTGATTGAGATGCCACCTGATCTTCAGAGACGGGCACATAAGCTGCCGTCCCTTAGGGGAGCGACCTCGACAAGGCGATAGATACAGACACACAAAACTACTAACAACAACAAGATTAAGGAGAAAATCAGCCAGTTCTAAGAAGTCTGGTAATGGTAGTGCCGGGGGCACTCACACGCCTCCGGCTGCATAAAGAGAAGGAGGTTAGAGATGAAAGACAATAACAACAACAAACTTACCTTGCTCACAACACTTGTGGTTGTTCTGCTTGCAGCTGTCGTGGTGCAGAGTATCGCCATGCTTGGGCTGCGAAAAGAGCTCCGCAGAGACATCAATGAAGGAGCTTCCGCTCCCCGTGTTATCGCATCTGATGACAAGGAAAAATCGGCTGGAACATCCGCACCGGCCAAAGACCTGTTCGGTCGCGACCCGTTTGACTGGAGCCTTGATGATTGGAATCCGTTCAAGGAGATGCACTCCATGCATGACCGCATCAACCAGATGTTCGGTAATGCCTACAACCGGTTCCAGAAGAGTGATGACTTCGGGAGCTTTTTCGGCACCCATACGTTTTCGCCCTCTGTCAACATTGAAGATAAAGGTGATCGCTACCTGGTTACGGTCGATCTACCAGGAGCGGAGGAATCGCAACTTGATATCAATCTGGACGGACAGGAGCTCACAATCTCAGGCTCTGTTGAGTCGGAGATCCGGGATGAAGAGGATGGAAAGATGCTCCGACAGGAGCGCCGCAGCGGCAAATTTAGCCGCACAATAATGCTTCCGGGTTCTGTACAGGCCGATAAGATGACCACAAAAAATAAGAAAGGAATACTTTACATTGAGATCCCAAAGGCGAAACAAGATAGCTAAAACTGAAGTTATGAAAGGAGAGATAAAATGAACACAAGATATCGCAGAGATCAAAGAATTTATACTTGTATCGCAGCTCTTATCCTGATCTTCGGTACAACCATGTGTGCCAATGCCAAGAGAGCTAACCCTGTTAATATTCTGGAAATGACCGGCGCGGCTTTTGCCGAGATCGCGGAGCAGGCAACCCCGGCGGTTGTCTTTATCAGCGCAGAGAAGACCACAGTCGTTGGAATTCCAGCTCAGCCCTTTGGCTATAACGACCCTTTCGGGTTTTTCGGAGACGAATTTCTACGTCGTTTCTTCCATGGACAGGCTCCCAACAGGCCGCACAATCAGCCGCGCAAGTTCAGGCAGATGGGGCAGGGATCAGGTTTTTTAATTAGCAAGGACGGCTACATATTAACAAACCACCATGTTGTTGGTGATGCGGACAAGATTACTGTCAAGCTGCATGATGGCCGGGAGTTTGAAGCTAAACGGATCGGAACGGATGCGAAATCCGAGGTCGCGGTGGTCAAGATCGACAGCAAAGAGCTACCCTGCCTGAAACTGGGTGATTCGGCAGCTATTCGTGTAGGCGAATGGGTTGTCGCAATCGGCAATCCGTTCGGTTTAACGGCTACACTAACAGCTGGTATCGTCAGTGCCAAGGGGCGCAGCGGTATGGGGATCACTGACTATGAGGACTTTATTCAGACAGATGCCGCCATCAATCCTGGAAACTCGGGGGGGCCTCTGCTGAACATCAATGGCGAAGTTGTGGGCATCAATACTGCGATCTACAGTCGGAGCGGGGGCAATATGGGCATCGGCTTTGCCATCCCTGTTAACATGGCCAAATCCATAAAGGAGCAGCTTGTTAAGAGCGGAAAAGTCACACGCGGCTATCTGGGTGTTATCATTCAGGAAATGACGGGCGACCTGGCCGAATCGTTTGACCTCGAAGAGCCAACCGGCATCCTCGTCTCCGATGTCAGTGCAGACTCACCCGCTGAAAAAGCTGAACTGAAGCAAGGCGACATCATACTGCAACTGAACGGTAAACCCGTAAAAGACATCGGCGAATTCCGTAATGAAATTTCGTCCAATCCACCGGGAACAAAGCTGAAACTATCTGTTTTCCGGGATGGGAAGGAGATTAAGGTCGAAGCTCAGACAGAGGAACTGCCTGATGATATCGCCGTTGCTGAGAGTGTTCCGGAGCTCTCCCAGAAACTAGGGCTCAGCGTTCAAAACATGACAGCTGAAAACGCGCAGAAATACGGTTATGAAGGGGATGCCGGGGTTATCGTGACGAACGTGGAGCAAGGCAGCCTTGCCGGGCAGGCGGGTATTCAACCTGGTAACCTGATCATTAGTGCAAATCGCAAACCAGTAACAACTGTCAAAGCGTTCCTTCAAGCCGTTAGCGAAGCGGAGAAAAACGGGACGCTGCTTCTACGTGTTCAGGATAAAAAATACTCACGCTATGTTGTCTTGCGGCTTAAATAAAACATCAATAAAAGCGATTGGCCGCTGGCTCACGGCGGCTAATCGCAGAGGTGCTGCCACAGAGTGACTTAACAAAAAATGGCAGACAACCGTCATTTTACATAAAAGGAGGTTTCTGATGAACCCGCTTCCACAACGTGCTGTTCACACATCAAGGCAGTTTAACGACTTGCCAGAGCCGTTGCGATCCGTGCTTCGTATCGCGCTCACCGAGCGCGCCACCGATATTCACTTTGATCCCGCGCCGTCTGAGGAGGTCCTCCGCTTTCGAGTTGATGGGATTCTGCAGCGGAAAGAGCTCATCCAGGCTGATCAGAGAGGCCGGATCATCAACCAGATTAAAGTTGCCGCCAATCTGAACACCGATCACTCTTTCGTCCCCCTCGAAAGTGATATTGAGCTTCAAAGCGAGTGGGGCGACTTTCGTATCCGTGTTTCCATTATCCCTGTTGGAGTGCGGGCAGCCGCCCACTTACGTTTTCTGGCAGCAGACCGTACCGTTCTCGACTTAGAGAGCCTAGGGCTGCGGGCTGAGAATTTGCAGCATATTACGGACGCTATACATCGCGGACACGGACTGATCCTCGTTGCCGGAGGAACAGGCACTGGAAAGACAAGCACCTTGTACGCACTTGCCAATGCCCTTGACCTGCAGCGGAACATCGTTGTCTCAATTGAAGACCCGGTGGAATTCAGGCTCCCCGGGATCCGACAGCTTCAGGTCAATCAGCACCATGGACTCGACATGCAGGCAGGGTTGCGTGTCTTGCTCCGAATGGACCCCGACGCGATTCTCATCGGTGAGATCCGCGACGAGAACTCCGCCACAACGGCTGCCCGCGCTGCACTTGCCGGACGTCTTGTTGTTGCTACCATCCACGCGACAGATGCCGCCATGGCAATCGACGCCCTCAAGCATTACTCTGTACCGAGGTACGTATTGAGCGGCGCACTGCGTCTCGTGATCACTCAGGAACTCCTGCGCAGAGTTTGTCGGAAATGCTCCCAGCAACGGGCACCGACTCCGAACGAATGTGCTCTGTATGAGAAGCACGGACTGACTCCACCAGTCACAGTATCGAAAGCCGTTGGATGTGGAGAGTGCGACAACTACGGCTATGCCGGACGTATCGGTATCTATGAAATCACACCCATAGGAGCGGAACTTTCGGAAGCGATCAGCCGCGGCGACAACCGGTTAGATTTTTGCAAACGCATTGCAGCCGAGGGGCACCAAAGCCTCGAAGCCAACGCACTTCAAAAAGCTGCATGTGGAACCATTTCAATCGCTGAAGCGAAAAAGCTCTGTTTTTCGCGGTAATCATGGGCGAACAGACGCTCTCCATAGCGAGCCTAGCCCAGCATAGCTGCCTGTTTGCGTACGACGCAGACAGCGACCAACATGTCACACCGTCATGTACGCCGTATTTCAGAAGGTGGAAGCCCCGCCTGCGTGCCTTTTCACACTCAAACTTTCCTTGAATGACTTTCGTCATGTGCGCGGAGAGCTTTTCAATCATATCATCCGCTGATCCAGTAGCCAGTGCTTTGTCGGCCATGGCCACGATAGGATCACCGGTTCATCTTTGAGCCCAGTGTAAGGCGCACCTTCGCCCGCGCGGTGAACGCGAACAAACGTCTCGAGAAAATAGCGATCGGCCAGTTCCTTCGCTTCTGCACCCTTTGCCCGCACGACAATAGCCTTGGCGAATGCGGCTTTAATTTCAGCCTCATCCTCTGGCATGACCTATTTCAGTACGGGAGTCACATCTCCTGTTTCTGTGTCACCGTTACGTGGCAACGGCAGTGTTCTTTACTCATGAATGGTAAGGTCGAGCAAAGAAAACGTCCACGTTTAACTCACGGGCAATCACCTCATGCATGGAGAATTCTTTGCCATTATCAAATGTGATACCCGTACATGCGATTCCAATAGACTTCAGAAGGCGTATAATCACCTGCGTAATTGAGTCCGCATCCTTGGTGGGCGACCATCCGACAAGCGTGTAGCGCGTTACGCGCGGCAAGTTTTTCCAAAGAGCTCCGCCCGCTTTCGCATTTTTATAGATGTGCGTGTATATCGTCTCTGGACACACGTGCGCCCGTCCCTCAAACTTCGCCCGTCCGCAAATGATCTCAGGTGTCTAGCCTTCGCACAGTTTAGCCTCGACTTCCAACCGAATTTCCTCCGTGAATAGTCTCGGCCCCGCCCGCTTCGCCCTGGCATCAGCCATTTCCTGCGCCTGTTTCGGACGATATCCCCGTTCGCCAGTGTTCCGCCGAATTTCGCGGCTTATCGAGCTCGCATCGCGCCCCAAAAGCCGCGCCATCTCGCGCATTGACTTTCCGTCTTGCTTCCAAGCGTAGATTAGTCTACGCTCTTCACTGGTCATGCGTGTAAAGGACATATAGCCTCCTTTCATGTTTTGTCGCATAAAGGAAGTGTACTTTACCGCATGGCCGTTTTCAACTCTTTAAGTGTTGCATTGGCTTGTAGGCTGCGCGACGCAAGAATTTTTTTCTAGATTGAAAAATAGGCAAGCCTAACAAGCGCATTCACTTGAGTATTTTGTCCACTGCACGACACAAATTACCGGTAATACATGACGTTCGGTTCCCGGCCTGTTGCGTTACCTTGGGCCGAATCAATTAACTGCTGTTTCACCTCAAACCATAGACAAATTGATTTGTGACTGCTAAAGCGGTTTATGCTTTAGCAAGGTTCATTGTTTGTGTTGACAGGGGGATTTTCTGGCAAACTTTTCCACGGAGTTTTTTGCCGTTTGCTTGCTTGCTGCGTTTAATTCCATCGCTTCCCCATGTTCCCCATTGTTTGAAGAAAAACGTCGAGCCCTGAGTCTCTGTTTGTTCTTTTATTGATAGCACCCACGTTTCTTGCATCGGACGTGCGCGAGGGCCACTCTCACCGCCTACGATTACCCAGTCGATATTTGTTAAATCTAATTTCCCAAGGTCTTCTAACAACGGTTCACAGGAGAGAAAGCGAATTGGTGCTCCTGCAAGTTTACGAAGGACGTCAATACGTTCTTTTGACTTTTGATCCTCAACTGTGACTCCTAACCATACATTATGTGGGACAGGATACCTGAAAAAAAAGTCTGCCATGCGTTCGGCACGTTTGGTCAGGAGTTGATAGCGGTGTTGTGGGGTGAGTTTAATCGTTTCCATGACCTTGACCAAAAAAGAATCTGGAACTTCTTCATGAAAAAGATCGCTCATGGAACAGACGAATATGTCGTGTGGCGATTTCCAAGCCAGTGGCTGTTGAAGGGTGTTTTCGTGCAAGGTAAGCTTGAAGCCATTCTTATATTTTTTTTGCCCCATCGCCTTTAACCGCCGTGACATAACGTCGGCGTAACAGTGAACACAGCCAGACGATATTTTTGTACATCCTGTTATGGGGTTCCACGTGCGGTCTGTCCATTCAATTTTCGTAGTTTTCACTTGGAGTCTCCGAATATAATTTGCATTTTGTCGGAAAATGTTCCTTTGCGAGGTGGTTTTCCTGTTATGGCGTTTTTCGCTGATATCTTTCCGTCTTCAAACATTTGAGTCAGTATTTTTTTATAGTTTTTCCGTACAAATGGCTTGTTGACGCTGTGTTCCTCGTATAGGGACAGAAAGTCAATAGTCCTCCCGCAATAGGTGTTTAACAACATCCCTTCCAACTCGTCGAGTGGCAGGGATAGTGAATCAAACAGTGACCCTTGACGATATGAACTGTCACGAGGATTGTATTCAAACGATATCGCAACTCCATCCCGGTGGTCAGTGGTTTCTCGCCACATAATATCTTTCATGATGTCGTATCCTCTGAAATCTTTGCTAAGAAAAATTAAATGATGACTTGTTCGATCCCCTTTTGCGTTCTTGAAGCGGAACGGTAAAACAAATTTACTACCTTTTTCTTTCAGTGCATCGCATAGATTCTCAACAATCACAATCTCCCTTTCGTGCGGGGTTTTCCCTGATAAAAGGTCACGTAGGAACGACAATCTTTCCGGACCAAACATTGAAACAAGATGCGGTTCAACTGCAAGGTTTGCTACACCCATGTTGATGCGGTTGAAATTAAAGAAAAACACGCAATCACAACCCCAGTCTTTGATAATGGAAGATATAAGGTTCAAAGAAAGCCCTTTATATCCCCAAGGATCAACAAAAAAAAGGTAGGTACTAACTTTTTTTCTTGAAATAACTTTGCGATTTCATCTCCGATTTCCGTATTAGAAACTACTGGGGGATATTTCAATTCAGAGATTCTGGGTAAGGCGAAAATGGCTTCTTTCAAACTGTTGGCATTATTTATGTTCTTGTCGTTGAATAAGGTTATCATCCGAGACTTGAGCTCAGGATTTGCAAGAATGGTCTCTAAAACCAAAATTGGTGTAGATTTACTTTCATCGGTATAGCGACCCGGCCCAGCGAATAAATCGATATATGCCATTTTTTGATTCAATCGAAAACTCCGCTTTTGTACTCCGAGAATGACATTTGCCCAAGCGGAGAAATATTTTGCGATGATGCGAGACTTTATCATCGACTGTTCGCTTTGTTCGTCAAAAAAGCTATTTGTGGACGGCGTTAAATCTGTCATGATGTCAACTTCCCATAAAGTTTCTCATACTTTAACACAACAATTCACACTTGTATATCACACAACCCAAAACCAGGGTAATTTTCATCAATTGCTGAATCAATTTATCGGTTCACGAAGTGTGGTTCATACCATTGAACCGTATGTAAAACTATGATAAAATGTACTACATGAAAATGAGCTTTAATGAAAATTTGATTGAGTTGCTGAAGACGGATTCCCGGTTTGTAGATGATGAGGGGGAGTTGGTCAGGGCGGCAGTGATTGACCGGGCATGGAAGATTGACCATGACCTGGTGAGGCTGCTGCTTGGAAAGCCTGAAATAAAAGATAAGTTCTTTGATGAGATTGAATGTCACTGGATTTTTAATATCAATACGTTTATTGAGTATGTTTCCGCTAAGAATTTTCTCGCTAATTCTTATACCCGCTTCAGAAATAAAATCGGCTTGAATATTGACGGTAAGTTTTTGCGTGAACGGGGCGAGGTCTCGCTTGTCTGGCCGTATAAGGATTGTGTGCTAGAGGGCGGACAAACGCAAGAGGAAGAAAAACGCAAAGAGATCTTCTTCAATGAAATTCTGGCCCAGGATGAGATTGACCGTCTGTTTGATCCGAAGGTGCTGGCCAATTGGAAGCGTTATACGGTTGACGGTGAGCAAAAGGTCACAGAGTTTAAGCGGGATGAAAGCGGGACGATCAGGGAAAACCTGATTGTTAAAGGAAATAACCTGCTGGCGCTGCACACACTGAAAAAACAGTTTCGCGGTAAGGTGAAACTGATTTATATTGATCCGCCGTATAATACAGGAACTGATTCTTTTGGTTACAACGATAATTTCAACCATTCGACATGGCTGACTTTTATGAAGAATCGGCTGGAGGTGTCGCGGGAATTATTGAGAAATGATGGTTCTATCTGGATCAATATCGATGATGACGAAGCACATTACTTGAAGGTATTGTGTGATGATATTTTTGGGCGGGAGAACTTTGTACGAAACGTACTGTGGCAAAAGCGAACTTCACCTGACATGCGTGCAGTAATTGGAGATGGTCACGATCATATTTTGGTGTTTGCGAAAAACAAAGAAATATTTAAAACCGTAGCAAACAAATTGCCGAAAACTGAAAAGCAAAGAGAAGCCTTTAAGAATCCTGACAATGATCCTAATGGCCCGTGGGTATCCTCAGATTTTACCGCACAAGGTTATCGTCCAAACCAAATGTATCAAATTGCAACTCCTGGCGGCAAAAAATATTATCCACCCGAAGGACGATGTTGGAAAAACATTGAAAGCGTTTATTTGGAATTAGCAAAAAATGGCAGAATGTGGTTCGGGCAAGATGGTTGTGGTGTGCCCCGTCGTAAAACCTACTTGAATGAAGTTGAAAGTAATACTGTTTGGTCGTGGTGGCCTAATAATGAGGTAGGGCATAATCAAGAAGCAAAAAAAGAATCAATAGCGTTGTTTGGAGTAGCTGATTCTTTTCTCACCCCAAAACCTGAGCGACTTTTGCAACGCATAATTCAAATTGCCACAAACGAAGATGAGGGTGATATTGTGCTCGATTTTTTCGCCGGTTCCGCTACAACTGCGGCTGTCGCTCACAAAATGAACCGCCAATGGATCACTGTTGAGCAAATGGATTATGTAGAAACCATTACAGCTGAGCGCTTGAAAAAAGTGATCGGCACAAATGTCAAAAAAGACGAAAAGATGTTTGATGAGTTAGAGTTTGATGCTGGCGGCATCTCCAAAGCCGTCAATTGGCAGGGCGGCGGTGACTTTGTTTATTGTGAGCTGATGAAATACAATGAAGCCTTTATGGATAAGATTCAAGGCGCTAAGAGTACACAGGAGCTTGTCAATCTCTGGAAAGATGTGGCCGAAAACTCGTTCCTCAACTGGTATGTCAACTCGGAAAAACCGGAGGAGGCGGTCAATGATTTTATGGCCATTGGGGAAACTGAGAACGGATTGAACAAGCAGAAGAAACTGCTGGCGGAGTTGCTGAATAAGAACCAGCTCTATGTCAATCTTTCGGAGATCAATGATGCGGATTTTAATGTCAGTGACGAGGACAAAAAACTGAACCAGGCATTTTACGGGGAGAATGCGTAATGGCGGAAAAGTTTTTATATGAAACGCTTGATTCCGCTTCTGAATTAGGGTTTTTGAAAAAGGAGATTCCCGTTTATCTCAAAGAAAACCTGAATCCGCGTTTTGAGCTTCGTCCTTATCAGAAGGAGGCCTTTGAGGGGTTTTTTTATTGTCTGGACCATGATTTTCCTGACAAAGAGTGGCCGCTGCAATTTTTGTTCAATATGGCGACAGGCAGCGGCAAAACGCTGATTATGGCGGGCTTGATCCTTTATCTGTATGAGAGGGGCTATCGTAATTTCCTGTTTTTTGTCAACTCAACCAATATTATTGAGAAAACACGGGACAATTTTCTTAACCCCCTCTCATCCAAATTTCTTTTTTCTGAAAACATCCGGTTCGGCACAAAGCGGGTCTCTGTGACCTCAGTTGCCAACTTTGAAGGCATTAACGAAAATGATATTAATATCTGCTTTACCACCATCCAGAAACTGCATTCGGATTTAACCACAGAAAAAGAAAACGCCATAACCTATGACGATTTCAAAGATAAAAGGATTGTGCTGCTTTCAGATGAAGCGCACCACATGAATACCCGTACCAAAGCTCAGGTAGAGATGCTTGAAAGCTGGGAGAACACTGTTGAGCGGATCTTCCAGCAAAATGAGGATAATCTGCTGCTGGAGTTTACCGCCACACTGGATTACACGAATGCGTACATTGCTGATAAGTACAAAAACAAAGTCCTGTATCGCTACGACCTGCGTCAGTTCAGAGATGATAAATATTCCAAAGATGTTTATATTGTGCAGGCTGATTTTGACGAGAAAGACCGCATTGTTCAGGCGCTGATTCTCAGCCAGTATAAGCAGGAGGTGGCAGCGAAACATCGCATTAACTTGAAGCCAGTAATCTTATTCAAAGCTCAAAGAACGATTGCTCAATCACAGGAGAATAAAGCCAACTTTCATCGCTTGATTGACGCTCTTTCGGAAGATGTTATCAAACAGATACGGGATAAATCCGACCTTGCGCTTGTTGAAAGGGCATTTTGCTTCTTTGATGAAAATCATATTACCGCAGGGCAGCTTGCGGAGCGGCTGCGACGTGAATTTGACGAAAGCCGCTGTATTTCCGTTAACGAGGAAAAAGAGAAAGAAAATCAGCAAATTTTGCTGAATACGCTGGAGGAGAAAGATAACCGTATCCGGGCCATATTCGCGGTGCAGAAACTTAATGAAGGCTGGGATGTTTTAAATTTGTTCGACATTGTCCGGTGTTATACGGTTAGAGATTCAAAGGCAGGCAAGCCAGGGAAAACCACGATGGCGGAAGCTCAGCTAATCGGACGGGGAGCGCGTTATTTCCCGTTTACAACTTCTGAGCACAAAGATCGCTTTCAGAGGAAATATGACAATAACCTTGAACATGAAATGCGGGTGCTTGAGGAGTTGCATTACCACAGTATCAATGATTCCCGTTATATCTCGGAGCTGCGCACTGCTTTGATTAAAGAGGGTATGCTGGATGAGCGGGAGATCACAAGAGAGCTTAAATTAAAAGAGGCTTTCAAGGAAACGAATTTCTTTAAAAGCGGGCTGATCTATCTTAATGAGCGTGTTCGGAACAGGAATGAGTCTGTCAGATCGTTTTCAGATATCGGCGTAACAAAGAAAAACTATGAATACACGTTGGCAAGCGGTCGCGGGGTGGCGGATGCCCTGTTGACCGGGGACGGTGATTACAAAGCAATCGTGGAATCAGGAAGAAGAGACATCAAAGTAAAAGAGATGCCACGGCACATTGTTTATAATGCCATTGCACGGCAGCCGTTTTTCACCTTTCAATCCATTCATAGGTATTTCCCCCATATTTCATCCATGCGGGAGTTTATAGAATCAGATAATTATCTGGGTGGCTTAGAAATTACCTTTCAAAGCAGGGTATCAGAGATCTATCTTTTGTCTAACAAGACTCAACTTGAAGGTCTGAGCGGATTACTTGAACAGATTGAAGCTGAATTGCGGAAAAACACCACAGAGTATATCGGCACGGAGAGGTTCAAATTAAAACCAGTCTGTTCTGTTTTTACAGATAAAGTTCTAAAGCTGGTTGAGGGCAGTGAACGGGCCCAAGGTGATGAGCAGTTTGTCGAGGATAAGGAGTGGTATGTTTTTAATGCGAATTACGGTACCAGTGAAGAGAAGGCGTTTGTAAGAATGCTTGAGAGACAGGTGGATACGCTTAAAAAGCAATATGACGGAATCTATCTTATCCGAAATGAAGGCCATTTCAAGATATACAGTTTTTCTGACGGGCAGGGATTTGAACCTGATTTTGTGCTGTTTTTGCGCGAAAAAAATGGCGAGATGCTGACCTATCAGATATTTGTTGAACCAAAGGGAAAGCACCTGAAAGAGCATGATAAATGGAAGCAGGACTTTCTACGGGAGATCACCGAGAAATTTAAAGGCAGGACACTCGAATTTAAGACAGAGAGCAAAACTCAAAAACACAGGCTTGTGGGCGTACCTTTTTACAACAACGAAGATGAGAACAAATTCAAACAAAGTCTGTTTGCTGTTGTTGGAAATTAAACATCGGTTAATAAAACCAAGAGTCTGAAGTTGACTTTTCGGAAGAGTCATTGAAAAATGCAAAACTTAAAATATTTGATTTTTGTTGTATATTGCGGTTTAACATCACAACTCTTCGCAGCTGCAACGGATGGCAGACCGCCTCCGCTTGCCGAGGTGATTAAGGAGGCAGGTGATATAAAAAATCCCGCTGCCAGGCAGCGCGTTGTAGAGAGTGTTCGTAAAAAAGAGAAGGAACATCGCACCGCAGCGATGGTGCGAGCACAGCAGGCGGGTTTGTCACTGCGTGTTGAGCGTCCCGACGGTCATGTGTATGAGCTGGCTGAGTTTTATGATGACACCCCTCTTTACCGGACCACACTGAATGCCAATGCCGCAATATCATCCGGCGCCAACCTGCTGACGGTGGTGCCATACTCTGTAGATGGCAGCTCCTCGATCATCGGAATCTGGGATGCCGGTTCTGTGCGGATCACACATCAGGAGTTTGGTGGACGTGTAACCTCCATAGATGGGGCAGCGGCAGTTGATCACTCCACCCATGTCGGCGGCACAATCGGCGCTGCCGGAGTTGTCAGTTCAGCCAAAGGGATGGCGCCGGCCGTTTATATAAACAGCTATGACTGGAACAGTGATCTTAGTGAAATGATTGAAGCTGGTGCCTCCTATCCCGGCGAATCGGGAAAATTGTATATCTCCACCCATAGCTACGGCTACTTTGCGGGGTGGGCTTATATCAATACGGAGATTAAATGGGAGTGGTGGGGCAACGGTACGGATGCTGGCGCAGTGGAGAATGATTTCGGGATGTATTCAACCCATTCGCGGGATATCGACACGCTCAGCTATAACCTGCCCTACTATCAAATCTTCTGGGCCGCCGGCAATGACCGAAGTGAAAACCCTGGGGCGGGAGACTCTGTTGCCCTCTCTCCCGGCGGGACAGCTGTCAGCTACAATCCGGCCCTGCACCCTCCTGGAGATGGAATCTATCGCAGCGGATATGACACCAGCAGCTTTCATGCGCTGGCCAAAAATGTTATCACCGTTGGCTCAGTCACTGATGCCGTATCCGGTGGGTTGCGGTCGGCCGCTACGGCGACGATCAACAGCTTTTCATCATACGGTCCCACTGATGACGGACGGATCAAGCCGGATATTGTGGCAAACGGACATGCTCTCTACTCTTCGCGGGCTTCCGGCGATACAGCGTATTACACTTCCTCAGGCACCAGTATGGCAACGCCAAACGCAGCGGGAACAGCTCAG
This sequence comes from Kiritimatiellia bacterium, assembly GCA_028686345.1. Lineage (GTDB taxonomy): Bacteria > Verrucomicrobiota > Kiritimatiellia > RFP12 > UBA1067 > M55B167. The sequence continues at coordinate 29,907 of JAQUCE010000060.1, forward strand.
CTGCTGGTTGAGTGGTATGACTCGCTGTTCCCCGGCCATGTTATGCGGGCCAGCACTCTTAAAGCCCTTTTAATTCATACTGCTGATGACAAAGGCAACGCTGGACCTGACTATACATACGGATGGGGGCTGATCAACGGGCAAAAAGCAGCCGACCTTTTACAGGACTATCGCAGTTATCCAAACACGCAACGGGTTGTGGAAGACCGGCTATCCACCAGTCGGAGAAGTGTCAGCGTTAATTTCAAGTGGGATGGCGTTACACCCATTCGCGCCACCCTTTGCTGGAGCGACCCCGCGGGTGCCAGTACCACAACAGGAGATTCGCGCACAGTGCGTTTGGTCAACAATCTGGACCTGCGCGTTATTGCCACTGACAGCTCAGAGTTTGAACCGTGGGTGATGCCGTTTGTAGGCGACTGGAGCGTCGCCTCCTGCGCCTATCCGGCGGTCACTGGCTCTAACAACACGGATAACGTTGAACAGGTACTGATTGATTCCCCCGCCATATCGGGGATTTATCAAGCGCGTGTCACATTTGCTGGCACACTCAGCAACGGCAGTCAGCCATTCTCTTTAATCCTAAGCGGTGTGGATAAAACCAACATTGCCCCTCGACCAGTATTAACCAGTTCAACTCCGTTAACCGGCTCCGGTTCGCTCTTGTTTACGCTCACCACTGATCACATAATGTCAGGGGCAACCCTGCGCTTAACACGTATCGGAGTGGCGGATAGACCACTGACAAACATAGAGTTGACAGGTGATACCATCAAAGCGCGTGCCGACACCTCAGATATGGCATCGGGTTGGTGGAATTTGAGAGTGACAAATCCGGACGGTCAGCGAGCGACTCTCTACAACGCTTTTGTTGTACCCGATACCATCTGGAGTGAGGATTTTGAAACAGAGGATATTGCCTCCAGAGGCTGGACCACCCTAGCAGACCAAGGAGTCAGCCAATGGGCAATCTCAACTGCAAAGAGTGTTTCGCCGACACGCTCAATGTTTTCCCCTGCGGTTGCAACACGCTCCGACACAGCTCTTATTTCACCCACGTTGATGATTAATGCGGCGGCCGCGGATCTGCAAATCTCTTTTTGGCACGACTTTTCCTTTGAAAACGGGCGTGATGGCGGTGTGCTTGAGTTCTCACTTGATGAAGGTGCGTGGTTTGATGTAATGTCATCGGAGTCCGGTGCCGCCTTTAGCGCCAATGGTTACAACGGAACTATCAACACACCGGGGAAGCCCGCAAACGCTAACCCACTCAACTCCAGACAAGCCTGGACAAACACCAGCGGTGGATTCCAGCAGGTTGTTGTTGCTTTAACCGACACAGCTAAATATGCCGGACACTCACTGAAAATGCGATGGAGGCTTGGTACCGATAGTAGCACTGCTGGCACCGGCTGGTATGTCGATGATGTGATGCTTTCCGGAATCGGGGCTCCTCTACCGCCTCCTCTAACCGGCACAGTGATTGCCATCTGGTAAATTCAAATACAAAAAAAGAGCATACAATGAAGCAAACCAAAAAAATCAACCGCAAGTTCGTGCTAAATTCCCGCTGTTAACGTAAAAGCGCGTATTCCAGTCTGCGGATTGTTTGCGCATTACAAAGAGTTCGCCGCAACTATGGGTGCCTGGGTCAAAGAGGGAAAAATCAAGTTTCTCGAGGACATCGTGGACGAACTCGAAGCCGCACCCGACGCATTCATCGGATTGCTCACCGGAAAAAACCTGGGCAAACTAATTATTCGTGTGGGCGTTGATAACGGATAAACCAGCTACTAAGGGTCTAGGTCCGCGCACTGGGCGCGGAGTGAAGAAGTTCTAAAGTTCTAAAGTTCGAGAGTTCTAAAGTTCTAAAGTGAAAAGGGCGCGGAGCAACGTAGCTCCGATTTCCAATCGGACATGTCCGGTTGGAAACCGGACCTACTGAGGTCGGCTGCGCCTTTGGTTGACGATGGCGGCAACAGGCATGTGAAAAGCACGTCCTGGGGGTGTAGGGCTGCTTCCAGCATGTCCGCCGTAACCTTGGCGCAGGAGGATGAAGCAATTAGCAGGTGCCGGGTGGTTGTTCGCCAAAGGCGCGCTAAAGTATTTCATTATCTTTGCTTGACTCTGAGAGCCAAC